>NZ_JABWQR010000001.1:0-346179 GCF_014270125.1 Pseudomonas sp. SWRI99 | reverse complement strand
GGAGCTTCGCCTTCCCCGCTTTGCCTCAATGAATCCCTATTTTGCCCCCTTCGCGAGCAGGCTCACTCCTACAGGGGGATTTGTGCGGGGCTCAGGAACCGCGATAGGTCGAGAAACCATACGGGCTGAGCAGCAGCGGGATGTGGTAGTGCTGATCAGTCTGCTTCACCTGAAAGATCACCGGAATTTCCGGGAAGAACGTCTCGTGCCTGATCTTCTGGTAGTACTCGCCGGTCTTGAACACCACGCGGTATTCGCCCGCTTCGAAAGGCTGTTTGGCCGGGAACAGTTCGGCGATCCGCCCTTGCTCGTTGGTGGTGCCTTGCGCGAGCGGTTGCCAGTTCTCACCGACGTGTTTTTCCAGGGTGACGTTGATGCCCGGTGACGGCAGGCCGTTTTCCAGGTTAAGCACGTGGACGCTCAGCGGATTGCCGGCGGCCAGCGCCAGGCTTGAAACAGCGCTCAGGCCGAGGGCGGCGAGGGTCATGCGCAGGGTGGTCATGGTGGATCTCCTTAGTGGGAACGGGTGATGGTCAGGCCGGCTTTGTCGGCTGCGGCGAGGGCGCAGTTTTCGTCTTGCTCGCCGCCGCCGGAACCGGCCACGCCGATGGCGCCGACCAGTTCGCTGCCGGCGAACAGCGGAATGCCGCCGCCCAGCAACAGCAACTCGTCGAGGGTGTTGAGGTTGGCGGTTTCCGGGTTGCTGCGGGCGCGTTCGGCAAACAGCCGCGTCGGCGTCTTGGTCGACAGCGCGGTGTAGGCCTTGCGCTGGCTGGCGGCGGTGTTGTGCGGGCCGACGCCATCGCCACGCAGGGTCACCAGAAGGTTGCCGCCACGGTCGAGTACCGACACCGTGCCGGTGCAACTGCTCATCGCTTTATCGGCGAGCCAGCGTGCGGTTTTCAGGTCGAGATCGGCGTGGCGCGGCAGTTCAGGCGTGGCAACGGCGGCGCCGCTGAGGCCGATCATCAGGCTGGCGACAAGGTATTTGACGGTCATGTGCAGGCTCCGGATGGGAAGGCCTGCACCTTAGCTGGCGCACTTCGTCAGAACCTCGTCAGTCTGATTACAAGTTTGTAATGGGCAACGGCGCCGAACACGCCTAGCCTGTGTGCCTGATCAATCGAGGTGTGCCATGCGTTTGCTGGTTGTAGAAGATGAAGCCAAAACCGCCAATTTCCTCGCCAAGGGCCTGGGCGAGTCCGGGTTTGCCGTGGACGTGGCGCTCAATGGCCTCGATGGCCGTTATTTTATCGAACAGCAGGAATACGACCTGATCATCCTCGACGTCATGCTGCCCGGTCTCAACGGCTGGCAATTGCTGCAATTGATCCGCCAGCGCGGCGCCACGCCGGTGCTGTTTCTCACCGCCAAAGATGCCATCGAAGACCGCGTGCGCGGCCTCGAACTCGGCGCCGACGACTATTTGCTCAAACCCTTCGCCTTCGCCGAATTGCTCGCGCGGGTGCGCACGTTGCTGCGGCGCGGGCCGATGCGTGAAGCCGAGTCGTACAACATCGCCGACCTGGAAATCGACGTGCTGCGCCGCCGGGTCAGTCGCGGCGGCCAGCGCATTGCCCTGACCAACAAGGAGTTCGCCCTGTTGCAGTTGCTCGCCAGCCGCCAGGGCGAAGTGCTCTCGCGTACGCTGATTGCCTCGCAGGTGTGGAACCTGAATTTCGACAGCGATACCAACATGGTTGAAGTCGCCGTGCGTCGTCTGCGCGCCAAGGTCGACGATCCGTACATGCCAAAACTTATCCACACCGTGCGCGGCGTCGGCTATCAGCTGGAAGCGCCGGACGATGCGGAGTAAGTCGATCGCCTGGCGCCTGGCGCTGGCCTTCGCTATGGTCTGCGCCTTGGTGCTGAGCGCAATTGGCGTGTTCCTCTACCGCTCGCTGGCCTCGGAATTGGCCTTTCGTGACGACATGGCCCTGCTCGGTCGCCTCGAACAAGTGCGCGCCTTGCTCGCCGACAGCGATAGCCTCGACGCCTTGCAGGCGCGGCCACGGCTGTATCAGAACATGCTTGGCAACCTCGACAGCCTGCTGCTGGTGCGTCGGGCTGACGGCTCCAGTGTCATCGCAATCAACCCGCGTCAGCGCGAGTTGCCAGCGCTGAACGCGCTGCCGCGAGAACAAATGCCGCAGCGCCGCGACGTGTTCACCTGGCAGGCCAGCGACGGTGCCGAACTGGCGTTGCTGTCCGGCCAGGCCCAAGGCCCCAACGGCGAAGGGCTGACGGTGATTGCCGGCAAAGTCCTCAGCGAGCGCGAACAGATGCTCGGCAGTTATCGGCTGCGTCTGTATCTGTCTGTCGGCCTCGGCGCACTGCTCGCCTTTGCCTTGGGATTGCTCTTGCTGCGCCGGGGGCTGCAACCGTTGCGTCAGTTGAGCGAAGCGGTACGCAGCATCGATTTGCGCAGCCTTGATCGACGCCTGCCCGTCGAAGGCACGCCGACAGAACTGCGCGAACCCGTGCATGCGCTCAACGCCATGCTCGCGCGGCTGGACGACAGCGTGCAGCGTCTCTCGCAGTTCTCCGCCGACCTCGCCCACGAAATCCGCACGCCTTTGCACACCTTGCTCGCCAGCAACGGCCAGGCTTTGAACCATCCGCGCAGCACGGCGGAATATCAGGAAGTGCTGGCCTCGAACATGGAAGAATTCGAACGGCTCAAGCGCATGGCCGAGAATCTGATGTTCCTTGCCCGCGCCGAACAGGCCGAACGCGCGCTCAATCTGCAGACCCTGAGTCTGCAAAACGTCGGCGACGAGCTCTGCGATTACTTCGAAGCCTTGGCGGATGATCGCGGCCTCCAACTGCAAAACCGCCTGCACGGTGAACTGCTCGCCGACCAGCAACTGCTACAACGCGCCCTCGGCAACCTGCTGGCCAACGCCGTCCGCCACGCCGATCCCGGCACCCTGATCAGCCTGCAACGCCGCGATGAACCGGGTATGTGCTGGCTGCAAGTACACAACCACGGCCCGGCAATTGCGCCGGAGCATCTGGACAAACTGTTCGACCGCTTTTATCGCGTCGACCCCTCGCGGGCGGAACCGGGGGATTCGGGCGGGTTGGGGTTGGCGATCGTGCAGTCGATCATGCAGTTGCATGGCGGGCGGGTGCGGGTGAGGAGTGATGTGGCGGGGACGGTGTTTGAGTTGGGGTTTTTGATACGACGTTGATAATTTGAAAGAAAGATAATGGTCAGTTTTTCGCAAGAAATGCATTCAATAGAATGCATGTCGGCTGAAAATAAAAAAATGCATCGTAAATAATGCAGGCGGCTCAGATGGAAAACATAGGCAAATTAATCAGAACCCTTCGAAAGGCGAATGGGTTGTCTCAGCAAGCCCTCGCTCTGAAGTACGGTATGAGTCGCGCGACCATCTCCGGCATCGAGAACAACACGGTCTCTGACATTGGTCTGCGTAAGGTAGAGGTGATCTTGAATGGCTTCGGCTATGTGCTAGACGCGGTTCGTCGACCAGCCCGTCCTACACTCGATATGCTCAAGAAGGAAAATTTTCACACTTGAGTCCTTTCACCGACTCATATCTCGCTGATTGAAACTCAACGCAACCCATCCCGAAACTGCCCCGGCGTCATCCCCGTCCAGCGCTTGAACGCGCGGCTGAAGCTGCTGGTGTCGGCGAACCCCAGAAGATAGCTGACCTCACTCAACGAGCACTGCGGATCGCGCAGGTGCAGCAGCGCCAGATTCTCGCGGCTTTCGTTGAGCAGGGTGTCGAAGCGGCAACCCTCATCCGCCAGATGCCGTTGCAGGCTGCGCAGGCTCAGGTGCAAGGCCTGGGCGATGCGTTCGGCGCTCGGTTCGCCTTCGGGTAATTGTTCTTCAATGGCATCGCGCACCTTGCGTTCCCAGGTCAGCGGTTTGAGCTGGGCCATGGTGCGTTTGAGCACGGCTTCGTTGTGTTCGGCCAGTTCCGGGTTGGCGTCGTCGAGGTGGCTGTCAAAGTCGGCGAGGGCAAACTCCAGGCGATCTTCGCTGCAGCCGAAATGCACGGGGGCGCGGAAGACTTTGTGCCATTGCTGGGCGTCGCTCGGCTCCGGGCGGCGCAGATAGACCGCCAGTGGCGCGTAGTCGCGACCGAGGCGATTGCGGCAGGTGCGCACGTAGATTGCGGTGAACGCATCGATGGCTTCAAAGGCCGGTGCCGGATTGCCTGAGGGAATATTCAGGCGAAATTGATAGCGGTCGGCGTTGCGGCTCAGCTCAAGCTCCAGCGCATCGCTGACCACCGGGTGATAACGCACGATCCGTTCAAACACCTCGCGCAAGCTACCGCTGGCCACCAGCGCATAACCCAGCGCGTGGAAGGTGGTCGGGCTGACAAAACGTGACACGCGCAGGCCCAGGGCCGGGTCGCCGCTGGCTTCGACGGCGAGCGCCCAGAGGCGCGTGGTGCCGGACAGCGGGTAGCGCGCGTTGGGGTCGTCCATCAACGCCGGATCGAGTCCGGCCTGTTGGCACAGGGCAAGACTGTCCAGCCCCAGCGCGTCGAGTTGCTTGCGCAAGGCACGGGTCCAGCTGGCGAGGGAGGTCGGTTCCTTCATGCTGATTGGCGCTTCCGGTCAACAGGTTGGCGTGCTCGGCTACCGCGTTTCGAACCCGGCCGAGGCAGGATGCGGACATCGATAACCAGAGGATGGGAGCATGGACGGTACTTCTGCAAGTCCCCAGCGACACAATGCTGTGCTGCGATCGGCGCATATTCGCGAGGTGGTGCTGGCCAAGGGCGTGGAATTGCGTGAGCGTTATCCGATTCTGCGGCATCAGGATGCCCTCGGCGCGGGAATACTGGCTTTCGCCCTGGCCGGCATGATCGGTTCGGCGGCGCTGTACATCACGGGCCACATGGCGTGGTGGGTGTGCCTGTTGCTCAACGCGTTTTTCGCTTCGCTGACCCATGAGCTTGAGCACGACTTGATCCACAGCATGTATTTCCGCAAGCAACGCGTGCCGCACAATCTGATGATGGGCCTGGTGTGGCTGGCGCGACCGAGCACGATCAACCCGTGGATTCGTCGCCATCTGCACCTCAATCACCACAAGGTGTCCGGCACCGAAGCCGACATGGAAGAACGCGCGATCACCAACGGTGAGCCGTGGGGATTGGCGCGGCTGCTGATGGTCGGTGATAACGTCATGTCAGCGTTCATTCGCATGCTGCGGGCCAAGACCTGGGCGCACAAGCTGAGCATTCTCAAGCGCGTTGTGAAAGTCTACGCACCGCTGGCGCTGCTGCATTGGGGCGCGTGGTATGTGTTTCTCGGGTTTCACGCGGCCAACGGCATCGGCTACCTGCTGGGCGCGCCAATCGAGTGGTCCGCCACCACGTTGTCGGTCATGCAGGTGGTCGATATCGCGGTGGTGGTGATCATCGGCCCGAACGTGCTGCGCACCTTCTGCCTGCATTTCATCAGCTCGAACATGCATTATTACGGCGATATCGAACCGGGCAATGTGTTGCAGCAATGTCAGGTGTTGAACCCGTGGTGGCTGTGGCCGTTGCAGGCGTTCTGCTTCAACTTTGGCAGCAGTCACGGGATTCATCATTTCGTCGTCAAGGAGCCGTTTTACATCCGCCAGATGACCGTGCCGGTGGCGCACAAGGTGATGCGCGAGATGGGGGTGCGATTTAATGATTTCGGCACGTTTGGGCGGGCGAACCGGTTTGTGCGGCGGGATGCCGTTGTGCAGGAAGAGGTGCGTACAGTCCGAGCGTAATAGGTGACTGCGAAGACCTCTTCGCGAGCAGGCTCACTCCTACAGGGGGAATGCATTCCAGTTGTAGGAGTGAGCCTGCTCGCGATAGCTATAAATCGGTCACCATCAATCCGGCTGAAACGGCGAAGCACTCAGGATCACCCCGGTCTCTTCCACATAGCGCTGCCAATGCCCGATCAATGCATCGAGCTTGTCCGGCTGACTCAACGCCAAGTCATGAATCTCACCCGGGTCACTCGCCAGATCATAAAGCTGCCAGTTCGCCGGCCCCACCGGCCCGGGGATCCACACCGCTTTCCACGACCCTTGGCGAATCGCGCGGCGCCCG
This sequence comes from Pseudomonas sp. SWRI99, assembly GCF_014270125.1. Classification (NCBI taxonomy): domain Bacteria; kingdom Pseudomonadati; phylum Pseudomonadota; class Gammaproteobacteria; order Pseudomonadales; family Pseudomonadaceae; genus Pseudomonas; species Pseudomonas sp. SWRI99. The sequence goes on along the minus strand of NZ_JABWQR010000001.1, from coordinate 340,090 downwards.
AACAATTCCCAACCCGTCACCGTGTGTTCGTCATGCACCTGCGCGGTCTCGCCGGACAAAAAGCCCAGCCACGACTTGCCACGTAACGGCGCCACCGCTTTGCCTTTCCACTGTTTGCCGGGATGGCGCACGCCGGCCAGATCGAGAATGGTCGGTGTGATGTCCATCACCGTACCGAAGCCGTGGCTGATCTGCCCTTTGAGCGGCAACTGCGGATAGTGCAGCAGCGCCGGTACACGAATCCCGCCCTCGGTTGTAAACGCCTTGAACAGCCGCGACGGAGCGGTCGCTACCTGCGCCCAGTTTGGCCCGTACCAGACGTAGGAGTTGGCCCGGCCGATGTTATCGAGGCTGTTGTCGTAATGCTGGTTGAGGTAGGTCATCAGCTCCGGGCCGAACTTGGGAAACGCTTCGAGCAGCGCGCCTTCGGCACCGTTATCGGACATGAACAGAATGAAGGTGTTATCGAGCTGGCCCTGCTGGCGCAGGTAATCGACGACCCGGCCGATGTTCCAGTCCATGCGTTCGACCATCGCCGCGTAGACTTCCATTGCCCGCGCGCAAATCTGCTTTTGCTCTTTGCTCAATGCGTCCCACTGCGCACTGAGCTGGATCAGCGGATGCGGTTCGACATCCGCCTCGATCAGCCCCAGAGCCTTGAGTTTTTCCAGGCGTTCGAGGCGCAGCACTTCGGGGCCGGCGTCATAGCGACCGCGGTATTTCTCGACGATGTCGGCGGGTGCCTGCAACGGCCAGTGCGGCGCGGAGAATGGCAGATAAGCAAAGAATGGTCGGGTCTGGTCGCGCTCCTTGAGGTATTGCAGCAGCTTGTCGCCGAAGGCATCGGACGAATAGAAATCCTTGGGCAACTCGTCGAGAAATTGATCGTCCTCGATGTACAGCGCCGGTGTCGATTTCAGCAGGCCCGGTGTTTGTTCATCGTAGGTCGGCTCGAAACCATAATGGTTGGCGGCGCCCGGCAGCAGCGAAAACGAGCGCTCGAAGCCGCGTGCATGGGGCGCCAGTTCAGCCTTCAGACCCAAGTGCCATTTGCCACTCATCAACGTCTGATAACCGGCCTCGCGCAGCAGTTCGGGCAAGGCGACGACGCGGTCATTGAGGTAACCCTCGTAACCGGGTTTGCCGATCAGTTCCGGAGTGAGTGCTTCGGCCATGGTGCCGATGCCGGCGATGTGGTGATCGGTGCCGGTCAGCAGCATCGAGCGCGTCGGCGAGCAGGTCGGTGCGGTGTGAAAGTCGGTCAGGCGCAGGCCATTGTGGGCCAGGGCATCGAGGTTCGGCGTGGCGATTTCGCCGCCGAACGCACCGATGTCGGAGAAGCCTAAATCGTCGGCCAGAATCACCAGAAAATTGGGGCGTTGCGGCATGGCGGAACTCCTGTTCAGCAGGCAATGAACGTCAGCGGCAGATCGCGGATCTGCACCGGTGCGCTCGGTTGGTAATGGTCATCATTGGTCAGTTCGTGCAGCAGTTCTTCGCGCAGTTGATGGAAGTCGAAACTGCTGCGCTGACGTGGATGGGGCAGGGCGATGTCGACCACTTGCTTGATCCGCCCGGGGCGCGGCTCCATCACCACCACGCGGTCGGCAAGAAAAATCGCTTCCTCGACATCATGGGTCACCAGGATTGTGGTGATTTTTGCTCGTTCGCGGATCGCCAGCAGCTCGTCCTGCATTTGCTGGCGGGTCAGTGCATCGAGGGCGCCGAAGGGCTCGTCGAGCAGCAGGATCCTCGGGCTGGCGACCAGGCCTCGGGCAATTGCCACGCGCTGCGCCATGCCGCCGGAGAGCTGATGCGGGTAAGCGCGGGTAAAGTCGCGCAGGCCGACCAGATCGATGAAATCGCTGATGCGCTGTTGCTTTTGCGCCGCACTCAGCGGCTCGTTGACCAGGCCCAGGCCGATGTTGTCGGCAACGGTCAGCCAGGGAAACAAACGGTGCTCCTGAAAGACGATGCCGCGCTCGCCGCCGATGCCGCTGACGGCTTTGCCATCGACGTCGATCTGCCCGCGAAACTGCGTGTCGAGGCCGACCAGCAACCGCAGCAGGGTGGATTTGCCGCAGCCGCTTGAGCCGACGATGGCGACGAATTCGCCCTCGGCGATGTCCAGGTTGAATTCACGAATGGCCTCCAGCTCGAAACCGTCGACGTCGAAGGATTTGCCTACGTGGTTGAAGCTGACAATCGGTGCGTTCATGCGTGTCTCCAGCGAGTGGCGCGAATTTCCAGGCGTTGGCCAATCAGGTTGAGCAAGGCGCCGGTGAAGCCGACCAAGAGCATGCCGGCCATGATCAGATCCATGCGCAGCAGTTGCTGTGCGCCGATCATCTGGCTGCCGATGCCGCCGTTGGACGGCATGAAATATTCGGCGCCGATGGTGCCAAGCCAGGCGTAAATCAGGCTTAGCCTGAGTCCGGCGAAAATCCCCGGCGCAGCGCCCGGCAGCACCAGCCGACGCAGGCGCTGGCCGAGGCTCAGGCGCAGCACTTGCGCCGCTTCGTTGAGCTGCGGCGACAGGTTGGCGACGCTGCGCTGGGTGGCGATAAACAGCGGAAAAAACCCGGCGAGGGCGACGAATACCCATTTGGCCAACTCACCGAGACCGAACCACGCCGTGAGCAGCGGCACCCAGGCGAAAATCGCGATCTGGCGCAACGCGGCAAGGGTCGGGCCGAGCAAGCGTTCGCTCAAACGCGACAGTCCCAGCAGCAGGCCCAGGGCGAAACCGAGTCCGCCACCGAGCAGCAAGCCGCCGAGGGTGCGGCTCAAACTCAACGCCATGCCGTTGGCCAGCGTGCCGTCGAGCAGGCCATCCCATGTCGTGCTCACCACGGCCACAGGGCTGACCAGAATATTCGCGTCGACCCACTGCTGATCATTCGCCACCTGCCACAGCGCCAGCAAGCCCAGTGGCAGCAGCCACGGCTGCAGGCGCTGCCAGCCCTGATAACGCGGGCCGCGGCGAATTTCCGCGGTGGCCGGATGTGGCCAGTGCACCAGTTTACGGTCAAGCAAACCGATGCCGCGATCCATGGCCACGCCGATCAGCCCGATGATCACGATGCACACGAACACGATATCGAGCATGAACAGCTGCCGCGCCCAGACCATCAGGTAACCGATACCTTCGCTGGAGGCGAGCAGCTCGACCGCCAGCAGCGATGTCCAGCCGGCGGCGAGTGCCAGACGTACACCGGCCATGAACGCCGGCAGCGCAGCAGGAAGTACCAGCCGACGAATCAACAGACGCGGCGGCAGGCGCAACACCGCGGCGGCTTCGCGCAGTTTTGGTTGCGCATCGCGCACGCCGACCAGCGTGTGCAACGTCACCGGTACGACGATGGCTTTGATCAACACCACCAGTTTCAACACTTCTCCGATGCCGAAAAACACCATGAACAGCGGAATCCATGCCAGCGTCGGCACCTGCGCCAACCCGGCGAAGGTCGGGAAAATCAAGCGCTCCAGACGCCGACTGAACCCCAGCGTGGCCCCCAGAATCGAGCCTGCCGAAATACCTGCAAGCAAACCCCAAAACAGTCGTTGCAGGCTGACCCACAAATGACTCCATAACTCGCCTTGCGCGAGCTCCACGGCACTGCTCCAGACCAGCGATGGCGTCGGCAGAATCTGCTCGCTCATCCATTGATTGCGCGCGGCCAGCCACCACAGGGCAAAAAGACTGACGGGCAGCAGCCAGGGCAACAGACGCTGGTTCAGACTTGGCCAGGAGCGGCGGCTTTTCAGCGGTGGCGCGGTCAGGGGCAGGCTGAGCAGGGATTGACGGGCCATGGGTGACCTCCGTTGTCGGGTTGCATGGCGAACCGCTTTGCATCTGTGGGAGTGGGCTTGCTCACGAAGGCGTAGTGTCAGGTGCCAGTGATGGTGGATGGCACAGGGTCTTCGCGAGCAAGCCCGCTCCCACAGGTGACGTGCGGGTATGCAATATTGGTCTAACAAAATTCAAATCAATTCTATTAAGAGATAAGCAAGCCCATTTAAGGCTTCCAGGGCGACGCGCATCCAATGCATTCGAAGAATATTTTCGATGTCCTTAATGCATACGCCGCTACAGCCCCCGGTTACGCTTGCTTAGCGCAAAAAACTATAAAAATGTGCATATATAGTATTTAAGTGAAGGTGCGCATTCAGCCTACTTTCGGCTTCTCAGCGATCAAGGAGCCGCACCCATGAACCTTCCCTTCAAACGTGTCATCAGCCTGTTGGCCGCCCCGGCACTGGCAGGCTTGCTTACGCTCAACGCGCAAGCCGAGGAGCTCAAGGAGATTCGCATCGCCGTGCCCGACCTCAGCGCCGGTACGCAGCACAGCGGCGGCGGTATCGTCGATGTGTTGCGCGATCAGCAGATCTTCGAAAAGGCCTTCGTTGAGCAGGGCATCAAGATTCAGTGGAGCTTCTTCAAGGGCGCCGGACCGGTGATCAACGAGGCGTTTGCCAATGGCCAGGTGGATCTGGCCTACCTCGGTGATCTCGCCGCGATCATCGGCAAATCGAATGGCCTTGACACGCGCTTGCTAAGCGCGTCCGCGCGCGGCGTCAAGCAATACCTTGGCGTGGTGCCGGGTTCGGGAATCAAGACCCTGCAGGATCTCAAAGGCAAACGCGTGGCGATCTTCCGTGGAACGGCGACGCAGCTGTCGTTCGATGCGGCGCTGGCGAGCCAGGGCTTGAGCGAGAAGGATGTGAAAGTCATCAATCTGGATTTCAACGCAGCGGTGTCGGCGCTCGCGGCCAGACAGATCGATGCGTCGTGGGGCAGTTCCGCTTTGAGTGCTTTGCAAGCCAAAGGCCTGGCGGAGTTGCCGCTCAACACCAAAGACCTTGGCGGCGCCGGTAGCGTGCAGGCGGTTTTGCTCGGCAACGGCAAGTTTGTCGACGCGCACCCTGAAGTCATCGCCAGACTGCTCAAGGCGCAACAACAGGCTGTGCAATGGCTGACTCAGGACAGCAACAAAGACGCCTATGTACAGTTGGTGTCGGGGCTGGCGAGCTATCCGCCAGTGATCCTCGCTCAGGATCTGAAAGATCAGAATCTGAGCGAGATTTTCCCCTCGACGCTGGACCCGGTGTTCCTCAGCAGCCTGCAGGACAAGGTCGACCTGGCGGCGCAGCAGAAGCTGATTCGCAAACCGTTCAAGGTCAGTGATTGGGTTGCGCCTGAGCTCTCTGCAGCGCAACTTTGAATTTTCGGCGTCTGGTCTGGCGCTATCGCGAGCAGGCTCACTCCTACATCTGGAATGCGTTCCCCCTGTAGGAGTGAGCCTGCTCGCGATGGCATTCTAAACAGCAACGCGATCTTCCTGGCGATCCACCGCCACCAACGTCTCGATCATCGCCCGGGCCGCCGGTGACAGACGAAACCCGGTGCGGCTGACGATGCCGCAGCGTGCGTTCATGCTCTCAAGGTTTTGTGGCAGGTTGCGCCAGTGCAATAACACCAGCGAACCCTTGGCGACATCCTCGACAAATGCCTCCTCAGTGCCGACACCGATCGCATTGGATTGCAGCACGACTTTGACCAGTGCCGGAAAGTGCTCGGTTTCGATGGTTGGCGAAAAATCGATGCGCCCGCTGAGGTTCGCCAGCAGTTTGCGAATGCCCGGCGGAATCAGCGTGGCGGCCAGCGGATAGTCGAACATGTCGTTGGTCGACAGGCTTTCCTTGGCCAGCAACGGGTGCCCCGGCCGGCAGAAAAACACCCCGCGCTTGGGCGTCAGTGGTTGGGTCTGAAAGTTCGGATCGGCCTCGAAGTGGCGGATGTCGGCGATGAAGAATTCGATCTCTTCGCGGCTCAGCGCTCGGCTGAGTTTTTCCCAGTTATCCACCTGGAAGCAGGTGCGTACTTTCGGGTGTGCGTTGATGAACTGCGCCACCGCATCCGGCACCAGTTTCACCGCTGGCGCCGGGCCGCAACCGAAGTGCACTTCGCCGGCATCGAGCTTGGTCATTTGCGTCACCTCGGCGCTGAGCAACGCCGCGCCCTGCACCAGGGTCAGGGCGTGTTGCAGCACGACCTGACCTTCTGGCGTCGGGCGCAAATCCTTGTTGCCGCGATCGATCAATACGCAGCCGAACTCCTGCTCAAGCCCTTGAATGCTGCGGCTGAACGCCGGTTGGGTGATGCCCATCGCGTCTGCCGCACGGACAAAACTGCGGTGCTCGTTGAGGGCGATGAAGTAGCGCAACTGGCGAAGATCCATATGCTTTTCCGGCATCCTAAAAATAGCTCGAAGGCATTTGCGACGAGGGTTGCTTGAGGTTTTAAATGCAAGCTCTTATTCCGTCAACGAAGCATGCAAATATCTATTAGATGTAAATGGAATATAGATAGAGCGTTGTTTCGCTGCCGTTCAACCGCAAGCAGTCGATGAGGGTCTTCCCCATGAGCAATGCCGCACTCGCTGTAAAACCCGCTCTCCACACGCTGAACATTCACCCTGTGGCCGGCCGTATCGGCGCCGAGATTCGCGGTGTGCACCTGTCCGGTGAGCTGGACGCGGCCACTGTCGAAGCGATTCAACAGGCGCTGGTCGAATACAAAGTGCTGTTCTTCCGCGAGCAGACTCAGCTCGACGATCAGCGCCAGGAAGCCTTCGCTCATCTGCTCGGCGAGCCGGTGGCGCATCCGACGGTCCCTTCGCGCGAAGGCACGCGTTATCTGCTTGAGCTGGATGGCGCCGAAGGGCAGCGCGCCAACTCCTGGCACACCGACGTGACCTTCGTTGACGCTTACCCGAAAGCCTCGATCCTGCGTTCGGTGGTCGCCCCGGCCTTTGGCGGCGATACCCTTTGGGCGAACACCGCGACGGCGTACAGCGGCTTGCCGAGCGAGTTGCGTGAACTGGCCGACAAACTCGTCGCCGTGCACAGCAACGAATACGACTACGCCAGCGCCAAACCGGATGTATCGGCAGAAAAACTCGAGCGTTATCGCAAGGTGTTCACCTCCACGGTCTACGAGACCGAGCATCCAGTGGTGCGCGTGCACCCCGTCAGCGGCGAAAAAAGCCTGCTGCTGGGGCATTTCGTCAAGCGCATCAAGGGCTATTCGCAGGCGGATTCGGCGCACCTGTTCGGCTTGCTGCAAAGCCATGTGATCCGCCAGGAAAACACCGTGCGCTGGCGCTGGAAGGCTGGTGATGTGGCAATCTGGGATAACCGCTCGACGCAGCATTATGCGATTGATGATTACGGCACCCAGGATCGCGTGGTGCGCCGGGTGACGCTGAAGGGCGAGGTGCCGGTGGGCGTGAATGGGCAGCGCAGTCAGACCATCAAAGGCGCGGATATTGGCGGCGTCTGATCGGGCCTCTTCGCGAGCAGGCTCGCTCCCACAGTGGATTTTTGTCGAACACAACGGATGTGATCGACGCCAAACCCTGTGGGAGCGAGCCTGCTCGCGAAGGACGTTTACCACACGCCGATCTGAACGACCTTCTCGCTTTCAGGCTCACCATAACGAAACCGCTGCCCGCGCAAATCGATCTCTTCATGGCTGATCGTCGTACGCCGCTTCAACCCGCGCGTCCACTCAAACAGATACCCCAGATGCTCCTCGCGCACCGCCGCGTACGTTGGGTCATCCCCCAGATCGCGCAACTCCTGCGGATCATTCAGCAGGTCAAACAGTTGCGGTCGAAAACCGTCGTACACCAGGTATTTCCAGCGCTCGCTGCGCACCATGGTCATGCGGCAGCGGTCGATTGGCTGGCCGAGGCGTTCGCGCGCCGGGGCCTGGAAAGCGTAGTCGTATTCACTGATTGCATAGCGGCGCCAATCCGGATTCTCGCCCAGCAGCAGCGGTATCAACGAGCGCCCTTCGAGCCGGTGCTCGGCCTCCGGTAATCCCAGCGCCTGAAGAAATGTCGGCAGCGCGTCTATGGTTTCCACCAAGCGCTCATCCACTGTGCCGCGAGTGACATCCGCCGCTGCCCGCGGATCGCGCACGATCAGCGGCACACCCACAGCCTGTTCCAGCAAAAACTCCTTTTCGCCGAGCCAGTGATCGCCAAGAAAGTCGCCGTGATCGCTGGTGAACACGATCAAGGTGTCCTCCCAGCGCCCGTTGCTCTGCAAAAAATCCAGCAGCTTCCCCAACTGATCATCCACTTGCTTGACCAGGCCCATGTAGGTGGGGATTACCTTTAATCGTACTGAATCGCGGGAAAAATTGAGGCTTTCCTCATGCAGGCGAAAGGCAGTGTAGACGGGGTGATTGCTGGCTTCGGAGGGCGTCGCGCGGATCGGCTGGAGAATCGATTTCGTACTGTACAGCGCATGGTACGGTGCCGGTACGATGTAGGGCCAATGCGGTTTGATGTACGAGAGGTGTAAACACCATGATTTCTCGCCTTGCTCGGTGATGAAGTCGATGGCGCGATTTGTAGTGTAGACGGTCTCCGAGTGTTGCTCGGGAATACGTGCTGGCAAATTCGCATGACGCATTTTCCAGCCGCTTAGGATTTCGCCATCTTCGCCTTCGGCGGCGTTGGCCCAGTCGTGCCAAGGATTGCGCCCGTCGAAACCGTGTTCGCGCAGATAGTGGGTGTAAGGCGCGGATTCGCGTTTTTCGTCAAACAGCGGATCGTCGGGATAGATGCCGTCATGGCGCATGTACGGTTCAAAACCGACTTCGTTGAGGATGGTGGCTTGATCGCTTCCAGGGTCGATCGTCAGACGCTGCAGGGCGTCGACATTTGCTGTCGCATGGGTCTTGCCGACCAGCGCGGTACGAATCCCGTGGGGACGCAGATAATCGCCAATCGTCAGTTCATCCAATGGCAACGGCACGGCATTCCACGCCACCTGATGGCTGCTGACGTAGCGCCCGGTGTAAGCCGACATCCGCGACGGGCCGCAGATCGTGCCTTGGGTATAAGCGCGGGAAAAGCGCACACCTTCAGCAGCGAGTCGGTCGATGTTGGGCGTGTGCAGATGCGGGTGGCCGTAGCAGGACAGGTAATCGCGGCGCAGTTGATCGCACATGATGTAGAGCACGTTGCGCACGGGATTGGGCGAGGTGGGCATGGGGTTCACCGGTCAATGGGACAGGTGAGGGTTTTCGCTTTCGGTGGGGGTGTTCGGCAAGTGCATTTGAGGAATGCGATTTATGCAGCGATTGCATTGGTGCCAAGGCTGCCGCCATCGCGAGCAGGCTCACTCCTACAATTGGAACGCGGTCACCTGTAGGAGTGAGCCTGCTCGCGATAGCAATAGATCAAACAGCAAAATTCTCCAGCGAACACACCTCCTCATCCATCGCATCAATCGCCTTGATCTGCTCAATCATCGCCTCGGCCAACGGCGACAATCGATACCCCGCGCGGCTGACGATCCCATAGCGGGTGTACAGCTCCTCAAGATCATCGGCCAGGCCTTCGATCTTCAGGCACACCAGCTCAGCCTTGGCCAGATGCAGCGCATCGGAATAAGCGCCGACAATCCCGATCGCCTCCGAACGCAGTACCACGCTCAACAGGCTGGAGCTGTTTTCGCACTCTACGCTGGGCGTGAAGTCCGGGCGGCCGCTGAGGTCGACGATGACCTTGCGCAGGTTCGGCGGACGAATGCTCACTGCCAGTGGATAACTCATCAACTGCTCGGCGCTGACGCGTGCAAACGCCGCCAGCGGATGCCCGGCGCGGCAGCAGAAATGCCATTTGCGCGGCCGCAATCGGTGCGTCAGGTAATCCGGGTCTGCCTCGAATTGCCGGGTGTCGGCGACGAAGAACTCGAACTCTTCGCTCAGCAAGCGTTTGCTCAGGCTCTGCCAGTCATCGACCTGGAACTGCACGCGCGCTTTCGGGTAACGGCCAATGAAGGCGCCAATCGCGCGCGGAATCAATCCGGCTGCCGGCGCCGGCCCACAACCGAAGCGTAATTCTCCGGCTTCAAGCCCATTGAATTGGCTGATCTCGTTGGCCATTTGTTGCGCGCCGCTGACCAGTCGCCGCGCATGTTCGAGCAGCACCTGACCCTGTTTGGTCGGCGGTAATTCCTTGCGCCCACGGTCGACCAACTGGCAGCCAACGCTGTGTTCCAGCGCCTGAATACTGCGGCTGAACGCCGATTGCGACAGGTTCACCGCCTGTGCGCCAGCGACGAAGCTGCGTTGTTCAGCCAGGGCGATGAAGTGACGAAGTTGGCGCAGATCGATATGCATTTTTCACATGAAAAATATCCGGGAAATGCATTGGATATGCATTAGGTCGACTCCTTATAAAGGCAATCTCTTATGCAGTAAATATTTGTAAATCCATAAATAAATAACTCAAAAGAATATGCAGCGCTGAAGGTGTCTGTGTGTTTTTTGACCAGGAGCCGCGCCATGAGTCCGTTGAACCTCGTGTCACCCCCATCACCCCGACGGCTCAAACGCCTGCCTCTGGCCCTGTTGCTGGCAGGCAGCGCCAGTTGGACCCACGGTTTTGCTGCCGAGGCCGAAAACCCGCCGCCGGTCCCGGCAGGTAAGGCGGCGGCCAACAGTTCGCAGCTGGAAACCGTGACCGTCACCACCCGTCGCCGCGAGGAAAGTTCACAAGACGTGCCGACGCCGATGAGCGTGGTCAGCGGGCAGAACCTGGAGGCGCAACGGGTCTACCGCATTCAGGATTTGCAGCAACTGGTGCCCAGCGTCAACGTTGCCTACATGCACGCGCGCCAGTCCAGCGTGTCGATCCGTGGTCTGGGTAACAACCCGGCCAGTGATGGACTGGAAGGCAGCGTCGGCTTGTACATCGATAACGTTTATCTGGGGCGCCCGGGGATGGCGGTGTTCGATCTGATGGACATCGAACAGCTCGAAGTTCTGCGTGGGCCGCAGGGCACGCTGTTCGGCAAAAACACCACTGCCGGGGTGATCAACATCAGTACCCGCGCGCCCAGCTTCACGCCTGAGCGCAGCATCGAAACATCGGTGGGCGAGGACGGTCATTTTCAGACCAAGGGCACGATTTCCGGACCGCTCAACGATCAACTGGCGGGACGCTTTTCCGCTTATCGCACGCGCAGTGACGGCGACATCAAAAATGAATACGACGGTCATGACCTCAACGGCGGTTCGCGCGAGGGCTTCCGTGCGCAGTTGCTGTTCAAGCCCAATGAAGATTTCAATCTGCGCTGGATCGGCGATTACAACGAAGAAGATTCCAGTGCAGGCACCCGCGTGCTCTACAACACCGGGCCGACCATCAACGGCGTCAATCTATATGAATCGCGGGCCAACGCGGCCGGGGCAACGCTGGTCAACGGCCGGCACCGCAAGGTCAATCTCGACAACGAGCAGCACGTTACCGTGCATCAGGGCGGCACTTCGGTAGAAGCGAACTGGACGCTGCCGAGCGACTTCACCCTGACCTCGATCAGTTCCTATCGCTTTTGGAACTTCACTCCGCGCAACGACGACGGCCTCAACGTGCCGGCCAGTTACAACGCCGGGGTGTCGGTGGAAGACAAACAGTATTCACAGGAATTTCGCCTGGCCTCGCCCAAGGGCGAGTTCTTCGATTATGTCGTCGGCGCCTACTATTTCGGCTCGGACCTGGACAACAAATCCTTCGCCTGGTACGGCCCGCAGGCCGATATCTGGAACGGCACGCCGGCAGGCGCCTTGGCCAATGTCACCAGTGTCGGCAATGGGCATATCAAGACCGACAGTTTCGCCCTGTTTGCCCAAGGCACCTGGCACCTGACCGAGCGTCTGGACTTCACCGCCGGGGTGCGTGGCACTTATGAAGAGAAAAACGCCTGGGTCAGCCGCAACGCGCCGGTCGGCGGTGTGGCGGTGGCGGGCGCGGCAGCCAATGCGCGCCGGGGGCGTGCCGGCGCCTACGATTCCGGTGACTTGAATCAGTACAGCTCCAGCCCCTCCGGTCTGCTCAATCTGAGCTATCGCATCACCGACGACGTGCTCGGTTACGCAACGCTGTCCCACGGCGAAAAATCCGGCGGGGTCAACCTTGCCGTCGGCTCTGCACCGACTGCTGGCGCCGACTCGCTGTTGATCGGTACCGAACGCGCAAATAACGCCGAACTCGGTTTCAAAAGCACCCTGTGGGATCACCGACTGCAACTCAACGCCAACGTGTTCTGGACGCAGGTCAACGCCTACCAGACCAACGCCTACGACGCCGCGAACCGCGTGCAGTACCTGACCAACGCCGGTTCGGTGCGCTCGCGCGGCATCGAGTTCGAAAGCACGGTGGTGCCGCTGCGTGGCCTGACCCTGAATTTCAACGGCTCCTATAACGACGTCAGCTATCTCTCCTACAAAGATGCGCCGTGCCCGCCTGAAGTCAGCCAGGCCCCTGGCGCACCGGCCTCCTGCGACCTCAGCGGTCATCAAGTGGTCGGCGCGTCGAAATGGATCGCCAACGCCAACGGCGAATACAAATGGAACCTCGATAACGGCTTCGAGCCTTATGTCACCGGCAGTTATGCGTTCCGCTCCAAAGCGGTGGGCACGGTCGAGGATTCCGATTACGGCCAGATCCCCAGCTACGCCGTGGTCAACTTCTCCACGGGCCTGCGCGGCGATTTCAATCAGGGGCAGTGGGACGTGTCGCTGTGGCTGAAAAACGCCTTCGACAAAACCTACTACACGACCCTGTGGACGGGCGGCAACGGCGGCTATGAAGGCCTGCTCGGTACGCCGCGGACCCTTGGCGTCACCGGCCGCTATGACTTCTGATGAGCGATGCCGGTTTTTTGATGCCGCGAGTGAATACTTTCGATGCCTGCAAAGCATCTGGTTTTTCAGCCATCGCTGCAGCCCGCGCGGCGTGCGGCTTTGGCAAAAATGACCGGTTTTTTATTCCATAAAGGCCTAGCTATAACGTCAAAGGTTACTTTCGGAGATAAGCGAAAGGCCCAATGATCGACTCGTCAATCGACCGTGGGGAATTCAACAAACGGTGGATCGACAGTTTTTGTAGCGAACGCAAAAGACCGCAGGGAGTGAATCAATGGGCAATGTCCAGACCGCCGCCAGCGCAGGGGAATTGCTGTGGCGTCAATCGCCGATTGGCGAACTGGTCGATCTCGGCCGGCCGCACCGCCTGCCGTTAGGGCAGTTGCGTTTGCAGCGTGTGCCCAAGGGGATTTTGAGTCGGCGCGAAACCCTTTTGCTTGGCGTGCTCGCGTTGGTCGTGCATGGCGCGGTGATCTACTGGATCAGCCAGAAACCGACACCGGTGCTACCCGTCGTGCCGCCGGAAATTCCACCGATGACTATCGAATTTTCACGCCCGGCACCACCAGCGCCTCCGGCCGTCGTGCCGCCACCGGCGCCTGTGGTCGAGCCGCCAGCGCCGGTGGAGGACGAGTTGGCGGTGAAACCGCCTCCGCCCAAGCCGATCCCGAAACCCAAACCTGTGGTTAAACCTGCGCCTAAACCAGCGCAGAAAGCGGTAGAGCAACCGCCAGCACCACCGAAACCGGCAGCGCCGGTCGCCGCGCCAGCTCCACCCGCGCCACCACCCGTGACGCCGGCATCAGCCAACGCTGCGTACCTGAAAAACCCGGCGCCGGAATACCCGTCGCTGGCCCAGCGTCGCGGTTGGGAAGGCACGGTGTTGTTACGGATTCACGTGCTGGCCAGCGGTAAACCGGGCGAAATCCAGATCGCAAAAAGCAGTGGCCGGCAGCAACTCGACGACGCCGCGCTCAACGCCGTAAAGCGTTGGAGTTTCGTTCCGGCCAAGCAGGGTGATGTCGCCCAGAACGGCTGGGTCAGCGTGCCCATCGATTTCAAGATTCATTAAACCGAAACCAAATTCGCGCGAAATGTTTACACGAGGGAACACATCATGACGTTACTGGCATCTCCACTGGAATCCATCGAAAGCGCGGTGATCTGGCTGCTGGTGGTATTTTCCGTCGCCACCTGGGGTCTGGCGTTGCTCAAGGCTGTGCAGTTCGGGCGCCTGAAAGCGCAGGACCGCCAGTTCCACAAGCGCTTCTGGGCGGCGTCGAGTCTGGACGCTGCCGCCGAACTGAGCGAAACCCGGCCCGGCGCCGCGGCACGGGTGGCTCAGGCCGGGTATGCGGCGATACAGGTGGGCGAGGCGCCGCAGACCAGTGATCTGAGCCAGGCGATCAACCATCAGGATCGCCTGGAACGCGCCTTGCGCCAGCAGATCGTGCGTGAGCGACGTTCGCTGGAAACTGGTCTGGCAGTCGTCGCAAGTATTGGTAGCACCTCGCCGTTCATTGGTCTGTTCGGCACGGTGTGGGGAATCATGGAGGCATTGAAGGGCATCAGCGCGGCCGGTTCGGCGAGCCTCGAGACCGTGGCCGGCCCGATCGGTGCGGCACTGGTTGCGACCGGTGTGGGTATCGCCGTCGCGGTGCCGGCGGTGCTGGTTTACAACTACTTTTTACGGCGTTTGAAACTGACCGCGGCGGATCTTGATGACTTCGCCCACGACTTCTACAGCCTGGCGCAGAAGAGTGCATTCCGGGTGCTGATCCACCCGACTGCGCACAAGGTTGCAGCGCCGGGCAACGCAACGAAAGTGAAGGAGGCGTCCTGATATGGCCTTCTCCACGCAAGACAGCGACGAGGTGCTTAGCGAGATCAACGTGACGCCGTTGGTGGACGTGATGCTGGTGCTGCTGGTGGTGTTTATCGTCACCGCGCCGCTGCTGACCAATGCGATACCGATCAACTTGCCGAAGACCGAGGCGGTCGCGCCGGTTGAGCAAAAGGATCCGCTGGTGGTGAGCATTGACGCTGCCGGCAAGCTGTTTATCAACAAGGATGAGATTCAGCCGGACTTGTTGGAGTTGAGTCTCCAGTCGGCGAAGGCCAAGGACCCGCAAGTGCGCGTGCAGTTGCAGGCCGATGACGGGGTGAACTACGGCGAAGTGGCGCGAGCCATGGCTTCGATCGAGCGCGCCGGGATCACCAAGTTGTCGGTGATTACTGCGCGGTAACAGGATTGACGATTTTCCGGGGCCGTCTCCTTGGCAGGGTGCGGCCCTTTTTTTATCTGTTGCCAGGCCTCAGCCTTTGCCCTTGGTGCGCGTCATGTTCGGCCCGCCATTCTTCTCCAGGTGCTCGATGATGATCCCCGCCACATTTTTCCCGGTGGTGGTCTCGATCCCTTCAAGGCCCGGCGACGAATTCACCTCCATGACCAGCGGCCCGTGATTGGAGCGCAGGATATCCACCCCCGCCACCGCCAGGCCCATGACCTTGGCTGCGCGCAACGCAGTCATGCGTTCTTCCGGAGTGATCTTGATCAGGCTGGCGCTGCCGCCACGGTGCAGGTTGGAGCGGAATTCACCCGGTTTGGCCTGGCGTTTCATCGCTGCAATCACCTTGTCGCCGACGACGAAGCAACGGATGTCCGCACCGCCAGCTTCCTTGATGTATTCCTGGACCATGATGTTTTGCTTCAGGCCCATGAAGGCCTCGATCACTGACTCTGCCGCCGTCGCGGTTTCGCACAGCACCACGCCGATGCCTTGGGTGCCTTCCAGCACTTTGATCACCAGCGGTGCGCCGTTGACCATGTCGATCAGGTCGGGAATATCGTCCGGCGAGTGGGCAAAACCGGTTACCGGCAGACCGATGCCGCGGCGCGACAGCAGTTGCAGCGAACGCAATTTGTCCCGTGAGCGGGCGATGGCTACCGACTCGTTGAGCGGGAACACCCCCATCATTTCGAACTGGCGCAACACCGCGCAGCCATAAAACGTCACCGATGCACCGATCCGCGGAATCACCGCGTCGAAACCTTCCAGCGGTTTGCCGCGGTAGTGGATCTGCGGCTTGTGGCTGGCGATGTTCATGTAGGCGCGCAAGGTGTCGATCACCACCATTTCATGCCCGCGCTCGGTTCCGGCTTCAACCAGACGGCGGGTGGAATACAGACGCGGGTTTCGCGACAGCACAGCGATCTTCATGCAACACCTGTGGAAAAGGTAGATACCGGGAACACCGGCTTGTCTTGTACATATTTGATGCCCGGATTGACCACCAACTGACCATCGATCAAGGCTTTGGAACCCAGCAGCAGGCGATAGCGCATGGACTTGCGGCAGGCAAGGGTGAACTCGACCGGCCAGACCCGGTCGCCGAGGGCCAGGGTGGTGCTGATCACGTAGCGCACTTGCGCATGGCCGTTGGAGCTTTTAATGGTCTTGCGCGTGACCAGCGGCGCTTCGCAACGCCGGTGACGCAATTGCACCACCGTGCCCAGATGCGCGGTGAAACGCACCCACTTTTCACCGTCGCGCTCGAACGGCTCGATGTCAGTGGCGTGCAGGCTGGAGGTACTGGCACCGGTGTCGATCTTCGCGCGCAGACCGGCGACTCCCAGACCCGGGAGCGCCACCCACTCGCGCAGACCGACAACGGTCAAATGATCAAATGTCTTCAATGAAAATAACCAACGGTTAACGCGTCCAGGCCTCGGATGGCACCTGGGCCAAGGCTTTGAATGCAGGTTTGGCGAACCAGTAACCCTGCATCAGAAATATTCCACAGTCCGCCAGAAAATCCCGTTCCCCGGCGCTCTCGATGCCTTCGGCAATGACTGTAACGTTCAACTCCGCACAGATTGTGACAATCCCCCGTACGATCGCCTGACGGACACGGTCTTGGTCGACATTGCGAATCAGCGCCATGTCGAGTTTGATCAGGTCCGGTTGGAAATCAGCCAGCAGATTGAGCCCCGAATAACCGGCACCGAAATCGTCGATGGCGGTCTTGAAGCCGAATTCGCGGTATTCACGCAGAATATTGGTCAAATGGCGATAATTATCTACATGCTCGCTTTCCACGCTTTCGAAAATCAGTCGGTTGATCGGAAAGTTGTGTTTTCTGGCGGCCTCCAGCGTGCTGCGGATGCACAGCTCTGGACGGTAGACGGCGTTGGGCAAAAAGTTGATCGACAAGTGTGTCTGCATATTAAGACTGGCCGCACCTTCGATGGCGCGGGTCCGGCAGAGCTGGTCGAAACGGTAGCGGTTGTCTTCTGTAACCTGATTTAACACCGACAGTGCGCCTTCGCCCGCCACGCCCCGGACCAATGCCTCATGGGCAAATACGGACTGGTCGCGCAGGTCAACGATAGGTTGATAGGCGAAGGCGAAATCGAAGTGCAGTGGCTCGCTTTCCTGGCAGCCTTGGCAGCCGTTTTGGGGCGAGGTTAAGGAAGAAGGAAATCGGGTCACTTGGTCACTCCAGGCCGCTCAGGCGGCGAAGATCACAGTTTATCTGGAGGGCTGGATTGTTGCGCCCGCCAGAAACGGTAGTACAGTTCCGACTACTGGCTGACTGAGGAATTCATATGGCGCAAAAACAGGACGAGGACGACAAGGTCCGTCTCGACAAATGGTTATGGGCGGCGCGTTTTTATAAAACCCGTGCCTTGGCCAAAGCGGCGATAGAAAGTGGCAAGGTGCATTGTCGCGGCGAGCGCTGCAAACCGGGCAAAGAACCGCGCATCGGTGATGAGTTCGAGATTCGTACCGGTTTCGAAGTGCGCACGGTGAGGGTCGAAGCCTTGTCGATCATGCGACGCGGCGCGCCTGAGGCGCAGACGTTGTATTGCGAGACGGAGGCGAGCGTTGCCAAACGTGAAGCGGCTGCGGCGATGCGCAAGGCCGGATCTTTGGGCGTGAGCACCGATGGCAAGCCGAGCAAGAAGCAGCGGCGGGACTTGTTCAAGTTTCGTGGCAACAGCCACGACGATTAAGCGCTGAACGCAAGTTGTGGCGAGGGAGCTTGCTCCCGCCGGCGGCCGAAGGACGCCCTGTGCGGTCGGGCAGTGTTTGCAAACCACAAGCGCATCGTCCGGTTAGCGACTGCTGCGCAGCCGAGCGGGAGCAAGCTCCCTCGCCACAGGTTTGTCAGTTTGCGCGGGACACCACGCTCATCCGCGACACCATCGGCAACTTGCCCAGCAGGGCGAAAATCGGCGCGGTCAGCTTCAAGCATAAGTTCGAAGCATGATAGGCAAACGGCGTGTAATAACCCCAACCCAACGCCCATACCGCCAGCAGCACACCGCCGATGTAATCGTCCTGACCCCAATGCGCGCCGGCCACCAGACGCGGCAGCATGAACAGCAGCGCCAAGCCCCAGACCGTCAGAAATTGCGCAACAGTGCGGCTGAACACCCCCATGAACAGCGCCCAGATCAACAGCACCGAAGCGTGATCGCCGGGGAAACTCTGGCCCGAGCGGTCTTTCAATTCCCAGGTTTTTTCCAGATGCGGAAAGTAGTCGCTGAGGTGCACGGCACCCTCAATCACCATTGAGGGGCTGCTGTGCTGCCAGCCCATGTGATCGGCGAATCTGGAAAACAGCGCGCGAATCACCACCATTAACAGCAGGATCGAGAAAAAACCGAAGAATGCGCGACGTACATCAATCGACCGGAATACCCAGTCGCCCTTGATCAGCAGTGACAGCAGAATCAACCCGACAACGATGTCGAACGGACGCAGACTTGCAATTGCCCAGATGTGGAGCCATATCGGGTGGCTGGCCAGTGGCGTATTGAGCGAGCGGAACAGCCATTCGTCGAAAACCACACACAGCAGCTGGCCCGTAGGCCATAACCAGAAAGCCAGCAGCGCCAGTGGCACTACGTTGCACAGAACCAGCCGGCCGAGGTTCCACCTGGATTGGAACAAACCCGGATTGTTCATAAAATGCCTCCCATGGCGAAAAGCGCCAGCGCCAAAAAAAGTGCCAGCAAGCGCAAATTTTCACGTTTTGTAACCATTTTGTCATCACTTCAGATACCCAGACCTATGACCGACCTAGCGGATACCGATTTCACTCAACGCTTCATCTTCGATGACAGCGACACTCGCGGCGAACTGGTAGCGCTGGAGCGCAGCTACGCCGAAGTCCTCGCCAAACACCCCTACCCGGAGCCGGTCGCCCAGTTGCTCGGCGAACTGATGGCTGCCGCATCGTTGCTGGTCGGCACGCTCAAGTTCGATGGCTTGCTGATTTTGCAGGCGCGCTCGGAAGGGCCAATTCCGATGCTGATGATCGAATGTTCCAGCGAGCGCGAGATCCGCGGCCTGGCGCGCTACAACGCCGAGCAGATAGCTGCGGACGCCACCCTCAGCGATCTGATGCCTGACGGCGTTCTGGCGCTGACCGTCGATCCGACTGTGGGGCAGCGCTATCAAGGCATCGTCGACCTTGACGGCGAAACCCTGTCCGACTGCTTCACCAACTACTTCGTCATGTCGCAGCAGGTTGGCACCCGTTTCAAGCTGTACGCCGATGGCCGTCGCGCCCGGGGCATGCTGTTGCAGCAACTGCCGGCCGATCGCCTGAAAGACGAAGAAGATCGCGCCGCGAGCTGGCAGCACATCACCGCGCTGGCCAGCACGCTGGCGGCCGATGAACTATTGAGTCTGGACAACGAAACGGTGCTGCACCGTCTCTACCATGAAGAGCAGGTTCGCCTGTTTGATGTGCAGCATCTGCGCTTCAATTGCAGCTGTTCCCGGGAACGCTCCGGCAATGCGCTGGTCAGTCTTGGGCTGGAAGACGCGCAGGCACTGGTCGCTGAACAGGGTGGCAAAATCGAGATCGATTGCCAGTTTTGCAATGAGCGGTACGAGTTCGATGCCGCCGATATCGCCCAATTGTTCGCCGGCGCCGGTGTCGACACGCCGTCAGATACCCGGCACTAAAACGGTTCAGCGCAGGTAAATTCACTGCGTAACGACGGAATATCGCCGTTACGACGGGAGGACCCTACTCTTTTTGGGCTTTTCTGGCATAATCCGGCCCACTTTTTTCGCGGTAGTAGTGCACGACTTTCTACTACAAAACGTTTGGAGCACACTCGGCCACTGGCCGACGGGGAACCTCATGACGCAAGCCAATAACGCCGTGTACACCGATCTGAGTGTTGATGATCTGGTAAAAGAAGCCCTGCAACGCGGTGAGGGCGAGCTTGCCGATACCGGCGCTCTGGTTGTTCGCACTGGTCACCGTACCGGTCGTTCGCCAGTCGATCGTTTCATCGTTGAAGAGCCTTCCACTCAGGCCGCTATCGCCTGGGGCCCGATCAACCGCAAGTTCCCGGCCGACAAGTTCGATGCCTTGTGGAACCGCGTTGAAGCCTTCAACAACGCGCAAGAGCACTTCGTTTCCCACGTGCATGTAGGCGCGGCCGAAGATCACTACCTGGCCGTGAAAATGACCACTCAGACTGCCTGGCAGAACCTGTTCGGTCGTTGCCTGTTCATCAACCCGGCCCAGTACAACCCGGCTGGCCGTGAAGAGTGGCAAGTGCTCAACGTCGCCAACTTCGAGTGCGTGCCTGAGCGTGACGGCACCAATTCCGACGGTTGCGTGATCATCAACTTCGCGCAGAAGAAAGTGCTGATCGCCGGCATGCGTTACGCCGGTGAAATGAAGAAAGCCATGTTCTCGGTGCAGAACTTCCTGCTGCCGGCCGCTGACGTGCTGCCAATGCACTGCGCTGCCAACATCGGCGAAGAGGGCGACGTGACCCTGTTCTTCGGTCTGTCGGGTACCGGTAAAACCACCCTGTCAGCCGACGAAAGCCGTTACCTGATCGGTGACGACGAACACGGCTGGGGCGAAGGCGTTGTCTTCAACATCGAAGGCGGCTGCTATGCCAAGTGCATCGACCTGTCCGAGAAGAACGAGCCAGTCATCTGGAAAGCCATCAAGCACGGCGCCGTGCTGGAAAATGTTGTCATCGACGATGCCAAGCACGCCGACTACACCGATGTCAGCCTGACCCAGAACAGCCGCGCCGCGTACCCGCTGGAGCACGTTGCCAAGCGTTCCGAGAAGAACCTGGGCGGCGAGCCAAACGCAGTGATCTTCCTGACCTGCGACCTGACCGGCGTACTGCCACCTGTGTCGATCCTCAACGAAGAGCAAGCGGCCTACCACTTCCTGTCCGGCTACACCGCACTGGTGGGCTCGACTGAAATGGGTTCGGGCAGCGGCATCAAGTCGACGTTCTCCACCTGCTTCGGCGCACCGTTCTTCCCGCGTCCGGCCGGTGAATACGCCGAGCTGCTGATCAAGCGCATCCGCGGCTTCGGCTCCAAGGTTTACCTGGTCAACACCGGCTGGACCGGCGGCGGCTACGGTGTCGGCCAGCGCTTTAACATCCCGACCACTCGCGCAGTGATCGCAGCGATCCAGAGCGGCGCGCTGATCGGTGCCGCCACCGAGCACCTCGACACCATCAACCTCGACGTGCCACTGGCCGTGCCGGGCGTTGACACCAACCTGCTCAACCCACGCAACACCTGGGCTGACAAAGCGGCGTACGACGAGGCGGCGAAAGCACTGGCCGGTCTGTTCATCGAGAACTTCAAGAAGTTTGAAGTGAGCGACGCGATCAAGGCTGCTGGGCCGACGTTGTAAGCATTGATTTGCAGCAAATAAAAAACCGCCCTTATGGGGCGGTTTTTTTTAATTCTCGATTTTAACGTCTGACCGAACCCCGCAGGCGTCAGTGGCTGAGCGTTGCTGTCGACGTTTGTCTGTAGTGTTCAGTCAGCCAGTGCACTCAGTACGTGTACAGGGTCGTTATGAATAGCCTTGAGCAGCGCTTTAGCCGGCCCCGTTGGCTGCCGGCGACCTTGCTCCCAATTACGCAATGTTCCCAACTGGACATCGATCAAAGCAGCGAATTTCGCTTGGGTCATGCCCGTGGCTTTACGGATCTCTTTGATTTTTAATGCATCCACATGGAATTCGCGGGAAGGTTTCCTCTCGCCCCGCAGGATTTCATCCATTTCCTGCACGCTTTCCATCAGCTCATCAAAAAACCTGCTCATGGTTATCTCCAGTTTCCGATCATTGCCTTCAACACTTTTCGTTCGTCATGTGTAAGGTCGTGTTGCTCATTTTTTGGATAAATCATCAAGAGAGCGATTTGTGACGCAGAGATGAAATGGTAGTAGATCACCCGTGCGCCACCTCGCTTGCCGTGGCCTTTGGAGGCGACTCGTGCTTTGCGTATCCCTCCGGACCCTTCGATTACGTCGCCGATAGACGGGTTTACAACCAACTGTTTCTGGAAGGCGGCATAAGTATCGTCGTCCAGAAGCTCTAGGACTCGGCGGGTGAAGACTGAGGTCTCAATAAAAATCATCGTCAATGTACGTCAGTGACTTACTTTCAGGCAATGCCGAGTTCAATTTCAGGCCCTGGACGGCGCATCCGTCGCTACGACTGTGGCAAGTTCCGGCAGGCCATCAGGAACCGGCATGCACCCGCCCAGCAGCAGGGACGCAATGAGGAGAGTGAGGGGCAACTTCAGTGTGTTCGACATGACCATTCCTTGGTGTGATTGCACGCGCATCGGCCTTTATGTCGCGGTACGGGTGCTTGAGCGGAAACGTTAACGCGAGACTGGAAAACACCGCGATAAACAAAACCTGGCGTGTGTTTCAGGCCATGACCGGGTGTCTGGGCTGTATCATCCCGTATCGATTTGCCCCGCAACCTTTTCTCGACTCGCTGTGATCGCCCGCTAGGCTGTTGGCATGACAGCGGTCAAAGGAGTGACAGCGAATGCACAACACCTTGGAACAGGTTTTTGGTTATCCACAGTTTCGGCCCGGCCAGGAAACGGCCATCACTGCAGTACTGGCCGGGCGTTCGGCGGCGGCGATTTTCCCCACCGGTTCCGGTAAGTCTCTTTGCTACCAGCTGCCCGCGCTTTTACTGCCACATCTGACGCTGGTGGTCTCGCCGCTGCTGGCCTTGATGCAGGATCAACTGGCCTTCCTCAAGCGCCACGGCATTTCGGCGGGCAGTATTGATTCGGCACAGAGCCGTGAGGATGCCAACGAGGTCATGGCCCGTGCGCGTTCTGGCGAGTTGAAGATTCTGATGATTTCCGTGGAGCGCCTGAAAAACGAGCGCTTCCGTAACTTTTTGCAGCAGGTGCCGATTTCGCTATTGGTGGTGGACGAGGCGCACTGCATCTCGGAGTGGGGTCATAACTTCCGTCCCGACTACCTCAAACTGCCGGACTACCAGCGCCAGTTCAACATTGCGCAGGCCTTGCTGCTCACCGCCACGGCCACGCCGAAAGTCATCGCCGACATGCAGAGCAAATTCGCCATCGCCCCTGAGGACGTGGTGACCACCGGTTTCTATCGGCCCAATCTGAATCTGCTGGTGGAGCCGGTACGTGGCCAGGACAAGCGCCGGCGGCTGGTCGAGTGGATGGCCGAGCGCCCGGGGCAACCGAGCATTGTCTACGTCACGTTGCAGAAAACCGCCGAACACATCGCCGAGCACCTGGAACGTAACGGCATCCAGGCCGAGGCTTATCACGCCGGTCTGCCCCACGATCGACGAGAAGGCATTCAGCAACGCTTCATGGCCGGACGGTCGAACTGCATCGTCGCCACCATTGCCTTCGGTATGGGCATCGATAAGAGCGACATCCGCAACGTCGTGCATTTCGATTTGCCCAAGTCCATCGAAAACTACAGTCAGGAGATCGGCCGCGCCGGGCGTGACGGGCAGCCTTCGGATTGCCTGGTGCTGGCCAACCGCGACAGCCTCAATGTGCTGGAAAACTTCGTTTACGGCGATACGCCCGAGCGCGACGGCATTCGTTATGTTCTCGACGAACTGAAAGCCTCGGTGCCGGAAGGACAATGGGAGTTTCTGCTCGGGCCACTGGCGGATCAAAGCAACATCCGCGTGTTACCGCTGAAGACCTTGCTTGTGCAACTGGAGTTGCGCGGTCTGATCGCCCCACGTTACGCCTACTACGCCGAGTACCGCTTCAAATATTTGCTGGAACCTGAAGCACTGCTCCAGCGCTTCGAAGGCGAGCGCAGGGATTTCGTCGCGGCGATCATCCAGACGTCACCGCGCGCGCGAACCTGGGCCACGGTGAACTTCGAGGCCATGTATTCGCAATATTCCGCCGAGCGCAATCGCGTGGTGACGGCGCTCGATTACTTTCAGGAAAAGGGCTGGGTCGAGCTTGAAAGCAAGCAAATGACCGAGGTTTACAGCCTGCTGCACAGCGACTTTGACAGCGATGCCCTGAGCGCTGAGCTGCACGAGTATTTCTCGCGGCACGAACAGACCGAAGTGGCGCGGATTCACGCCATGCTTGAGGTGTTCGCCACTGAACGCTGCCTGGGTTATCGCCTGGCCGAGTATTTCGGTGATCACCATGCCCCTGAGCGTTGTGGCCATTGTTCGGTGTGTCATGGCCAGGTCGCACGATTGCCGGAGCCGCCAGCGTTGCCAGCGCTTGTGGATAAAAACTTTGCGGCGTTGTGTGGGGACTTTATCCACAAGCATGAACAGCACACGGGCAGCGTTCCAACGGCGGAACGCCTGACGCGGTTCCTGTGCGGTATCAGCGTACCGTTGTTCACCAAGCTCAAGGCGCGGGCGATCCCGGGGTATGCAGCGCTGGAGGAATATCCCTACGCGCAAGTGCGTCATTGGGCTGACGACCATTTGCTCGATTAACGAGGGGTTTGTGAGCGCTGCATCCATCCGCTGAATGTCGCTCATCACGCTAATAAACTTCAAAAACCGCGACGGGCTGACTATGGTTGGGATCTGTCTTCGGATCGCCAACAAGAGAACAACATGAGCCAGACATCCTTCGATATTCAGCAGGCTGCCGTGATCGGCGCGGGCACCATGGGCCGGGGCATTGTCATGTGCCTGGCCAATGCCGGCGTGGCTGTGCAGTGGGTCGACAACAATCCACAGATGCTCGAGCAAGCGCTCGACAGCGTGGCCGAGACTTACGCCCACAACGTGCGGCAGGGGCGGATCGATCAGGCCGAGGCCGATGCGCGTATGGCTCGGGTCAGTGCAGCGGCGGATTACTCAGCAATCCGCAACGTCGACCTGGTGGTCGAAGCGGTGTATGAAAACCTTGAGCTCAAGCAAAAGATCTTTCGTGAACTGGATGGCCTGCTCAAGCCAGCAGCGCTGCTGGCAAGCAACACCTCGGCGCTGGACATCGATGCTATCGCGGCGGCTACGCGGCGCCCGACACAGGTGTTGGGTCTGCATTTCTTCAGCCCGGCGCACATCATGAAACTGCTGGAGATCGTGCGCGGTGCGCAAACTTCACCGGCAGCGCTGGAAGCTGCCTTGGCGTTAGGCAAACGCATGGGCAAAGTCAGTGTCGTGTCGGGCAACTGCCACGGTTTTATCGGCAACCGCATGCTGCATCCGTATGTTCTGGAGGCACGCAAGATGCTGCTTGAAGGCGCTTATCCACATCAGGTTGACGCGGCGCTGCAGGGTTTCGGTTTTGCCATGGGCCCGTTTCGGATGTACGACGTGGTGGGCATCGATCTGGAATGGCGCGCTCGCGAGCTGGCCGGCAAAGGGCAGCAGGCGCCGGAAGTACAGGTCGATAACCGCTTGTGCGAAATGGGCCGTTTTGGTCAGAAATCCGGCAATGGCTACTACCACTATGAGCCGGGCAGCCGGCAGGCCGAGCATGATCCTGAGGTGGATGCGCTGGTATTACGCGTCAGCGAGGAACTGGGTTTCCAGCGGCGCGAGATCGGGCCTGACGAGATTCTGGAGCGCTGCCTGCTGGCCCTGGTCAACGAAGGCGCGAAGATTCTCCAGGAAGGCATTGCCGGGTCGGCCCATGACATCGATCTGGTGTATCTGAACGGCTATGGGTTTCCCGCCGACAAGGGCGGGCCGATGGCCTGGGCGGACCGGCAAGGGCTGGCCGCTATCCATCAGCGCTTGCTGGCGCTGGAGACGCGGCAGGGCGATCAGTGGCAGCCGGCGCGGTTGATCGGCGATTTGGCAGCGCAGGGGAAAGGGTTTGCTGAGCGTTGACACTGCTCGTCCATGCTGACGTCTTCGCGAGCAGGTTGGCCTATTCCATTGTGGGAGCGCGCCTGCTCGCGAAAGCCATATCCGGGTTATGAATTAGACTCGCAGAAATACTCTTGGGAATTGCCGATCAATGTCCAACCCCACGCCTCAACGCACCGACTACCCACACTTCCAGCCCATCACCACACGCTGGCACGACAACGACGCTTACGGCCATGTGAACAACGTCACCTATTACAGTTTCTTCGACACGGCGGTAAACATCTACCTGATCCAGGTCGGCGGTCTGGATATTCATGACGGTGAGGTGGTGGGATTCGTGGTCAGCTCGGCCTGCGATTACTTCGCTTCGATCGCTTTCCCGGATCTTATCGAGGTCGGTTTGCGGGTAGGCAAGCTGGGCAACAGCTCGGTGCAGTACGAACTGGCGGTTTTCAAGGTGGGCGAAAGCGAAGCGTGCGCGGCGGGGCGGTTCGTGCATGTGTTTGTGGATCGTGCGAGTAATCAGCCTGTGCCGATTCCTGCCGGGTTGCGCGGGGCGTTGGAACGACTGGTTATCTAGCCGAAAAAAAATCGCAGCCCTGGGGCTGCGATTTCTATTCAAGCCTTCGCCTTAATCGTGGCGATAGTGCTTGTGGTGCTT
Source organism: Pseudomonas sp. SWRI99 (assembly GCF_014270125.1). Taxonomy (NCBI): domain Bacteria; kingdom Pseudomonadati; phylum Pseudomonadota; class Gammaproteobacteria; order Pseudomonadales; family Pseudomonadaceae; genus Pseudomonas; species Pseudomonas sp. SWRI99. Next base: position 313,571 of record NZ_JABWQR010000001.1, on the reverse strand, counting down.
GCGATGGCCGTAAGCGTGGCCGCGACCTGGATGGCCACGGTCGCGGTAGTAGCGACGATCGTCATAGCGGCGATCGTAGTGACGATCATCGTCGTCGCTCTTGTTGCCCATGTAGTTACCCAGCGCGCCACCCGCGCCGCCGCCTGCGGCGGAGCCGATCAGGCTGCCGGTGGTGCCGCCCAGGCTGCGGCCAACCACGTTACCGCCCGCTGCACCCAGTGCACCGCCGATGGCGGCTTCGCCACGGCTGCGTTTGTCTGCGCCGACTGCGCTACCACCCGCGCCGCCCAGGGCTGCACCGATAGTGGAACCTGTGTTGCCGCCTAACGACTGACCGACGACCGAGCCAAGAACCCCGCCCAATGCGCCGCCCACACCTGCTTCGGTGGTGCCTCCGGCAGAAGCTAAGCCACTGACCAGGCCAAGGGACAACAAGAGAATCGAGGAGAACTTCATAGAGGATGAGCCTCAAAGGGATGACGGCGCCGATCCTGAGGCTCTGCAAGGGGCGTGACAATCAAAATCCGACGAATAACACGACTTGTATACAATATTGCAAGTTACTGTTTTTTCACCGGAACTTAACCGGTTTTCGCCGGTCTTTAGCTACTTCGGACAGGCCGTTTTTATGCAAAAACGGCCTTTTTTGTGGGCGGTCGAAAAGCAGAAGCGAAAAGATCGCAGCCTTCGGCAGCTCCTACAGGAATCGGTGTAGGAGCTGCCGAAGGCTGCGATCTTTTGATATTGGGCTAAGCGGATTTAGCCATGATCAACCCGGTCTCACTCGCCGCTTCCAGCCGGATCGCGATGAACTTCGAAGTCGGCGTGTGGCTGCCATCGCCCGTGCTTTCCAGCGGCACCAGCGGATTGACTTCCGGATAGTACGCCGCCGCCTGTCCTGCGGGAATATCGAACGCCAACAATGTAAAACCTTTCACCCGGCGCTCACGTCCATCGTCCCACAGCGACACGATGTCGGCCTTCTGCCCTGGCCGGAAGCCCAAGCGAATGATGTCGGCCTCGTTGACAAACAACACGTCACGCTGGCCCTTCACTCCGCGATAACGGTCGTCGAGACCATAAATCGTGGTGTTGTATTGGTCGTGTGAACGCATCGATTGCAGGATCAGATCCGGCAATTGCCCGGTGGCGCGGGTGCGCTCGTGGACCAAGTCTTTCGGCAACTGATTGGCGCGGAAGTTGGCGCGGCCCGAGGGCGTGTTCCACTTGCGTGCGCCGGCCGTGTTGCCCAGATAGAAGCCGCCCGGGTTTTTGATCTTTTCGTTGAAGTCTTTGAAGTTCGGGATGGTGTCGGCGATCAGTTCGCGAATGCGCCCGTAGTCGGCCACCAGCCAGTTCCAGTCCACCGGCTTGCTGCCCAGTGTCGCGGCGGCGATGCCGGCGATGATCGACGGCTCCGAGCGCATCTGGTTCGACAGCGGCTGCAACTGGCCATTGGAGGCGTGCACCATGCTGAACGAATCTTCGACGGTGACCGCTTGCGGGCCTTCGCTCTGGATATCGATGTCAGTACGACCGAGGCACGGCAGGATCAGCGCATCTTTACCGTGAGCCAGGTGACTGCGGTTGAGTTTGGTGCTGATTTGCACGGTCAGGTCGCAATTGCTCAGTGCTGCAAAGGTGCGCGGACTGTCCGGGGTGGCCTGGGCAAAGTTGCCGCCCAGACCGATGAAGACTTTGGCGCGACCCTCGGCCATCGCATGGATCGCCTCGACCACGTTGTGACCGTTGTGGCGCGGCACCTTGAATTGAAAGCGCCGCTCCAGCGAATCGAGGAATGCCACCGGCGGACGCTCGTTGATGCCCATGGTGCGGTCGCCCTGCACGTTGCTGTGGCCGCGCACCGGGCACAGACCGGCACCCGGCTTGCCGATGTTGCCGCGCAGCAACATCAGGTTGGCGATTTCTTGAATGGTCGGCACCGAGTGGCGATGCTGGGTGATACCCATCGCCCAGCACATGATCACGTTCTTGCCTTTGGCGTACATGCGCGCGGCTTGCTCGATTTCGACCAGCGTCAGACCGGACTGCTCAACGATCTGCTCCCACGGTGTGTCATCGACCACCCCGAGGTACTCCAGCACGTTGGTACTGTGGGCATTGAGGAAATCGTGATCGAACACCGCCGGCTCGCCGGCCTTCTGCGCCTCGCGTTCCCATTGCAGGAGGAACTTGGCCATGCCGCGCAGTACCGCCATGTCGCCGCCGAGGGCCGGGCGGAAATACGCAGTGTTGGTCGGCTTGTCACCGTTGGTGAGCATTTCGATCGGGTGCTGCGGATGCTGGAAGCGCTCCAGGCCGCGCTCTTTCAGCGGATTGACGCACACCACCTGAGCGCCACGCTTGACCGCTTCACGCAGAGGTTCAAGCATCCGCGGATGGTTGGTACCGGGGTTCTGGCCCCAGACGAAAATCGCATCGGCGTGTTCGAAATCATCGAAGGTCACCGTGCCTTTGCCGACCCCGACGCTCTGCGCCAACGCCACGCCGCTGGCCTCGTGGCACATGTTCGAGCAATCCGGGAAGTTGTTGGTGCCGAAGGCGCGCACAAATAACTGGTAGAGATAAGCCGCTTCGTTGCTGGCGCGCCCCGAGGTGTAAAACTCGGCTTGGTCCGGACTCGACAGGCTCTGCAAATGCCTGCCGATCATGGCAAAGGCATCGTCCCAACTGATCGGTTTATAGCGATCGGTCTCAGCGTCGTAAACCATCGGCTCGGTCAGACGGCCCTGGTATTCAAGCCAGTAATCGCTCTGCTCCAGCAGCGACGTGACACTGTGCTTGGCAAAGAATTTAGCATCCACACGGCGCTTGGTCGCTTCCCAGTTAACCGCTTTGGCGCCGTTCTCACAGAACTTGACCATGCCGCTTTCCGGCGAATCGCCCCAGGCGCAACCCGGGCAGTCGAAACCGCCGTTCTGGTTGGTCTTGAGCATCATGCGCAAGTTCTTCAGGGCATTGTCGCTGGTCAACCAGGCCTGGGTCACACTGATCAGGGCGCCCCAGCCGCCGGCGGCGCCTTTGTACGGCTTGTAACGCGGGACAGGTTTCTGGTCGGCTTGATGATGTTGGCTCACGCTTGATTCTCCATCGCGGGGCTGTACACCCGCGGCGCACTTTTCTGCGGCAGGTGGATGAGATTGAGGTTGTGGCGCCGGGCCCATTGCACGGCAAGGCCAGTGGGTGCGGACAGGCTGACCAACGTCTGGATGCCGGCACGCAACACTTTCTGAATCAGTTCGAGGCTGCAACGGCTGGTGACGATCGCCAGCCCGCCTGTTGTGCAAATCGTCTGGCGGATCAGCCCGCCGATCAGCTTGTCGAGGGCGTTATGCCGACCGATGTCTTCGCGGCCCAGCAGCAGTTCTCCGCTGGCGTTCATGAACACCGCCGCGTGTACCGCGCCGCAATGCTGGCCGAGCGGCTGGAAGGCGCCGATGCGTTGGCGCAGGCCATCCAGCCATTCGATCGGCGGCAACGCCGCGCCAGGCAACACCTTGAGATCAGGGAGGGCCTGCTCGACGGCTTCTACACCGCACAGACCGCAACCGCTGGTGCCGGCCAACTGGCGACGCTGTTGCTTGAGATTCCAGAACGCGCGGTTGGCGATGGTCACTTGGGCGTATTGCGCCGAGCCGGCAGCGGTCAGTTGCAGGTCGTAGATATCGCTGGCGTGTTCAATGATGCCGCTGCCAAGACTGAAGCCGACGATGAAATCTTCAAGGTCGGTCGGCGTCACCAGCATTACGGCCTGGCTGATGCCGTTGTAGGCAATCGCCAACGCGACTTCCTCGGCGAGCGCAGTGCTGGCCGATTCCTCGCGAGGCAAATCGCTGTAACTGTACGTCTGGCTGGCGGTCGCGGGCGTTTCGAGTGCAGGCGCCGCGCAGGCTGGGCGCTTGGCGTTCATGGCATCACCGACGGTTTGATCAACGTTAAGACTAGGCGCGGCAAGATGTCGCGTCTAATCGCTATTACCGATCTACCGATAGATGCCGTCGATCAAGCGTCTTCGGGCAATTTCTGGTATAGCGCGAAACAGGCTTCCGCCAGCGCCGAACGCGGCGCGCCGCGGCGCATGATCAGGCCCAGCGGGGCGAGGGTGCGGGCGTTTTCGATCGGGTGCAGACGCAGGTGATCGGCCAGGGTTTCCGCACCGCCATCCAGCGGCATGATCGCGCAGCAAAAACCGCCGTGTACCGCTTGCAGCAATTGATGGACGGCGTCGGTTTGCAGCAGCGGTTGCGGCGTCAGACCACGGCTGTGGAAGTTGTGGTCGATGGACTGGCGAAAGTGCATGCCGCTGGTGAGCATACACAGCGGCAATTCAATCAGCGCCTCCCAGCTCAGCGGCGCCTCGCCAAACGTGAAGGAGCGCTCATCGTAGAGCAAACCCATGCGCGTCTCATTGAACGCCAGCGACTCGAACCGCTCATTGTCCAGACGCTCCAGATACGACACACCGATATCGATGCGGTTGTTCGCCAGATGTTCAAGCACCTGCTCGGAGCTCAGTGACGACAGCTCGAAGCGCAGCTCCGGGTGCGCGGCGTGCAAACGCTGCATCAGCGGCAACGGATCGAAACTCGACAGCGGCACCACGCCCAGACGCAGCGTACCGATAAGATTGCCGCGACACGCCGCCGCTTCGGCCTGCAAGCCGTCGTACGCCGCCAGCACCGTGCGCGCCCAGGCCAATACGCGCTCGCCCGGTGCGGTAAAACCTTCGAAGCGCTGGCCACGGTTGACCAACGGCAGGTCCAGCTCCTCTTCGAGGCTGCGCAGGCGCATCGACAGGGTCGGCTGGGTGATGTGACAACGCGCGGCGGCCTGGCCGAAATGGCGGGTTTCGTCGAGGGCGATGAGGAATTTCAGCTGCTTGATGTCCATCTTCGCTCCGGGCGGTTGGCGGGGTGCGACGATTCTACCGCCTGCGGCGCGGCAGCGTCATTGGTCGGACTGGAACCGGGATTGTCTGGGGTGGTCTAGGCTTGGACGTCTGGAACCCAAATCAAGGAGTGTGCGCTATGAGTCTTTTGAGCTTTGTGAAAGAAGCCGGTGAGAAGCTGATCGATCTGCTGACCCCAGGCAATGCCAACGCTAGCGAGCAATTGAAGGAACATATCAGCAAGGTCGGGCTCGGCAATCCCAACGTGCAGGCGACCGTGGATGGCGACAAGGTAACGGTGACAGGTGAGGTCGCGAGCCAGGAGGAGAAGGAAAAGATTCTGCTCGCGGTCGGCAATATTGCTGGCGTAGGCAGTGTGGACGATCAGATCACCGTGACCGGACCGGTGGTGGTGGCAGCCGAATTTGTCGAGGTCAAAGCAGGTGACACACTCAGCGCAATTTCACTGCGCGTCTACGGTAACGCCAACCAGTACGAGAAGATTTTCGAAGCCAACAAACCGATGCTCAAGGATGTGAACAAGATCTACCCGGGGCAAAAGCTGCGTATTCCGAAGTAGTTCGCAACCCTGTGGCGAGGGAGCTTGCTCCCGCTGGGCTGCGCAGTAGCCCCAGACCGGCAAACGCGGATTGTCTGACATCGCGTTTTTCGGGTTTCGGGAGTCCTTCGGCCTCCAGCGGGAGCAAGCTCCCTCGCCACAGTTCGGCGTTTATAAACCGGCAATCAGATCGCGATAATCCTCCACCGCAGCAAATTCCGCCGTGTCCTTCGGCCCCTTGCGGCTGTCCGGCTCTTTCACCGCGAGCAAATGCGCCACGCCAAAATCCCTCGCGCTGCGCAGGATTGGCAAGGTGTCGTCGATAAACAGGCTGCGCGCCGGATCAAAACCGATGTCCGCCTGCAGGGCATCCCAGAACTGCGGATTTTCTTTCGGATAACCATAATCATGCGAGCTGATCAGCCGTTCGAAGTACGGCGCCAGTTCGATTCTTTCCAGCTTGAGCGACAGCGAATCGCGGTGCGCATTGGTGATCATGATCACCCTTTTGCCGGCACGCTTGATCGCGTCGAGAAAGGTGTCGGCATCCGGGCGCAGGGCAATCAAGTGCGCGGTCTCCTGTTTCAGCTCGCGCACCGACAGCTTCAGTTCCGCACTCCAGAAATCCAGGCAATACCACTGCAACTGGCCGGCGTGGCGCTCGAACAGCGGCTGCAACTCCATCTCGGCCATGGCCCGGCTGACGCCGTGCAGTTCGGCATAGCGCTGGGGCAGATGTTCCAGCCAGAAGTGGTTGTCGAAGTGCAGATCCAGCAACGTACCGTCCATGTCCAGCAGAACAGTATCGATGTCGGACCACGGTAATGAAGGCATGGCAACGTCTCGAACAGTAGAAAGATATCCGACGCAAACAATCGGGAAAGCCGCGTTATAGTAGCGCGTTCACGCCAAGGAGCTTTGCATGCGCCAGAAACCCACCGTACTTGCCCGCGAGATTGTCGCCACCAGCCGCCTGTTTTGTGTCGAAGAGCTGAAGTTGCGTTTTTCCAATGGCGTGGAGCGCACTTACGAGCGCCTGGTCGGCAAAAGTGCAGGTTATGGCGCGGTGATGATTGTGGCGATGCTCGACGCCGAACATGCGGTGTTGATCGAGGAATATTGTGGCGGCACGGACGAATACGAGCTGTCGCTGCCCAAGGGCCTGATCGAGCCGGGCGAAGACGTGCTGGCGGCGGCTGAGCGCGAACTCAAGGAAGAGGCCGGTTTTGGCGCGCGGCAATTGGAGCATCTGACCGAGCTGTCGCTGTCGCCCGGTTACATGAGCCAGAAGATCCAGGTGGTGCTGGCGACCGATCTCTACGAAGAGCGGCTGGAGGGCGACGAGCCGGAGCCGATGCGGGTCGACAAGGTCAATCTGCGCGAATTGTCGGCGCTGGCGCTCAACCCGCAGTTTTCCGAAGGGCGCGCGCTGGCGGCGCTTTATTTGACCCGCGATCTGCTGAGCCAGCGCGGGGTGTTCAATTATGAGTGAGACGTCGATGAATTTCCCCCATCCCCTGATGGCACCCGTGGTGCAACTGGCCCTGCAGGCCGGCGAGGCGATTTTGCCGTTCTGGCGCGCCGGTGTTGAAGTGACGGCCAAGTCCGATGATTCGCCGGTGACGGCTGCCGACATGGCTGCGCATCACATCATCGTCGCCGGCCTGACAGCGCTGGATCCGAGTATTGCGGTGTTATCCGAAGAAGACGCCAATATCCCGCAAAGCGTCCGCGCCGGATGGCAGCGCTGGTGGCTGGTCGATCCGCTGGACGGCACCAAGGAATTCATCAGCGGCAGCGAAGAATTCACCGTCAACATCGCGCTGATCGAAAATGGCCGGGTGGTGTTTGGCGTGGTGACGATGCCGACCAGCGGTCGTTTTTACGTTGGCGGTGCCGGACTCGGTGCCTGGCGTGGCGACAAGGGCGCCACGCCGGTCGCGATCCAGGTGCGCGATGTCCCGGGGCCGGGAGAAGCGTTCACAGTGGTCGCCAGCCGCCGGCATTCCAGTCCCGAGCAAGAGCGTCTGCTGGCGGGGTTGAGCGCAAGTCTCGGTGAGCTGCAACTGGCGAATATCGGCAGCTCGTTGAAGTTTTGTCTGCTCGCCGAAGGTGCAGCCGATTGCTATCCGCGACTGGCGCCGACCTCGCAGTGGGACACGGCGGCGGCGCAGGGCGTGCTGGAAGGGGCGGGTGGCGAGGTGCTGGATCTGAACGGTGAAGCGTTTTGTTATCCGGCACGGGAATCGCTGTTGAACGAGTTTTTTCTGGCATTGCCGGCGAAGGCTGCATGGCGTGCGCGGTTGTTGGAGCTGGCTCGCTCCTGAGATCAAAAGATCGTCCGAACGCGGCCGGACGATCCTTTGCTTCAACGGTGCAAAACGTACTGCCCGGTAAACTTCACCGCATCGTCTGCAGTTCCCGCATTCACAATCCGCGTATCGAGCGCCAACCGCGCCCGGCCATAACGCCGATACATCGCCAGAAACCTTTTCCACACCACAGCATCCGGCGCCGGACAAATCGCCACGGCGTCCCCCGTCACCGGTAGCGGATAACGGATCTGCCCTTCTTGAATCACGATGTGTCCGTCTTCAATCCCTTCTTCTTTCAAGCGCAGATGCAGCCAGCCCCAACCCGCCAGCACCGCGCCGCAGTACAGGCTGCCGCCAAACATGGTGCTCTTGTGATTGACGTTGGGCGCAAGCGGCAGGTGCAGGCTTAATTGCTGCTCACGCCATTCAAGCACCTCAAGACCCATCTCGGCGGTCAGCGGAATGTCGTGATGCAGCACCGTTTGCAGATATTCCCTTTCGCTGCTCATTCGTTGTCTTCCCCGTGGCTGCTGTCGCCAAAATTCAGGCCGTGCTTGCGCAGCTTGTCGTGTAAGGTTTTGCGTGGAATACCCAGCGCTTCAGCGAGGCTGCGCACTGAGCTGTGCGAGCGTGCGAGTTCGGCGGCAATCAACGACTTCTCGAAATTTTCCACCTGCTCGCTGAGGCCGCCGTGGATGACCGTGGCGGGTGTGCCGCCAGGGCCTTCGGCAGCGCCGTTGTCCAGTGCCAGCTCCAGGCCGAGGGCAAAGCGCTCCGCGGCGTTCTGCAATTCGCGGACGTTGCCCGGCCAGGTATGGCGCAGCAGCAACGCGCGTTGTGCCGGTTGCAGTTCGTGGGGCGGCAAGCCGTGGCGGGCGCTGGCTTCATCGGCGTAATGCTGGAACAGCATCAGCGCGTCTTCGCCACGCTCGCGCAGCGGCGGAATGCGCAGCGGCGCGACGTTGAGGCGGTAATACAAGTCAGCGCGGAAACGGCCTTGATCGGCGGCCTGACGCAGGTCTTCCTTGGTGGCGGCGATGACCCGGATGTCCAGCGGGATCAACTGGTTGCCGCCCAGACGTTCAACTACGCGCTCCTGCAACATGCGCAGCAGCTTGACCTGCACGTCCATGCTCATGCTTTCGATTTCATCGAGAAACAGCGTGCCGCCATTGGCGAATTCGAATTTGCCGATCCGGCGCTTCTGCGCGCCGGTGAATGCGCCGGGCTCGTGACCGAACAGTTCGCTTTCCACCACCGACTCGGCCAGTGCGCCGGCGTTGATCGCCACGAACGGGCCGTTGCGGCGGCTCGATAAGTCGTGCAGTGCGCGGGCGACGACCTCTTTGCCGGCGCCGGTTTCGCCGAGGATAAGCACGTCAGCCTTGGTCGCTGCCAGCGCGCCGATCTGCTCGCGCAGGCGCAGCATCGGCGTCGAGTGGCCGACCAGCCGCGCACTCAGTTCGTTGCGATCGCTGAGGGCCAGGCGCAGGCTGCGGTTGTCCAGCACCAAGCGGCGCAGCGACAGGGCGCGGCGCACGCTGTCGAGCAGGGCATCGCTGGCAAACGGTTTTTCCAGAAAGTCGTAAGCGCCGGCGCGCATCGCCTGCACCGCCAATGGCACATCGCCGTGACCGGTGATCAGCAGCACCGGCAACTCAGGATCCTGTGCGTGCAATTCACTGAGCAGTTCGAGGCCGTCCATGCCCGGCATGCGAATGTCGCTGACCACAACGCCCGGCCAGTCACGCTCCAGTTGCCCGGCCAGGCCCTTGGCTTCGGACAGCGGCAGGATTTTCAGACCGGCCAGATCCAGTGTCTGGCCGAGGGCCTGGCGCAGATGCGGATCGTCGTCGATCAGCACCACCTGAATGCGATTATCGATGGTCATGCACTTCGGTCCTCGGACGGTTGCAGACTGACCCCGGGTGCGCCGGCGCGCAGGCGCAGGGTGATCAGGGCGCCGCCTTGTTTGTGGTTGGCGAACGACAGTTCACCGCCAAAGGCGCGCATCAGGGTTTCACAGATGGCCAGGCCCAGACCCAGGCCCTGGGTGCGCGTCTTGGTGGTGTAAAAGGGCTCGCTGGCGCGCCCCAGGGCTTCCATGCAGAACCCCGGGCCGTTATCGCGAATGTACAGATTGACGCCGTCGGCGGTGGCTTCGGCACTCAGCCAGAGTTTGCGCGGCGGGCCTTTTTCGGTCAGTGCGTCGAGGGCGTTGGCCAGCAGATTGCCGAGTACCTGGCGCAGACGCGTCTCGCCGGCTTCGACCCAGAGCGTGGCGGCCGGCAGATCGCGGATCAGTTCGACTTCCATGCTGCGCCGACGTTTGGCCAGCAACGCCAGCGCATCGTCCAGCGCCGGTTGCAGGGCGACGCTTTCCGGGGCGTGGCGATCACGGCGGGCGAAAGCGCGCAGGTGGGCAATGATCGAGGCCATGCGCCCGGTCAGTTCGCTGATCAGTTTAAGGTTGCCGCGGGCGTCTTCGGTGCGCTGATGATCAAGCAACACTTCGGCGTTTTCCGCGTAGCTGCGAATCGCCGCCAGCGGCTGATTGAGTTCGTGGCTGATGCTCGCGGACATGGTGCCCAGCGCCGACAGTTTGCCGGCCTGAACCAGATCGTCCTGAGCGCGCACCAGTTCCTGCTGCGCCTGTTCGCGCTCCAGCACTTCCTGTTTCAACCGGCGGTTGAGGCCTTCGAGATCGCTGGTGCGTTCCGCGACCCGGCCTTCCAGTTCGCGGCGGGCCTTGGCTTCAAAGGCGATGCGCTCCAGATAATGGCGGCGACGCTGCATCATCAACCCAACCAGCAGCATCACCACCAGCAGGGTGGCGCCGCCGACCGCGACAACGGTGCGCACCGGCCGGTCGATCAGCGTGCGGGGGGCGAGAATGCTGACGCTCCAGCCGGTTTCGGCGATGTCGTGGGTCTGCGTCAGCCAGGCGTCGGGACTCAGGTTGAGCGGCCGTGGTTCGCGGGTCGGGTAGGGCTGGATTGCGGTGATCGCCGCACGCTCGGCATCGCTCAGCATGCGGGTTGCGCGAAAGCGCCATTCCGGGCGCGAGGTCAGGATGACCACACCGTTGTGGTCGGTGACCAGTAGTTGTTCCGGGGTTTTGCCCCACAGGCTTTCGGTGTGGTCGAGGTCGACCTTGATGACCAGTACGCCGATGATCGTTTCGCCCTTGCGCACAGCCGCGGCGAAGAAGTAGCCGCGTTTGGCCGAGGTGGTGCCGAGCCCGAAAAAGCGCCCCAGGCGCCCGGCCATGGCTTCGCTGAAATACGGTCGGAAGGAGAAGTTGCGGCCGACGAAGCTGTCGCGTTTGTCCCAGTTTGACGCTGCCAGGGTCTTGCCTGAAGTGTCCATCAGGTACATGACTTCGGCGCCGGTCTGCGCCGCGATGTTGTTCAACAGACGATTGGCGTTGCCTTGGGTAACGCCGTCATCAGGCGCTCCGAGTACCGCGCGCAGGGCCGGCAGGTCACCGAGTATCTGCGGCAACACTTCGTAGCGGTGCAGGGTGCCCAGCAGGTTGGCGACGTAGAGGTCGAGAGTCTGGCGGTTCTGGCTGGCCAGTTCGCTGCGGTAATAGCGCTCGGCGAGATGTTCCAGTGGCCACAGCAGTGGCGCCAGGCACAGGGCCAGCAGCGCGAGGCTGCGCCAGCGGGGTCTGCGGGGGAGAGTGGGTTTCATAAGCCGGTTGCGCCTGAGGTGACAGGCGCATTATGCCCGGCCTCAAGCGAAGACGTCAGCGTCCTTGAGCAGCGCGGCAGCCGCATCCTTGGCCGACAGCTTCGGCGCTTCGTCCAGTTGCCAGTCGATGCCCAGCGCTGGGTCATCCCAGCGAATGCTGCGCTCGGAAGACGGGTCGTAGTAGTTGGTGGTCTTGTAGAGGAATTCTGCGAACTCGCTCAGGACCACGAAACCATGGGCGAAGCCTTCCGGTACCCACAACTGACGGTGATTCTCGGCCGAAAGACGCACCGCCACCGACTTGCCGAAATGCGGCGAGCTGCGGCGGATGTCCACGGCCACGTCAAGCACTTCACCGACGGTCACGCGGACCAGTTTGCCCTGGGTGTTTTGCAGTTGGTAATGCAGGCCACGCAACACGCCTTTTTGCGAACGAGAGTGGTTGTCCTGAACGAATTGGGTGTCCAGACCGGTCGCTTCCTGGAACGCCCTGGCGTTGAAGCTCTCGTAGAAAAAGCCGCGCTCGTCGCCGAAAACCTTGGGTTCGATGATCAGAACACCGGGCAAGTCGGTGGTGATTACATTCATGAGGATTTCCATTGATAGGGTGTGAATGGGCGACATTCTTGCGCAAAGTGCTGCGGGGTGCGAGCGTCGGGTGGAAATACCCGGTCTGCACGCGCCTGGGGGTTGCGTAACGACCGAGGCAATGGCGATATAAGCGCCTAATAAAATTTCAGGGGTCGTTTCATGCCGCTCGCCACGTTGATTCATCGCGCCAGTTTGCCCGCTCCTCAGGTTTCAGAGGCCCAGGCGCTGCAATGGCTGCGCGAACATTACGGTCTCAGCGGCACGTTGCAGGCACTGGGCAGCCAGCAGGACCTGAACTATCGCCTCGACAGTGCACGCGGGCGCTTCGTGCTGAAAATCTGTCGTGGCGATTACGCCCTGGTGGAACTGCAAGCCCAGCATGCCGGCCTCAAGTACCTCGCCGAGCATTCTTCGATCAGGGTGCCCGGCGTGATTACGGCCAATAACGGCGAAGATCTGTTGTCACTGCAAGCCGATGGCGCAGCGGTGCACGTGCGGCTGCTGGAGTACATTGATGGCCAGCCGCTGACCGATTTCAATCATCTGGGCCGTGAGGTGGTAGCCGGTTTTGGCCGGCTCTGCGGCGAGATGGACCTGGCATTGGCAGGCTTTGATCACCCGGGTCTTGAGCGCACCTTGCAATGGGACGCGCGTCACGCCAATGCGTTGATCCAGCATCTGTTGCCAGTGGTCACGGACGCGTCGCAACGCGCATCGATCAGCGCTGCCGCCGAGCAGTCCGAGTGCCGTTTGCAGCCGCTGCTGGACAAACTGCCGGTGCAGGCAATTCACATGGATATCACTGACGACAATGTCGTCTGGCAGCGGGATGCCCAGCATCATTGGCAGTTGCAGGGAGTGATTGATTTTGGCGATCTGGTGCGCACCTGGCGCATCACGGATTTGTCGGTGACTTGCGCCGCTTTGCTGCATCACGCCGATGGCGATCCGTTTGTGATCCTGCCGGCAGTCAAGGCCTATCACGCGGCCAACCCGTTGCAGTACGAAGAGCTGCAAGCCTTGTGGCCATTGATCGTGGCGCGGGCAGCGGTGCTGGTGCTCAGTGGCGAGCAGCAGGTCAGTATCGATCCTGGTAACACTTACAGTCGTGACAATCTCAGCCACGAATGGGAGATTTTCCGCGTGGCCACTTCCGTGCCGTTGGCGCTGATGGAAGCGGCGATTGTCGACGCCGTCGGTTGCGCCTTGCCCGCCATAGACAGCGATGGGTTTGCGCCGCTGCTGCCGAGCCTGGTCGGACGTGAATTCGCTTTGATCGACCTGGGCGTACTCAGTCCGCATTTCGAAGCTGGCAACTGGGAGCAGGCGGGCATCGATCAGCGCCTGTTGGCTGAAGCGGCCGCTGCCCATGGCCTGGCTGCCAGCCGTTACGGCCAATACCGGTTGTCGCGTACCCGTGCCGACAGCGCTGAGGAGCCGGACACCTTCGCGCTGCATGTCGAATTGCACGTGCCCCATGGCACCGCTGTGGCAGCGCCGTTTGCCGGAGTGCTGCAGTCAGCAGGTGACGACGCGCTGCAACTCAACGGTGCGCAACTGAGCGTCCGTCTGTGGGGCGTCACGACCCATCTGCCCAGCGGCACGGCGCTGGACAAAGGGCAGGCGCTGGGTGAAATCAGCGGGCCGTTGCGCGTGCAATTGTGCCGGGGCGAGCACCTCGATGCGCCGTTGTTCTGCACACCCTCGCGTGCGCCGGCGTGGCGGGCTTTGTGTCCATCGCCGGCAGCGCTGCTGGGACTGGCCTGCGATGCCGAACCGGAGTTGGACGGAAAAACCCTGCTGGAGCGTCGCGCGGCCAGTTTCGCCCGCACGCAAAAGCACTATTACGCTGACCCGCCGCGCATCGAACGCGGCTGGCGCAATCACCTGATCGATATGCAGGGCCGTTCGTACCTCGACATGCTTAACAACGTCGCGGTGCTCGGTCACGGGCATCCGCGCATGGCCGCGGTCGCGGCGCGTCAGTGGTCGCTGCTCAATACCAACTCGCGCTTCAACTACGCTGCGGTTGCGGAGTTCTCCGAGCGCCTGCTCAAACTGGCGCCGGCGGGCATGGATCGGGTGTTCCTCGTCAACAGCGGCAGCGAGGCCAACGATCTGGCGATTCGCCTGGCGTGGGCCTACAGCGGCGGTCGCGACATCATCAGCGTGCTGGAGGCCTATCACGGCTGGACGGTTGGCGCCGATGCGGTGTCGACATCGATCGCCGACAACCCGAAAGCGCTGGAAAGCCGCCCGGACTGGGTACATCCGGTGACCGCGCCGAATACCTATCGCGGCGAATTCCGTGGCCCGGACTCGGCGCCGGATTACGTGCGCAGCGTCGAGCATCATCTGCACAAACTCGCTGAACACAAGCGCCAACTGGCCGGATTCATCTGCGAACCGGTGTATGGCAACGCGGGCGGTATCTCGCTGCCGCCGGGCTATCTGCAACAGGTCTACGCGTTAGTACGTGCGCAGGGCGGCGTGTGCATCGCCGATGAGGTGCAGGTCGGTTACGGGCGCATGGGCAGGTTTTTCTGGGGCTTCGAAGATCAGGGCGTGGTGCCGGACATCATCACCATGGCCAAAGGCATGGGCAACGGCCAGCCGCTGGGTGCGGTGATCACCCGCCGGGAAATCGCCGAGGCGCTGGAAGCCGAGGGTTATTTCTTCTCGTCGGCCGGGGGCAGCCCGGTGAGCTGTCAGATCGGCATGGCGGTGCTGGATGTCATGGAGGAAGAAAAACTCTGGGAAAACGCGCAGGCGGTGGGCGATCACTTCAAGGCGCGACTCGAGGCCTTGATCGATAAACATCCGCTGGTGGGCGCGGTGCATGGCTCCGGGTTCTACCTCGGGCTTGAATTGGTCCGCAACCGCGAGACGCTGGAGCCGGCGACTGCAGAGACTGCATTGCTGTGTGACCGCCTGCGCGAGCTGGGGATTTTCATGCAGCCGACCGGCGACGACCTGAATATTCTCAAAATCAAACCGCCGATGGTGACGTCGCGCCAGAGTGTGGACTTCTTTGTCGATATGCTGGATCGGGTCCTTACTGAGGGTCTCTAAGCACCGCACTCCCCCGTGTGGGAGCGAGCCTGCTCGCGAAAGCTGTATGCCAGTCGCCACATTCACTGACTGACACACCGCTTTCGCGAGCAAGCCCGCCCCCACATTTATTTTGCGATGAGTTATCGATTTTTATCGTCTTAATTTAATTATTTTCAGACGGAGCGCTCTCGTGGTGCTTCTAAGTCCGATATTTATCGGCTATAAAGTCGCCATTGCTCCGGCATGGCGGTTTCATTCCGGTGCGCGCGTTTCCTTTTCGGTCGACTTTCCGACTGTCAAAGCACTTGCCCGGAGATGATTCATGAGCCGTATCGTTACCGTCGCCGCCACGCAGATGGCCTGTTCCTGGGATCTGCACGCCAACCTCGCAACCGCTGAAAGGCTGGTCCGCGAAGCCGCCGCCAAAGGCGCGCAGATCATCCTGATTCAGGAATTGTTCGAGGCGCCGTACTTTTGCCAGAAGCCGAATCCGGATTACTTGCAACTGGCGACCCCGGTCGAGGACAACCCGGCGATCAAGCATTTCCAGGCCATCGCCAAAGAGCTGCAAGTGGTGCTACCGATCAGCTTCTACGAATTGGCCGGGCGCGCGCGCTTCAACAGCATCGCGATCATCGACGCCGACGGCAGCAACCTCGGTATTTATCGTAAAAGCCACATTCCGGACGGCCCGGGTTATCACGAGAAGTATTACTTCAACCCGGGCGACACCGGTTTCAAGGTGTGGAATACCCGTTACGCGAAAATCGGCGTGGGCATTTGCTGGGATCAGTGGTTTCCGGAAGCGGCGCGCAGCATGGCCCTGCAAGGCGCGCAAATCCTCTTTTACCCAACCGCCATCGGCAGCGAACCGCACGACAAGACCATCTCGTCGCGCGATCACTGGCAGCGGGTGCAGCAGGGCCATGCCGGCGCCAACCTGATGCCGCTGATCGCCAGCAACCGCATCGGCAACGAAGAGCAGGACGGTTACGACATCACGTTCTACGGCTCGTCGTTCATCGCCAATCAGTTCGGCGAAAAAGTGCAGGAGCTGAATAAAACCGAAGAAGGTATTCTTGTGCACACGTTCAACCTCGACGAGCTGGAACATATTCGCAGCGCGTGGGGTTCATTCCGCGACCGCCGTCCCAATCTGTACGGCGCGTTGAAAACCCTCGACGGTTCCCTGGAGTCCTGATGACCACATTGAAAAGTACCCCGCGCGCCGACGGCTTCCACATGCCGGCCGAGTGGGCGCCACAGACGCAAACCTGGATGATCTGGCCCGAGCGCCCGGACAACTGGCGCCTGGGCGGCAAACCGGCGCAAGCCGCACACGCGGCGGTGGCCAAGGCCATCGCGCGTTTCGAACCGGTGACCGTTGCGGTCTCCGCCGGCCAATACGAAAACGCCCGTGCGCGCCTCGATCTGCCGAATATTCGTCTGGTCGAAATGTCCAGCGATGACGCCTGGGTCCGTGACAGCGGCCCGACCTTTGTCATCAACAATAGCGGCGAAGTACGCGGTGTGAACTGGGATTTCAACGCCTGGGGCGGCTTCGATGGCGGCCTGTACTCGCCGTGGAACCGCGACTCGCAAGTCGGCGGCAAGATCCTCGAGATCGAGCGCAGCCCGCGTTATCGCACCGAGGGCTTCGTGCTCGAGGGCGGTTCGATTCACGTTGACGGCGAAGGCACGCTGATCACCACCGAGGAGTGCCTGCTCAACCGCAATCGCAATCCGCACCTGAGCCGCGAAGAGATCGAAGCGGTGCTCAGCGCCAATCTGGCTGTGGATAAGATCATCTGGTTGCCGGACGGCTTGTTCAACGACGAAACCGACGGCCATGTGGATAACTTCTGCTGCTACGTGCGTCCGGGCGAAGTGCTGCTGGCGTGGACGGACGATCCGCAGGATCCGAACTACCCGCGTTGCCAGGCCGCGATGAAAGTGCTGCAAGGCAGCACCGACGCCAAGGGTCGCCCGTTCACGGTGCACAAAATGCCGATTCCGGGGCCGTTGTACGCGACCGAAGAAGAGTGCGCCGGGGTCGATGCGGTCGAAGGTTCCCTGGAGCGTAACCCGTCCGTGCGCCTGGCCGGTTCCTACGTGAACTTCCTGATCGTCAACGGCGGCATCATCGCGCCAAGCTTCGACGACCCGATGGACGCACCGGCACAGGAGATTCTGCAGAAGCTGTTCCCGCAGCATGAAGTGGTGATGGTGCCGGGCCGCGAACTGTTACTGGGCGGCGGCAATATTCACTGCCTTACCCAGCAACAGCCAGCGCCGCACAAAGAGTGAGTTGAGTCGTAACAGCTTGAGTTGGTTAATAAATCGGCCAGGCTAATGATTAGCTCGCTACGCATGAACACAAGCCCGCAGCCCGAAAGGACGGCGGGCTTTTTTGTATCCGCCTGTCGACAGATGCCGAGTCTTGGCATAGCTCTTGTATCGGTTCCAGTGCACTAGGGAGGGAGAAGAACTTCAACAGTTCTGTCATGAATCTTGGATACCGTAGCCGCTCATGAACGGGGAGAGAGCGCTGAAATGAACGCCGAAATGAACGTAGTCAGCGAGCGGACTGTACATCCCATGGCGGTAAACGGCGAATCGCTGCAGCTGGTCGCGCACTGGTTGAAGTCCAATGGAACGCGTCAGATCAGGGAACCTGATCCGCGCCGGATGATGATCGAGCGCTACCCCGCTGGCCTGTTCAGCGAGGCCGAACTGCAAGCGTTATGGGATGTGATGGAAGGATAAAAACAACAAGGACAGGTCAAAGCGCTGCCGGGATGGCGGCGCTTTTTATGCAGGACACAAAAACCATTGCGAACATTGAACCTGTGGGAGGGGGCTTGCTCCCGAATGCGATGAGTCAGTGTCGAATGATGTCGCCTGACTCGGCGCCTTCGGGAGCAAGCCCCCTCCCACAGTTTTTTGCGCTGGCCTAAAAGCTGTAGGTGCCCGTCATCACCACGCTACGCGGCGAGCCCGGCTGAATCTGGAACGCGCTGGTCGCCGAAGCGTAGTACTCGCGATCGGTAATATTGTTCAGCGCCGCGCGCAAATCCCAGTCTTTCAACCGATAACCCAGCAGCGCATCCCAACGGCCATAGCCCGGCAACACCACGGTGTTGGCGTTGTCCGCATAGCGCTGGCCGACCAGTGTCAGGCCGGTTTCGCCGTACCAGCCCATTTGCGGTTTCCAGCTGAGAAACAGGCTGCCATTGCGCTTGGCCACGTTGTTGATGCGCTTGCCTTCCAGGCCGTTGTTGTCTTTTTCGATGGTCGCATCCTGCACACCGACGCCGCCACGTACGTACCAGTTGCCGGTGATGTTACCGGTGGCGGTCAGTTCGATCCCGCGTGAACGTTGCAGACCGGACATTACCGTCAGCGTTGGATCATTCGGATCGGTGGTGCGGCGGTTGTAGAGTTCCAGGTCATAGACCGCCAGCGTGGTGCTGAGGCGATCGTCGAGCCAGTCGCTCTTCACGCCGATTTCTTTCTGCTTGGTCAGCTCGGGGCTCAAGTCGTTGGTATTGCCGGCCGCGCCCGGAGTGATGCCGATCAAACCACCGCCCACGGGTGAAAACGTCTTCGACCACGATGCATAGAAGGAATGATCCTGCAGGGGCGTCCAGACCAGGCCGACGCGCGGGCTGGTGCTGTGGCTGTCACGGTCTTCGGAAATGTTGCGCAGCTTGTTGGTCGATTCGATGTCGAAGGTGTCGTAGCGCAAACCGCCGAGCAGTTGCCATTGATCGTTCAGGCGTAGCTGATCCTGAACGTACACCGCGCGGCTTTCGACCTCGGTGTGGCTGCTGCTGGAGACTTGCATGCGACCGGTGTGGCGCAGGTCACGGTTGGGGTTGTACAGGTCGAGTGACGGCACGGGCTGCGCGCCGGGCGTCCTGCCGGTGGCGGCGTTGTACAAGGTTGGATCGCGGCGCTGGCTGCCGATTTCAACCCCGGTGAGCAAGCGATGCTCAAGTCCGAACGTATCGAAACCGCCTTCCAGTTCAAGGTTGTTGTAGACGTTGCGGGTGGTCAGGTCCTGCTGCCAATGCTGGCGCGTGACCTTGTTGGTCGCCGGCGTGTAGCCGGTGAGGTAGGTGTTGTCGAAATCACTGTCGAGCTTGAACACGCCGAGGGTCTGGCGCAGTTGCCAGTTATCGTTGATCTCATAGGTGAGTTTCGAGCGCAGCGATTGCGATTTGTCGTCGATGAAATCGTGATCGTTGCCGTAGCTCGTGTCGCGGCCGACGTCGGCGGGGCGCCCGTTGACCCCGGGAATGCCGCGATCCGGCGTGCGGTTGTAACGGCTGTATTCGTACTGCACCAGCCAGTTCAGGTCGGGCGTCAGTTGCCAACTCATCGACGGTGCGAACAATTGGCGATTGCCACTGACGCCATCGCGGAAGCTGTTTTCATCCATGTTGCCCAGGTTCAGGCGCAGGCTGATGGTGTCGCTCGGGTCGGTGCTGAGGTCGGCGTAAAGACTGCGCAAATCCTCGCTGCCACCTTGGGCTTCAACAGTGGAGCGGCGCCCGGCTTCCGGCGTTTTGCTCACCCGGTTGACGATCCCGCCCTGACTGCCACGGCCATAAAGCACGGCGGCGGGGCCTTTGAGTACTTCGACGCGTTCGATGTTGTGCAGGTCGCGCTTGTACTGGCTGTCGTCGCGGATGCCGTCCAGATAGAAGTCATTGCTGGCATCGAAACCACGGATGCGCAGGCTGTCGAAGCGGGTGTCGGCGCTGCTGCTGACGTTGGGCATGCCGCTCAGGGCGTCGCCGATGTCATTGGTGCCGTAGTTGGCAACGTTGGCGGTCTTGATCGAATCGATTGCCTGCGGCACGTAGCGTACGGGTGTCGAGGTACGGGTCGCGGTGTTGCTGACTTTCACGCGCGGGTCGTCCGCTGCTGCTTCGGCGCTGATCGAGGTGGCGGGCAGTTCGGTCGCCGCGAAGGCAAGACTGCTGGACAAAAAAGCCGAGAGCCCAAGGGTGACGGGCGTAAAACGGAACGGGGCAGGCATCTGAAGCGCATCCGAAAGGGTGGAAGAATTCGAGCGCGCGAATGGTAATGCTTAGCATTTGCTAGCGTTAATTATTCCTGAGAAGTCGTCTTGTTTGATTGTTTCAATATGTGTCGTATTCGATACGCGCATCGCGTTGAATATGAACAAGCGCTGGATTCACTGAATGGCGGCATTTCTGTGCAAGGAGTCAGCGCAAACTTTACGTTTCTTAGACGTTTTTCGCCTATTTAAAGACGATTCTTGAAATTGACACACTGTTCAGGGCGCGGCTACGATTCGGCCCAACGCCTGTGGCCAACCGCCATGATTCAAAACAAGGAGCAGGCCCGCCATGATTCGATCAAGGTGGGTCTTTTTGTTTCGGGGTGAATAGAAGAGTGCAAAAGCGCCGTTTCAGCCGTTCGACACAGCGCGTTTCAACCCGTAATAAGGAAAACAACATGTTGAACAAGCGGATCAGTCTGATCGCACTGGGGATGTTGAGTGCTACACAGGCCATGGCTAACGACCAGGCCGAATCCAAGGGTTTTGTCGAAGACAGCAGCCTTAAAGTGCTGTTGCGCAACGCCTACATCAATCGTGATTACAAAGACGGTCGTCCGGACAAGGCTGAGTGGGGCCAAGCGGCGATCGGGACGTTCTCGTCCGGCTTCACGCAGGGCACCGTGGGTGTTGGTGTTGACGCCTTTGGTCTGTACGCGCTGCGTCTGGACGGCGGCAAGGGCCGCACCGGCGCGCAAGGTATCGACTTCTTCAAACAGGAAAATGACGGTCGCGCGGCGCATGACATCGCCAAGGGCGGCGCAGCGGTCAAATTCCGTTTCTCCAACACCGTGCTGACCTACGGCGACCAGATGCCGGCCCTGCCGGTGCTGAGCTACGACAACGTGCGTCTGCTGCCGGAAAGCTACACCGGTACCTTGATCACCTCCCGCGAGATCAAAGGCCTGGAGCTGAACGCCGGGCGTTTCACCGCCGAATCGCGCAAGAGCGATGAAGGCCGTGACAGCGGCGGACTGAAGGCGATCAACGTGTTGGGCGGTAGTTACCAGTTCACCGAAAACTTCAAAGGCGCGCTGTACGCGTCCGACGTTGAAGACGTGTTGAAGAAACAATACGTGAACGCCAACTACGTGATTCCTTTCAACAAGGAACAATCGCTGACCCTGGACTTCAACGGTTATCGCACCAAGCTGGACAACTCCTATGTCCGCGAAAACGCTGTAACCGGTGACGATAACAAGATCTGGAGCCTGGCCGCCACCTTCGCCACCGGCCCGCACTCGTTTACAGTGGCGCACCAGCGTTCCACTGGCGACAGCAATCTGGGTTACGCCTACGGCGGTTATCAGAAAGATCAGGGTCGTGTCGGTGACGGTGGTAACTCCATCTACCTGGCCAACTCCTACTGGTCGGACTTCAACGCCGAAGACGAACGCAGCTGGCAGCTGGGCTACGGCCTGGACTTCGGCGCATTCGGCGTACCGGGTCTGAGCTACAACTTCGCGTATGTGCGTGGCGACAACATCACCACGTCCACCAGCGAAGGCGGCACCGAGCGCGAGATCTTCAACCAGTTCAAGTACGTCGTGCAAAGCGGCCCGGCCAAAGACCTGAGCGTGAAGCTGCGCAGCTCGATCCTGCGCGTGTCGCAGAAATCCAGCGAATACAACGTCAGCGGCAACGAGCTGCGCGTGTTCGTGGACTACCCGATCAACATCTTCTGATGAACGATCGCGCGTAAGAAACAAAAGAAAACCCCGAGGCCTTCGGGGTTTTCTTTTGATGTTTTTCCAGCGAAAAACCGGAAAACCCGTGTTTTTGTCATGTAAAAGTGGTTTTCACGTCGCTTCAAGCCTCGTTTCAAATGGCTTTTCAAATGCCTGAAATTCTTTCTCATGGACGCAAATTCTCCACCTAATAGATTAGGCCGCTCAACGCAGCGGAGATTTGGGTAATGATCGTTTTAAACAGAGAAGTGGGCGAATCGCTACGGCGCGACAAGTTTGTCAACGTCCAGGGTGGTGACTTCAATCTCTACGGTCATTTCGCCGACTTTGTCAGACTGACCAAAAGTTGGGAGAACATGGAGCCAGACAGTTATTACGGTCAGGCCGACGCGGGTATGCGTTACCGTCGTTACAGCGACTTCGAGTACAACCCGAAGACGCGTGAACTCAAGCAACTCGAACATCGCGCTTACGTGCAGTCGAAAGAGCACAACGCCTACGTCGGCGGCGTGGTACGGCACTTTCAGGACTTCTCCGAGGAAGTGCTGACTTCACCGGTGATGCGCAGCCTGATCGACACCGATTTCGAGGTGTACAAAAGCGTGTTGCCGGAAGAACTGCACGACGAAATCTGGCAGTGCCAGATTCATCAGATCCGCATCGAAATCAAACCCGGCAAGCAGCTGGAAATCACCCCTGAAGGCATTCACTGCGACGGCTATCCGTTCAGCGGCGTGCACTTTTGGGGACGCAACAATGTCGAGGGTGCGGAGAGTCGTTTGTACGACATCCACGAGCATCAACTGGCGGCGACTACGTACGAGGAAATTCTCGATACCACCTACTTCCTCGACCGCGACATGCGCCACTATGTGACCCCGGCGCGCAACACCCATAGCCATGCCATGGCGTATCGGCAGATTCTGGCGATTTCTTTCTCGCGGCCCGGGACCGCTTTCGACATTGTTCGCTAATCAGATCACCCCAATCGACGGCGTCGAATGCTCGACGCCGGTGGTGCTGCGCCGCGCCACGGCCAAGGATGCACAGCGCATGGAGCGTTTCTTCCGGCAGTTCGACGAAGTGTCGTTCTGCGAATGGCAGGACGCCAAATGCCTGCGCGGCGTACTGATCCAGAAAACCACCACGGCTTACCTCGCCTTCGACGTCACCGGCGAGATCGTCGGCGCGGTGCTTGGTGGCATGCTTGGCAGCCGCGGCACGATCAATCATCTGGCTGTCAGCCCGCGCTATCGCAGCCAGGGCGTGGGGCAGCGCCTGGTTGAAGCGGCGTCGTCGGACATGAAACGGGTCGGCGTGCTGCGGATGTTTCTGTTCGTCGACGATGCTAACCTCGCGGGCAAGCGATTCTGGACCGCCCAGGGTTTTTGTGAGCCCCATGGCGAACGGACATTTGAGAGGGACCTATGAATGAAACGTCCGGCAGTGCGCCGTTGATGGCTGCTGATCAGCCGTCGCGCACGTTTGCCGAAGCCAGTCCGGTGGTCGCCGGGTATTTCACCGTGTCGTTCGTGTTCGGGCTGATGGCCGTCAACGCCGGGTTGCCGATGTGGCTGCCCGTGGCGATGTGCCTGTTCGTTTATGCCGGTGCTTCGCAGTTCGCCGCGCTGGCGCTGATTTCCAGCGGCGCGTCGCTGACCACCATCGTGCTGACCACGTTTCTGATCAACGCGCGCCATATGCTGATGTCGGTGTACATGGCCAAGGCCCTGCGTGCACTGGGTTTGAGTCGTATGGAGCGCTGGTGCTACGCCAGCGGCCTGACCGATGAGTCCTTTGCGTTTCACAGCGTGAAGCTCGGCAGCGGTGCGCCGGTGAATGTGCGCTACCTGATTGGCTTCAACCTGTTCTGCCACACCTCGTGGGTACTCGGCGGCTTGCTCGGTGCGGTGTGCGCGCAGTACGCGGCGCACCTGATCAAATATCAGCTCGACTACGCGCTGACGGCGATGATGCTCTACGTACTGGTCTCGCTGTGCAATACGCGCAACAAACTCATCGCGGCCGCTGCTGCCGTGGTGTGCATGGGGGTGCTGAGCCTGATCGGCAGTTCGCCATTCAACGTATTCATCGCCACGTTTGTGGGCTGCGGAGTGGGTGTATGCCTGACCAAACGTTCCTGATTCTGGTGGTCGTGCTGATGATGGCCGTGACCTTTCTGCCACGCGCGTTGCCGCTGCAAATCAACACCGAGCACTGGCCGCCGTTCGTGGCGCGGGCGCTGGAATATTTGCCGGTGGCGATCGTCGCTGCGATCAGCGTCACGCCCTTGTTGATCAAGGACCGGCAGATCCAGCTCGATCGCCCGGAATTCTATGCCGCGATTCCGACGTTGTTATGTGCGTATTTCAGCAAAAACCTCTTTCTCAGTGTGGCGGTGGGGACGGCTGCGTACATTGCGCTCGGCTCGTTCATGTAGCGGCAAATCGACGACATCGTTCAACGCCTGGTGCGACAACTCCGGATTGTTTACCGCCAGGCGCACTTCGAGGAAATCCTCGAACCCGGGGAAAATCGTCAGGCCGTTTTTCTGCGCCGCTTCACGCGAAACCATGCCGACCGCATCCATCTGGGTGATCAGCGACAGCGTCAGGGTTTCGCTGCACGAATAGACCATGCGCTGGCCGTTCTCGTGATTGCCCAGCCCGGCGTCGAGAAAACGCAAAAAGCTGTGGGAATATGGACAATCTTCCGCAGGACGCACCTGAAACTTGTTGCCCAGCAGCGTCAGCGGATCGTTTTCCTGGCCGCAATGCGCGCCCACCACCTGCACCTGTACCTCCGGCAGAACGATGCTTGGCAGCCCCGGCCGCTGCGGGCCGATCAGCACGGCGAGGTCAAAATCCTCGTTCTTCAGCTTGCTGAGGTTTTCCATCGACTCGGCGTAACTGAATTCCATCTGGTAATCGGGAAACACCTCGATCAGCCGTCCGATCATGCGCCGGTTGAAGTCAGGCGACAGCGTGTTGTTCAACGCCACCTTCAACGTGCGCTGGCCCGGCACCTTCAGCGCCTCGACTTTCTCTTCCATCTGCCGCGTGGCAATCAGCACTTTATCGATGTAAGGCGTCAGCTCCGTGCCTTGCGGCGTCAGCGTCAGGCCCTTGTTGGAACGCCGAAACAAGCGGAAACCGAACTGCTCTTCGACCTTGTTCAATTGCGCGGCCAACGCCTGCACCGTCAGGCACGAATGCTCGGCTGCGGCCGACAACGAGCCGGTCTGCACGATGCGCATGAGGTTGCGTAGGGTTCTGCTATCCATGGGTAATGCCCTCTGAAGTGGGCTGGGTATTGTTGTTTACGGGGCGACCGGTCCGGCGCCTATGCCGGCTATATTCCTGCACCTGAGCATAGTTGTCGCGGATTTAGTAGCGAATTGATTTCCCCGCCGATGGCTGGAGGCTGACAGAGGATTGGGGTTTTTGCTGGGGTGCGGGTGATGAGGGTCAAAAATAGCTACGGTTTCGACAACACGGACGGCTTGGTTTAAGCAGGGCTTAAATCCACTTATGTACTAATATTGGAATTAGATACATATCTGTACTACGCTGCGAGCATCGATAAATTTAAGGAGGCGGCAAATGCCATCTTCATCCCCCGCTTTACAACCACGCGAACAACTCGATGCCCCCGAAGCCGGTCGCGTTGCGCTGAAGTTCTTCTTTAACCTCATGGAGCACTGGGGCTGCAACGCTGAGCAGCAGCGCACCCTGCTCGGTGGCGTCGGCAACACCACGTTCTACAAATACAAACACCTGCCAAACATACGTCTGCCCCATGACACCCTTGAGCGCATCTCGTATTTGATGGGCATTCACAAGGCGTTGAGCATCATTTTCAGCAACAGTCGCGAGCGCGCTTACGCCTGGGTCAGCAGCCCTAACACGGCAGCACCGTTCAATGGCCAAACCGCACTGGATTACATGCTGGCGGGGAGGGTGGTCGACATCGCCGATGTGCGCCGCTACCTTGACGGAGTCCGCGGTTGAAAGCGCCGGCGCTGGTCGATGTGCCATGGCCGCGCGCCTATCGCATCGTCAACAGCAGCTTCCCGCCGATTGCGCTGTTCGAAGACGTACTCGACCCCGAAGACCTTGAAGTCGCCTACGCCATCGAGGCGCTGACCAATGATCGCCTGATCGAACAGGCCGGCGTACTCGCCCGCGTACGTCCCGAAGACCGCCTGTCCGGCCCCGGTTCCAGCCCGGTAATGGCCGCGTTCACCCACGTCGGCAAACGCAGCCGCTTCAGCGACGGCACCTTCGGCGTCTACTACGCCGCCAGCAGCCAGGCAGCCGCCATTGCTGAAACCTGTTTCCATCAGGAGCGTTTTCTTGCTGCGACCCAGGAAGCCGATCTCGAATTGACCATGCGCACTTACGTCAATCAGGTGGTCAAGCCGTTGCATGATGTTCGCCACGGCTTCGAACATTTGCATCAACCCGATCCCGAAGCATACGGACCATCACAGGTGTTCGCGCGGCAACTGCGCGATGCCGAATCCTGGGGACTGCTCTATAACAGCGTGCGATTGCCCGGTCAGGAATGCGTTGCTGCGTTTCGGCCGCCTGCCGTGTCGATTCCGAAACAGGGCAAGCATTTGCGCTATGTGTGGAGTGCGAGTCAGCAGAAGATTTCGTTTGTGTTTGAGGTGAGTCAGGTCTGAAACGCAAAAAGCCCTCGCATCAACGAGGGCTTCATACGCCGTGATTTACATCAACGGCTTGTCTGGCGGCGCGTCCATCACTTTCACCACATCATCGATCAGCGCCTTGCTTAATTCTTGCAGATATAGGGAGGCGTATGCGTGAAGGTCAGGGTCGCTAGAGACTGTGGAGTCAGCGGTCAGTAGCTTGGAGATGTGAAGCAAGTGTGAGGCGTGCGAGAGGGCGGCGATCACCGGGACACCGCGATTGGTGCGGAACAGCGCTTGGTTGGATTGGAAGGAGAAGTGGGTGAGGCCTGGGGTTTTCAATTCGAGGTAGTCGGTCATTTCGCTTCACCTGCCGCACGTAAGGACGTGGAGTGAAGTGACCGGTGTTGCAGCGTGGCGGATTACGGACGGATCAATGGCATTCATTTGTGAACTCCCTGTATCAAATGACAGCCGCCATTTTCGTTCTCAGGCGAAAGGGTGGCAGCTATGCGCAGGCTGAGAAACCGGAGATACAGGAACCCGGCAGACCCGAAGGTCTCCCACGCACAGCCGCCATTACACGTGAATGCAGACATAAAAAAGCGCCGGCAATCGTGGGTTGGGGCGCTGGTGCGCCTGTATCTTACCCGGGTTCTCAGGCCCGGTCGCTGAATTGGCAGCGACGGAATTGACGGTAGCTTGAGAAGATCGAGCGCGCAATCGTGGCCGAGTGCTGGCCTTGATGATTCCAGTTGCGCGTGCAACACTTGTGTTGCATATGCATCAAAAATGTTGCACATTCGCTCTACCGAAACAGCGAGTGATGCACATGAAGTACAGCGAGTTTCGGCGATGGTTGAAAGCCCAAGGCGTTGAGTTCCAAGCCGGCAAGGGCAGCCACTTCAAGGTCTCCTTGAATGGCAAATCAACTGTGTTTCCCGACCACGGAGCCAAGGAAATGGGCGAAGGATTGAGAAAAACGATAATCAAACAGTTGGGCCTCAAGGACTGAGGCTCAGCTGTACCCCATGAGAGGAAGCGTGATGTTCGAATATGCCTTGGAAGTTCACGAAGAGCCGGGCAGCGTCTGGCTGACTTGTGCGGCGATTCCAGAGATGCACGCGGTCGGCGACACCCTCGGGGAGGCATTGGCTACCGCCATTGATGCGATTGAGACAGCATTCTCCATCTATGTGGATGATCGTCGAATGATTCCTACTGGTCATTCAGGAGACCAGGAGAACGATATCGTGTTGCGTCTTCCTGCTCTGACTGCCGCGAAGGTTGCGTTGTGGAATACGCTTTTGGAATCAGGTTTAAGCAAGGCCGAATTGGCGCGTCGTCTCGGCGTGCAACGGCCTCAGGTCGATCGGCTGGTTGATTTCCTGCACCATTCCAAGATTGAGAATGTTGAGCGCGCGTTGCAGCAGCTCGGGCGGCGGATTTCGCTTTCGGTTGAGGCTGCGTAGGTTCATCGCAGAAGGTTGGAAAAGCAGCACCGTGGCCCTCAGCGTGAGAAAGTATGTTCGGGGCGAGCTCGATGTTTTTACAGCAGGCTTGCCGAAGGCTCAATTTGGTTGCTGGTCGCTAGTACGAAGGCGAAATTCTGTTATTTGCCAGCGACCGTCCTTGAGCAATTCAAGGAGGAGTGATGAGCGCATCCCAGAAAAAAAATCTGCATTTCTGCAGGGGCTTCGGTTTGTATGGTGCGGCACCAGACGAACGGTATGTTTCGGGGAGGCCAGGTTTTCCGGGCGTCTGGAGTTCGCTGGAAAATTCGGCGTACCCCAACTAGTAACTATAAATAAATCAGCTAGTTATGGCGTTCGGTGGAATCGAATTCGGGATTTTTTTAGATGTCAGCACATTGTCGGTCTGTAAGTAATTCAGAGCCACATACGAATGGTAAACCTCCTGGAATTTGAACGTTGTCGATCATCCCTTCCGTAGAGAATAGGCAGGAATCTGCCAAAAGCTGCCGTGGCGGCAGGCGGCAGGCAGCAGATGGCCGATAGCAGCCTGACGCGAAGGGCTGCAATCGACCCGAAGCACGTCTCCATGTCGGCCTGAGGGACCAGCGCAGCGATAGAGAAAAAGCCCGCTTACGACGACACTGCACATCGACTGTGAAAAATGAAATGTCTGGCGTGAGTGTCCCAACTCCAGCCGCACCACAGGCCAGCACTGAGTCTTGAAGGCCGTGCTTGTCTGATGACATAGTGGCGACTCATCGAGACTGATAAGGATTCATCGTGGAGTCGAAACGGATAGCACTGCTGATTGACTGCGACAACGTTAGCCACGCCGCTATCGGCGGTGTGCTCGATGAGCTTGCCAAATATGGCATGGTGAACATCAGGCACGCTCACGGCAATTGGAGTTCTCCGCACCTTGCAGGCTGGGTCGAGAAGGTCCACCCCTACGCTATTCGACCCATGCAGCAGTTCGCTTTCACGAAAGGCAAGAACGCCACTGACTCTGCAATGATCATTGACGCAATGGACTTGCTGTACAGCAAAAACGTCGATGCTTTCGCACTCATGACCAGCGACAGTGACTTCACCCCGCTTGTGCTGCGACTGCTTGAAAGCGGCCTGCCAGTGTATGGCTTTGGCGAGAAGAAGACTCCCAAGCCGTTCGTAGATGCCTGCTCTCAGTTTATCTACACAGAGAACCTGATGAGCGACGATCAGGAGAAAGCTGCCGAGGGCGATCCACCGCTATCCACGAAGCGAACCCGGAACGAGCTGCGCAGCGACACGTCCCTTGTCCGATTGCTGAGGACAGCAGCAGAGAAAACCGCAGACGATGCAGGGTGGTCCCATCTCAGTCAGGTCGGTCAATTCATCCGTAACAACAGCTCGTTCTCAGCAGTCAATTACGGGCATCGTACGCTGGGCGATCTCATTCGCATGTCTGAGCTGTTCGAGATCGATATGCGCCACGGAGGAACCGCGATGTTTATCAAGAACACACGTAAATCAAGCCTCACGACGCCCCACCAGGCCGAAACGAGCACATCGTAGTTACAAGCCGCAGACCACGTTCTGAAAGCTTTCAGATTTGACTCTGAACGTGTTCATAATGGTTTCAGATTTGGTTCAGAACAGATTCCGAATGTTCAAAAGCGTCTGCGTAGCTTTACGAATTTTGAACACTCCAAGAGGAATAACCATGGCAATTTTGGATTTTATGTTTAGCGTCAAGCTCTTCGAATTGACCTCATCTATTTCAATTATGAAAATGCTTGGCGAACAGGCCGAAAAGAATGTGCAACTCGCAGTAAATGCAGCAGATGAATCTGACGCAGTGGAAGAAGGCGAGTTTGAAGAAGAGACGTATG
The DNA here is from genome assembly GCF_014270125.1 of Pseudomonas sp. SWRI99. Taxonomy (NCBI): domain Bacteria; kingdom Pseudomonadati; phylum Pseudomonadota; class Gammaproteobacteria; order Pseudomonadales; family Pseudomonadaceae; genus Pseudomonas; species Pseudomonas sp. SWRI99. Next base: position 283,667 of record NZ_JABWQR010000001.1, on the reverse strand, counting down.
ATGAGAATGGAGAAAGCTATCCACGTACTCGAACATACTATTCTTGTGGGTCGTGTGTCGGATATGACGATGACGAAGTTAGACTCGAATACAAATCATTGATAGCGGACCTAATACGCCGGTCGGCCTACCTCACGATGTTCGGTTTGTTCGAGCATCGCATAAGCGGCTGCCTTGATTTGATGATAAGGCTCTCCAATTTTAGCGACGAGTTGAAATGTAAGGGCCCGATTGAAAAAGCTCACACGATACTAAAGAAAGGGTTTGATACCAGAGACATAGGTGACATTGATCATCTGACAATGGTTAGAAATATTATGATCCACAATGATGGGGTAGCCACTGACTATCATAAAGCTCTCTGCAAAAAAGAGAAGAAGACCGAATTTGAGAAAAGGTTAATCAAAGCAATTGAGAGAACTGAGGGGGTAGAGGTAAACCTTTTCAACGGCATCATCGTCGATGAGCAATTTCTCAGTTACGCGGTGGCTGAATTCAATCGCTACGCTACAGCTTTGGAGCAAGCTATCCAGAGCCGCCACCGTCACCATCACCATCAGCTTTCATCACTGTAATCGTCGTGTGAAGGAATGGTGCCGATTCGAACATCGATCTCTCTGAAATGAGCGCCGCCGCTTCCGCCGATATAGCCGGAGTTCGATACGCGGGGCGATTCACAGTTCCTGCAGTTTCAATTCTGCCGTGAGGTTTTTGAGTTTATCTACCTCGGGGGAAATTTTTTGTGTAGGGCTAAATTCATGGTCGTCCTTGACTCCTAAGATGGCAACTGTGGGGAATATCCTCTGTGATAACAGGCGCTTCTCAAGCTATTGGCTAGCTAATAGGCTGTTCAGATTTGAAGGAGTGTTGACCGATTAGAACCGTCCCCTTTTGGCCGGATTCTGTCTGTCGCCACCGACCGAAATCGACCCTTCGGCGTCATCAAGCAGGTATAAAACTAAGGAATTGCTCAAAGTAAATTCCTTGTTCACGGATATACCTGAGAGTTAGCATCATATTATCTGCTGCAAGGTGGTTGGAAGTGCACGGCGCCTTACCTCTTTCCCTCCTAGCACTCGCTGCAAGATCGCAACTGGCAATACGCCTTTTTCCGATAGCAAATATAGCATTATAAATTTCGACGAGTCGCGGAGCTAGCGCGTAACAATTCGCGACAGAGCAGCAGCCTTTAGACTAAGCACAATTTTTAGTTAGACATTAAAAATACGAAGCCATTTCGGAAACAAAACAAAGAAGAACTTGGATAAATACGATAACCTAGGACAACATTCTTTATAACATCAGGGGCGGGAATTAATTATCAAATGGCTTGCTACCCAAGACAATGATGAAAATTCGAAATCTATTTTAAAAAAACATGATCACAAACTTAATAGACTCTCGAAGTCATTCCTGATAAATTCAGCTCGAAAAAAATCAAATTGACACGTGAACGGATGTTGAAGTGATTGATAAATCCTTGATTTGCGAACTTTGCGCTAGCGATAACGAACTTCGACTAGAAATTCAAGAACGAGGGGTACACGCTAAGCGCTGTCCGACATGCGATAAAAAAGATGTCAAGACACTTAGCGCAAATGACCATAGGCTTAAAAGGATAGTGAGAGCACTTGTTAGGGTTAACTACTCAGAGTGGGATTACAATAACCACATTGGTGGCAGCTCACTCTACTCTCTGCTATGCCGGGACAAATTCGTATTTGATTTTGACGAGGCTACTGAGCATCCTCTTCCAGACGAGGTCTGGTGCCCAATCGAACAAGAGTTAGGTTGGTACCCCAAGTCCGCGGAAGATATTACCTTAGGCGGGGGATATTGGGATGGCGGCATTCTCAGTTCAGTACGCGGAAACCATAGTGGTTTTGTGCCCGGTTTAGTAAACCAAGCTCTCAAAGACAACTATTTTGAAGTAGAGTCGGTAGTAAGGAAAAAAATAAGAAAACTTTCTCCTTATTTGGTACAGGTTATCTCAGCCGGCGCTGAGTATTACAGAGGGCGTGTAGGCGTAAGCATGCGGCTCTCTCCGAAATTCGTCGAGCCTGGCTACCCACCAGAGTATAAATATCAGCCATATCGATCAATCGAGATTGAACGCCCGCCGCTACATCTTGCGACTGAGGGGCGATTCAACCGAACAAGAGTTTCAGTATTATATCTAGCATCTGACGCTCTTACTGCTGTTTCTGAGTTGCGCCCCCATCCTGGCCATCTCATCTCCACCTCAAAGTTTCGTTTAGTACGCGACCTGACGATTGCGAATTTTTCCAGCTTTGATGTGAGGAACTTTCTTAGCGATGAAAAACTTGAAATATTGAGGGACTTAATGTCCATCGCAGACATCTTGAATGTTCCTGTTCAACCCGAACATAATTATCTCTATAGCCTTACGCAATTATTTGCAGACTCCCTGAGACTTGAAGGATTCGAAGGACTAGCATTTCAAAGTAGTGTGGGAACGGGGGTTAATCTGACCTGCTTTTCGTCCGATGCATTTACTCCAATAAAAGGGAGTGAAGCAGTATGTAAGATTACTTCTCTAACATATGAGACAATTGAAATGCCGGTACTTGGCGATGATTATGATAAGCAAGAATACGAGCCTGATGAAAATAGTCCACTCTCGACACTTCTGCATAGCATGACAAAGAAAAAATAGCAGAGCTTTTTAATATCTTCGCGGAAATTTGGAAAATGACAGCTGGTCCAAATCCGCTGTGGAGGTGTACGATTAGCTTTAAAGAGCCAGGGCATTTTCACTACGAGGAGCAAACCTCTTTCCTACAGACCTTATACGACCATATCAAAAATGTGATGAGAGCTTGCAGTTTACTGATTTCTTGTGCATGTGATTATCGAGAGCCTTAATAAACAAAGTACTTTCCCAATAGTGCAGGCTCGAATTTTCGAACGCGTGTCCATGGTGCATAACATTGAGATTTCACAATGGAAGGAGTCATGGTCAGGACGGAACCTTAAGGAATGTGACCAGTCAGTACCACCGTCGTTGGCGTCCACTTTTATTCCGTTTAGAAGGGTTTTAATGTTGGCCGTTATGGGGCGATGGCGGTCAGTCATGACCTGCCTCTATCGATCCATAACTGCCTCTCGTGAAAAGTTGCACTGGGGCAGAAATTGTTTGCCGATGAATATCGGAGAGAATTAAAAGCTAAGAACGACGGGGTAATACTGCGAAGAATTGCAAGAAAGAATGGAAGTGGCCCACGATCGTCTTTCCTAGCGCAGCCCTACTCCATTGATACTCCATTCGCGATGAACCCAGTCATCTGATTAAAATCCCTATTTTGAGTTTCTTAGTTTGCAGCAAGCTGAATCTAAAAAAACGATTTCATGCGAGCAATTAACTCCGCATCCTCAAGATCATCCACATATTGAAGTATGTCATTGAAGAACTTCTCTGCGTATTCGATCAGTGGATTTTGATCGACTACATCCTTCGGCATCATCTGTTTGAGCTTGGCTAGGCGATCACTGGGGCTGGGGTGACTGTGATTTTTTGGAACAAACGAGCAAATATTCGACAACCGTGATCTCATTCTGTCTCCAGCTTTGTCTATAAACGACATGTAAATGAAAAGTAGCTGAACAGGATTGAAGCCACGGATGTATTCCTTTAATTCGCGTTTTTCCTCTATTGTGGAGTCCTCAGCTACAACTGAATGTGACTGCGTTGCGCTGATTTCCATCTTCAGCATCGATGCCGCAAATGCGTCAGCCTCATATTCAAATTGATGACGAGCTTGTATATTATCGACAGCGGGGTCCACTCCAGCCAATCGCTGAGGATGGCGATAAAAAAGATGGCCAAGCTCATGTTTAAATATGAATTCCACTTGATCCGCTGTAAGCCATTGCACTGATGTTGCACTATCAACTCCGTATATCACAGAGTATGAAAATATATTGTTGGCGGGAACATTGCGAATGAAGTGAAAAATAATTGCCGCGATTTCGTCCAGCGCACGTTGAGTTCGTTTTGGTCCCGCGAAATTTTCGCGCGTTGTAAAAAAGTGCACTAAAAATCTGTTCATAAACTTAAGTATTGGCTCTAGCGCATAGTTCATCGATATATAATAATTTCCGTCATATACTATTGAGCTAGCATTGAAGACTGTATTTTTAACGGGTATACATGCCACTTTGTCGAGCCGGTATTCTACTAATACCTCCTTTGGTATTTTGCTGAGTGCGTTTAAATAGCTCAAACGCATCCAGTAAGGAAGTAGCGTATCTTCTTTCCAAAAGTTGTAGTCTATCGTATCAGCTATGTGGCTTATTGCAGTTTGTAATGCTATTTCGTGGGCGGCTGCGATTTGTACGTCTCTGATAGATTGTGGGAGTTCCCAAGCGAAGGAAACCAGAGAGCGCAACCCAAAGAAAATCAGATCTTGTGGGTCCGCTTTTACTTTTCCTAATGATTGATTTATATAATTTATTTGTTCTGGCAAAAGAGAGGGTAGCTTGGAGTAGTCTAAAACCTGTAGTTGATCGAGGTCTAAGATCGTCTTGGGTTTGGAATAATCAGAGAAGCCCATCGCTTTGATCATGGCATCAACATTGGCGAGCAAATCGTAGATTTGTTTTTGATTTATGACGGGTATGCAGAGGTCGTTGTCGTCTGCCATGCGATCTATATATTCGTTGCCTGTTTTCTGTGTCATACGTGCTCCATGTAAGAATTTGCGTAAAGACTAAATGGTCAGGTCGCCGTGGCTAACGGAAGTCGTATAAGGGATAGACATTAAACTTCAATCGTAAAGCATACATGGCTTCATAAATCTATCCTAAACGAATTTGTCAAAATAAATGCATCAAAAAAACTGGGTGGTGGTTAAACACTGCTTTCACCAGCCTCTTGATGTGAGCGAGCGATCCTGGTTGTTGAATTTTAATTCTGGCTCTGCTGGGTGATAGCTCTTGCTCTATCTCAGTTCATCAACCTAGGGAGTAATTACCTTAGAAGACTCACATAGTCTTTCGATTGCTATATCCAAGCATTTTTTCACGCTTATACAAATGAAACTGAACTGCGAAAAATCTGGCTTGATAGTAGCTTTGGTTTTGCCTTCTGTATCTTTCTCGAAGTAGCAACCTACACTGACAGCAGTCGCATGTGCTCCGATGAGGCTAAGCCCTCTGTAGGAAACCTGATAATCAAGCAAAAGGCCAGAGTCATTGGCTGCGTCATATGTAGACCATTTCTTGCCATCTGTCAGTGAATCGAAAAGAAGTTCCATATTTTCAATTTCTATGCTTGTAAATGTACTCTTACCCTCCTTAAGCACTCCTTTTACTTGTGTCCTTTGTTCTTTTTCGGTCCACTCTTTCCAATCTTTTAGTCTCTCTGGCTTTCGCCACAAAGCAGCTGCGTAGAAAAGGCATTCGTATGCAGTACGCAAGACCGAAACTGCGGATGAAGCCATACCCAGATCAGCCAGTCTGATGGCACCCTGACAGGCTTCAAGAGTTCTTACCCACAATCCTATTGCGGCCCACCAAAATTCATCCTCACGTTCCAGTGCAGTAACCTCTAACACATCCAGAGCGTTCATTACATGTTGCTGTAATTCGAGAAATTTTGGAGAGAGATCGTGCCGTTGCGAAGCTCTCATCTGATCAGCCTCGGCTGATAAAAAACCAAAATTTCTGAAGTCATCCTTATATGGACTTTGCATAAGCCTCCCGTCGTAAAAATCAGCAAGGAATTTTACTGGAAAAATTTGGTTTCCTATTCGCTGGTCGCATGTTCAGCCTCTGTGGGAGGCCATAACCTGAAGCCTACTATGACAACAAGGTGACAGACTACTGTCGGGTACTTTGACATCACTTTGTTCCAGCATTTTCAGGAAATTTACCCTTGATCCCTTAGATACCTTACGGTGCTTTCAGCTTCGCATGACCAAACAGGAAGTGGGCTGCTTGGAGACTCATCTGAATGACCACTCTTGGCTGTTAATTCAACCGGACGACGCAGCAGACTGACTAAGTTGTTCAGTGAGCATATTTCGTATTTAGTGCTTAGTGTTTTCCGAGGACGGCTATTTAGGTGCCAAACCACTTCATTGGGCGTGTCTCGCGAGTGATCAGCTAGGTCGGTTCCTTTCGGGAAGTACTGCCTTAACAACCTGCTGGTGTTCTCATTCCTACCCCGTCGCCATGGACGATGATGATCGCAGAGGTAGACCTTGAGACAAGCATCGGCTCATAAATATCATGAGCGAGTAGAGTTGTAGGGCAGTCGTGGCCAAGTCGGCATCAGTTGTTAACAGCTATGCGTCGACCGCCCACCCAGCAGTCGCGCTGTCAAAGAATACGACCTCGACCTCACCTAGCTGATCTCTGAGAGTTCGATATGCTCCATCGCAATACCGCTGGTTGCCTGCATAGACCGAGCATGCAACTCGGTTCACATTCGCTCGACCAAGTCGTTGGAGTAAGTGCATTTCCTGCTCCCCTAATCCCCATCCGAAGAGGGTGAGACTTCCGGTCAACGAGGGGATGACCTCTCGATACACGGTAGAGAGGTAGTAGCTGTTCTGGATCGCCGATAGTTTCTGTGCCGCAGTTCCTTCGCTCACAAAAAGAGGGATATAACGGCCCCTGATCCACGCATTTAGAATCGCCTCGAGAAGTCCAGCACCCTGGTCATGTATTTTGCTTTCGTTGTCTACAACGTCACGACACAGCGCCAAGCTGCCGTGGGGGTAAAAAACAAGAGTATTTGTCCGCTCCCGAAAGGGTTCTCTAAAGCGTGCCCAGTCATCATCAAACTGCCCATTTACGAAACAGTCCTTGAATTGGTGACGGTCTGGAACGTCTAGTCCGTATGTCATTGTCCAGTAAACGAGAAGGTCGTAATTCAGCGACAACACCGTACTGAACTGCTTCAGGAAGCCATACATGCTTGGCAAACGAGAGGCCACTTCACCATGATCTGGATGCACTTCGCGTACGGTTTCGATGAGCGCTCGTCGAACATCTTGGTAAACCCGACGCGTTAGACCATCTGGGATGGTGAGAGCAGCATTGACCTTGGTCGCGTGCCAAACAAGCCTCAGCACCAATTCAAAATCCACCGTATCAAACGACCTGAAGAGTTCCTCGACCTCCGCAGTGAACAGGTTGAGCCTGCGTGCTTCTTCTAATAGAGACCCGTAACCGAAGCCAGTATCGACTGCGATACTTGCACCGTTGCCGATGATAGCGGTGCCCCGCTCAAAATCGCCCGCGATATCTTCCCAATGATGAATTTCGTATGGCATATGCCCTTCCCTGGAACTCGACCTTTTTAGATCTGATTTCGGTGTGTGATCTTGAAACTCAGCGTCATAACATATACCAGCATACGCTGGGGTGGCACTTGGCCGCCAGTATGCCTCGGGTCGAATCCATGTGATACGCCTTTGCTCATAAGCCAGAACTCCGAAGCCGGAATGTAGGAGTGCTCGACGGCTCAAAAGCGCTTCGTACAAAAGCCAATCCCGCGCGCAATCGCTGTTGGAAAGCTTAAAGATAATTGAGCTTCGTGCCGAACGCTTTTGGGCGAGCGGTCACTCACGAGAGACTGCTTTTGGCCGATTCTGTTGAAAAAGTCGGTTATCCAAAACTGCTTGGCCATTGCCTAGTGAGAACGCCATTTTTGCACGCTGCTGCGTGAAATCTGCGTCTGGAAACCTCTGCCAAAAGTAAAGATTTCAATCTCGGACGCGTACTTTTCTGCCGTGGAAACCATGATCGACTTTTTCAACAGAATCGGCCGTTTTCTGACCTTCGTTTAGCGGTTGAACTGCCAGGGTTTTCCTAAGCGAAGAGTGAGTAATTGCATGGTCAGCAAATAGTAATAGCGCGTCGATTCAGTGCGCGGGTTTAGGTGGTGATTCAAAAACCACGCAAGGTGTTTTCTCTGCCAAGTCCATGGATTGTCGCATTGCCAGCGCTCAGCGATTGCTGTTTGGATAGCCTTCGCCTGACGTAGGTGGCGTTGGCGCGTGGTATGCGACCCGGTCAGGACGCCCGCCAGGAACAGATCCATATCGAATGCCGTGCTCATGCTCGACTACCAATGTAGGCGGCGGCCACGACGATACGGTTGTGCCCCAGCTCATAGCTGATTTGCACTCGAGCCTCCTGATCGAGGCGTCGGTCGAGTTGGTGGCAATGGCCACCGTTGATAGGCGCGGGATGCTGGGTGATTTGCTCATAGCGTTCGCATGCAAAGGCCGCCCGTAGTTCATGAAAGCCTTTGAGGTTGTGTTTATGGAGGAGGTCTCGAATGGGACGGACGGTGCCCTGTATGAAATCCAGGTAGCTTTCGTGCGGGGCTAATAGGTTGTGGCTACCGTCAGGCGAGACCTTTTCGGCAAACCTCAGTGCGTCACGAATATGATCATCTGCCGTAATCCAGCGAGGTGCCGACGCACCTGAACGGCCACCTTTGGTGCCATCCTGGATGTTGATCTTGCCGTACTGTTCGGCCTCACGTTTTAGACGGGGAAGGTCGGCCAAAATGGCCTCGCGCAAACGCATACCGGTGGCTCGCGCTAACTGAGCGATGGCCGCGGCGCGCGGCTGCTGGTGTTCGCAAAGCACCTCTACGATCCGCTTCACCTGTTCGCGGTTTTGGCCTTGCGGCACTGAATAACGAACACTGGTGCGCCGCATTCCCAGCGCCTTACTCGGGCTCGGCACTTTCACATACTGATCACCGCGAAGCGCGGCCATGGTCCGATTCACACTGGACAACCGGTTTTGCGCAGTCGCGATGGCCAGCTCACCTCGTTCAACTTGTTGGCGCAGATGTCCGGCGTAGTCCAGCAAGGTCTGCCGATCAATTTGTCGCGCATCGTTAAACCCTGGTCCATCCTCCGACCGACACCAGCGCACAAACGCCTGCCAGCGATCACTGTGCGCCTTGACCGTGCCGTAATGCCCGCCGCCAAACAGATCTTTCAACGCCTGTGGCCCGGCATAACTCAGTTGGCGGCCGTAGCCAAAATTGCGCCCGTCCCGTTTACCGACCAACGCCATGATCAAACTCCTCTCGAAGTCAAAACGTTGAAGCTTCTCCCCACGTCATCCCGCCAAGAATGTTGAGTGTTATCAGGGATCAAGGCCCCTGCGACCTGTGAGGGTTGTCCACTAGCGCGGGACTGGCGGCTCTTTACGACCGGGAGCTTGGGCATCTCATGATCTGGCCTCCTGAACACCGTTACCGGTGGGCGGGTGGAGGCTGCACTGGCTGACGAGACCAGTGCCGCGAGATCCTGAGTCAGGTGAAGGCAGTGAAGCGATGACCGGGGCATGCCTGACTGCCAGTCAGGTGCAGTCCATTCCGTGGACTGCGGCACCATCATCGGCATCGCTATTGCTGGTGACTTTTCGGTGTTTGTCACGCCGATTGTCACGAGGGGGAAAGCCGCAAAGGCCCGTACGAGCAGGGCTGCAGCAGTGTGAGATGCGCCCGTCTCTTTCCGGGAGAAAGAGACGGGCGCAGGTTGGCGCAAGGAAATGGCCAAGCGGATAGGTTGCTGCAAGGCAGCTATGAAAGGGGGAAGTTGCCGCAGTGGGCACACTGGTAAAAGTAGGCATCCATCACATCGCTGTGAGCGTGCGAGCCGCCGGACGCTAATCGCACTTTGGGAGAACCACCACGGTGTGGCGTAGCCTTAAAGGTTCTGGCTACCTGGGTTGCTGTCAACGACAGCACTTGCCCGATCTTTTCTACGCCTGTGGATAATTTGGGTCAAGGCTCGAATTTTCGGGAATTCTGCGGCTGTGGATGAAATTATCCACCGGTGGAAATCTATGGTTTTCCACAGACAATTTGCGTGGGCTTTAGATTTTTTAAATGAGGTCCATCCAAGCAGGGCGGCTTTGCAGCCCCGCTTGGATGGACCCGCGTGGAAGGGCGGACAACGGTGATCTCACAGGCTTACCCACGTTTGGATGCGCCACGGCTATTTTGTAGGGCCGTGATGTTGTCGCCGACTGGGTGAGCGAATTCGTGGGGTGTCACATGCCCATGGCGGTTGGCGTCGATGTAGTTGCTCCACCACGCCATGATCAGTCTGCGCTGCTCCAGAAATTCAGCTTTGTGGATATACGCGGCGCGCACGCGGTTGCGTTCCTTGTGGCTCATTTGTCTTTCGATGGCTGCGTCGGTCCATAACCCGGACTCCAGTAGGGCGCTACAGGCCATGGTCCTGAAGCCGTGGCCGCACACGTCCTTGCTAGTGTCATAGCCGACGTTGCGGAGCATGGTGTTCACCGTGTTCTCGGACATGGGCTTCCAGTACTTATGGTCGCCCGGTAGCACCAACTCTGAAAAGCGACTGAGGCTGCGCAGGCGCTCCAGTATTTCGATGACCTGCGGCGATAGCGGAACCATTTGAATGTCGCCGTTCATCTTGGTCCCTCGTGTGGAGTTGCGTACCCCTTCAATCGGTGCGCGTGTATCGGGGATTTCCCACATGGCGCGTTGGAGGTCGAACTCACTCCATCGCGCGAAGCGCAGTTCGCTGGAGCGGACGAATACATGCAGCGTGAGCAGGACGGCAAGGCGCGTCAGCTCGCGGCCGTTGTAGTTGTCGATGCGGTTTAGCAGTTCGGGTAGGCGATTGAGGGATAGGGCCGGGCGATGGACTGTGCGCGGCGCGTGAATCGAGCCTGCCAGATCCAGTGCAGGATTCATGGTGATCTGCCGAGCCCTTTTGGCCCCGCGCATAATGGTGGATAAGTAGTTCTGTACCCTTAACGCCACATCCATGGTGCCGCGTTCCTTGATGCGCTGGGTGATCTCTAGCAGGTCATGGGTATCGAGTTCAGCGATGGGTCGTTGGCCGATCAGCGGAAAGACGTGGGTACGTAGTCGGCTCATCACGGTTTTTGCGTGTCCTTCGGTCCAGCGACGGGACATGTCGGCGTGCCACTCCAGAGCAACGGTTTCGAAAAGCAGTGCCGCCCGCTGGGCTACGATCTTGGCCTTCTTCTTTTCTTCCATTGGGTCGAGGTTGTCGAGCAGCAACGCCTTGGCTTCGTCTCGCTTACGTCGTGCGACGGAAAGGGTAACGATGGGGTAATTGCCGATGATGAGCGTACCTTCCTTGCCGCTGGGCTTGGTGTACTTCAAGCGCCAGGTCTTCACGCCATTGGGTTTGACGAAAAGGTACATGCCGCCGCCGTCGAACAGTTTGTAGGCGCGTTCGCGGGTTTTGGCCGTGCGGCATTGCAGGTCGCTGAGGGGGATCGCTAGACGTGGCATAGGGGTACGCGCTCCTGACCGGGAAATCGCAGTACCCCTAACATACCCTCGGGGAAGGGGGATTTTGTTGGATCCCGACAGAGGGTCCTGGAACGAAAAAACCCGCCAAAGGGCGGGTTTTCGGGGCTTCCAGAGCATTCGGTGGAATGCAATGGAGCCTAATGTGGTGCCGGCACCAGGAGTCGAACCCGGGACCTACTGATTACAAGGAAGGTGCTTTCAAGAACAGAAACAAGAGGTTAGCGATTTTTCTATTACGTCAGGTTGTGCCCGATCCTGCTGGTTTAAGGAGAGGGGGTGAGGCTTGTTACGTGTAGTCGATCCGCGGATCCTCGCTGTTTTACGCACTGCCTGTAGGCGGCGCTTCACCGGCACGTCTTCTGCGCAGATTCGCTTGCGCGTTCATAACGACCACGGAGAACGGCCGATCAGTGCGGTCTGTAACTGCCAAGCCAAAGGCGAACATACTCGGCTGGGGATCGTCCTTTTTTAGCGTCTTCATTGCTTTTTCCAGATGCGCATTCGCCTGGATGCCTACGGCACCCTTAAAGCACTGGTCCAGGCGGGCTACCTCTTCCAAAATTAGCCTAAACACTACCTCGCCAAATCCGAATGCTTCTTGGAAATCCGGAAAATAGCCTTTGTGAATAACATCATTGCGAAATTTTGACTGAGTGGGAGAAAGCACGGTCGGCTGTTTGCCTTCCTGCAACGTTCTCATGCCAATGTACATTCCAAGCTGGCGCTCTGACTGGGAAACGACTGTCTTCCACGTCGACTCTATCTCGTCGGTACTCACATTCGCGTCTGTCAGTTGGACCCGGATGGAAAACTCATACAGCCGCTCCAATGCAGCGGCAAAGCTGCTCACAGATTCCCGCAGATAGCCGTCCGCTAAGGCTTCTAAACCACTTTGGAAAAGTAACTCAAATGGAAGGTTATTGAGAATTGCTACAAGTTGATGCCCTTCCGGGCAGGTGGATCGATACAGATTTTTATCTTGAACGAGCACTGCTGTATTCCGAAGCACCACGCCGTCTGGTCCAAAGCCACCGTCTTTCATTGAGGCAGCGAGCGCGCACTCACCGCAGGGAATCATTAGTTCCACATTCGTTACTCCATTATCGGCGGGCGACGCTAACTTTTGGATTAGCCGAGCCTACATATCTCAATCAGCGGAAGGCGAAACCAGTGGAATGCTGTGGTCGTAGACGTCCATCATCTTCGCGTCACGATGGCCGCTCGCTTCCTGTTTGTCCGCCCTGGTGCCAGTAGTGTCAGTTATACCCCGCCTTTTTAGATCGTGCAGGGCGAAACGGTCTTCCGGTTCGATGTTTCCGTCCGCGATGGCCAGAGTAATAAATCGTTGCCAGGCAGTATCGAGGCTCGATTTACGAAGTGGGCCACCGTGGCTGGCCACAATGATGAAGCGTTTTGACGCCGCGATCGGAATAGCCGTTTTACGGCTTTCCCAAATCCTCGCCCGTAAAGCCTTCGCATCTTCCCAGACAGTGCGCAGTCGCGGTGTCCATCGAACAATATTGTCCCGGCTGCCCTTGCGGCGATTGGTCAAAAGCCCTTCCTGAAGCTCGTTCGCATCCGTGAGTGTCACCACCTCGATGCCGCGTAGCCGGCAAAGGTAGGCGAGCTCCATGACGCTGGCCAAGTACTCAGGACAGCTTCCTGGTTCGTTACGTGCCAGTCGCCCCCGCGCTGTCGCACGGTCGATTAGGACGTCCATTACGTTCAACCGTGGCAACCGGCGTTGTTTTCGTTCTATGGGCGCTTCGATGCCGAGGGCTGGATTCACTTCAAGGAAACCCCGATTACGTCCCCATTGCAGCACGCGGCGCAGATAACGCAGTGCGTGCGCCGCCTTTGAGGGCGTGCCCTCGTCTGCGATCCGATCGACAATTCGTTGCACCAGGGCGGCGGTGAATTTCTTCACAGCGAGATCGCCAAGCGGCTTGCCCAATTTGGTGGGAATGTTCAGTAGAACGTCGCGGGAGTAGCAGTAGTCGGTGTGGGTTTTGGGGGCAAGCTTTTTATAGCGATCACTTTCATGGAACTGTTCGCACACATAGCGAAGCGTGCCTCTGTCGACATTGGAAGCTTCGTCCATTATGCGGTGCAGTTCAGAGAGTGAAACGTCAGCAGGCGCCACATTTTTTCGGCGTTGTTTTCCCGTTTCATCGTAATGAAGGGTGTACCAAACCCCGCTGCCGCGCTGGTCGAAATAAATGGCCGCCGGAAGGGCGGCCTGGTCGATGTGGGTGGGGATATGCGGATTGTGCTTCCGCTTCCGAGCTTTCCTCATAGGATATCGGCTTCGTATCGCTCTGCTGCGACCGGCTTCATGCCGGCAGCTTGGTTGATTAGATCTAGCGTCGTCCACGGCCCCGTGCGGCCGCGAAAAAGCCGGACACCTTGTTCAATCAGCGTCTTCTCTACGTCCGATCGGCGCTGGTAACCGGTGATGCGCTGCAGGTCTTCAAATATCAAGACATTGCTCGACATGGTCATCCTTCGTTTTGGTGACGCCTTAGCCAGTGTAGTTCTTGCGCTGAGGCGTTGTGGTTAGAACATTGCTGTCCATCTACTAGCAGTGCTTCAGCGTGAATAGCGCTTGCCTCGCGACATCCGTGCAGCAATTCTTTCCGCCATTAACGCGGCCCATTCATCAGCTTTCCGTCTCTGTCGAATGCGGCTACAGCTTCGATGTGTGCGCGTCGATCGCGCTTTTCCGCAGATATCGCAGATGCTCGGCAGATCGAGCCGGTGGCTGGCCATTGTCGGCCGTAGACGAGGTGCGTTAGCCTCGGCGACGCTGCCGTTGTGGGATTGGTCTTGCATGGTTCTCTCCTTTCAGGGGTGGCAGGTGCCATGGGGTTGCAGCCCCATGGCACCGACTTCTCGGTCGCTTAGCTGAGAATCCAGATCATCAAATCCGGTACCTGCACCGCGACGATGGCAATCAACACCACCGTCAAGACGGCGCCTATCAACTGCCCAATCAGTGCTCCGCGTTGGGTTTGTTCAAGCTGCTCTGTGTTGCGCATGGTTCTCTCCTTTCAAATGTGCCGGTTGCAGCCGGCGTTATTGGTAGCTGTCTGGCGATCGCACCAGGTGCAGCACCAGGTCTTCGAATTCGTTCGTGTCCTCGCTACATGACTGCCAGTCCAAAACCGCTTGGATTTGCAGCCGGGAGCAATTCAGCACCAAGATCTCGCGCTGACCATCGGTAGCCCGTACCTCCAAGATGTCGACCAATCCGTTCGCACCGTAGGCTTCAGCCTGCACCGTGTTCCCAAGCTCGTTGAGCAGCTGGGTGATGCGATCCTGCAGACTTTGCGTATCACTACGATCAGTGCCGGCGACGATTTGAATCTGCATGGTTCTCTCCTTTCCTAGCTGTCGACGCGGGTTGCAGCCCTACGCCTGAAACATCCAGCACTTGACCGTGAGTGACTTGGTGATCGTGTTGTTATTGCGCGTGGCCTGGTAAGCGCGCACCGCGCTGTCGACGGCTTTGTTCGATTCCAGGAATTTGCGGCAACGGGATTCCTTCAGGCGATCGCGCAATTCGCTGACGTCGGCCAGCTTTTGGCGGTGTTCTGCGGCGCGCTCAACGAACTCGTTGAGGTTGATAGCGATGACGTTGTCTTTCTTGCTGTGATTGACCACCGGCCCGTCGGCATCAAGCCCCTGCAGGTACTCGTAGACTTCCCAGAATTCCGCGACAACAGGGTGGTCTGCGCTGATCGAGCTCTGGCGCTCGATGGCCATCGAGACAATGCAACGCTGTGTTGCGCTGATCTGGGCATCGGTCAGCGGTACCAGCGAGCGAATGCAGTCCACCAGGCCGAGCAGCTGGGCGTGGTTTTTTACGATGCGCTCAACGCGGATGTACCCTCGCAACTGATTGCCACAGTGCTGGCATGCCGCTTTTTCGTTATTCGCTGGATATTCGTTGTCGCAGCTGATGCAGTGGGTGTGTAGCCGGCGCAGGCGCGCTTCGTGGGCCGGGATTTTGTCGGCAAGGATGGACATGACGTCGCTTTCTCGCTTCACCGCCTGCAGCAGGAAGTAGCTCAACTTGGAGCCATCTAAGGCCGTCAGTCGATCAGCTGCCGCTCGGCTCTCTGGTGTCACGTTCGGCCGCACAAAATGCAGCTTCACGATCCGCGTCATGATGGCTTCGGACGCAATCACTGGCGCGTTCTGGCTGATAGCGATCGTGCCTCTGAATGGTGGCTCGTAGGTTTCGTTACCGGCGGTTTTAACTCCTTTGGTCGCCAGTGTGCCGCCGCCGAAGTAGTCCTTCAGTTCGTCCCATTCAAAGTTTTTTGCGTGTGATTTGTCGTCGCCGCTCCGATCCGATTCAAGCAAAACCACAGGCATGCCGGATACTTGGCCCATCAACCGGCTGCGGCCGGCTTTGGTGGATTTGGACGGGTCGAATCCTTCGTAGCCGGCGCGGCCGAGCAACTTCCAAAGCAGGTTGAGCAGGGTGGTTTTACCGGCCCCGGCCTCGCCGGTGGCTTCCAGGAAGGGAAAGGACTGGTAGCGAGCGCGGATCTGCTCGGCGAACAGCGAGCCGAACCAGAAGGTCAGCGCGACAACGCCCTGTGCTCCAAAGCATGTCCACAGCAGTTTCGCCCATTCGTCGCTGTATTCCTTCGGGTCGCGTTGAATCCGCACCGGCACCGCACGTTGCAGGGTTTTTAGGCGCAGCTTGCCGAACTCGAAAAACTCTTCGTCATTGACGTCGACCACCTGGCCATCTTTTACGGCCAGGTCGCCGTACACGTAGCAGCCGTACTCCTTGCTGTACCCAACAAAGTCGATCGTCTGAACCGTTTTGATCGCGAACAGTTGGTCCTTCATGATTTTGTCGAGCTGTTGGCCGCTGCCGGTGAACACTGCACCGGCGGCCATGCCGAGCAGTCGCTTCTTGAATTCGCTCGCGGCCGCGACCTGGCCACCGGTGAAAGTGTTCTTCACTGAGCCGCCGTCGTGGGGGAAGTCGACGCGAAAGAAATACCAGGATTCGTCCGTGATCTCATTGCGCTGGAAGTACAGCGCCTGGGGATAGCAGTTGGCGATCTCAACCACGCAGCCGGACATACGCAACGCTTTTTCACGCATCGCCTTGTTGTTCAGCTGCTGCTCTTCGTGGTTCTCGCTCGTTTCCAGCGCCTGCATGGCGTTGTTGAACTTGCTGATGTCCAGCTTCCACCAGTACAGACGAGACTCAAACCCGAAGTGGAACTCTTCGCGCTCGCGCCAGTTGTACATCAGCATCGCTTTCTCGGAAGCGCTTTCCGCAATCAGTAGGGCGCCTTGGTGGCGAGCCTCGTTCAGATCCGCTTCTGTGCGCCTACGCCGTTCGGCTTCGTCACCGATAAAGGCCCACCGCTGATGCAGGTCATTCCAATCCACTTTCCGCGCGTCGCGCTGCGGTATTTGCGCGGCGGTGCATTCAAAGCCCATGGATCGAGCCATGGCGACCCATTTAAGCGTGTAGCGGTGCGCGCCAGGCTCGTTATCCAGAGCCCAGACCAATCTTGGCAAGTTGCCGGCCCGATCAGCTGCAAGTGCTTTCAGCGAGGCCTCGGGAAAGGCGTTTGACGACATCGCTGCTACCGCGTCGATCTCGTTATGCTGCAGAGCGATCGCGTCGAAAATCCCCTCAACGATCCAAAGCTCCGAGGTCTGTGTGAGGTCGACGTAGGGGGAGCACCACCAATACCCTTTGTATGATTCGCCCGGCTTGAAGCGTGCCTTCTTTTTACCGAAGCGCTGAGGCTGGTCGATCAGGCGTTCCCAATACCCGCCGTGCTCGAGCGCAAACCGCACTGTGGCCGAGCCGATATTCAAAACGCGATCGAAGTAGTTCTCCTGGGTGAACAGACCCGCCACCAGATCGATCTTGAAGCCGCGAGCGAACTCCATGTAGGCGCGGGCGCTTGCGGTCGGTTGGTCATCTGTTGCCGGCGCACGTTTGCTCCAGTCGTCAAACAGATCGGCATACAACTCTTTGACGTGCCACTGCTGACCACACTTGCTCTCGCGGCCACACTTGATGAAGAACGGGTTTGCAAAGCTGGAGTACAGCTCTTTCTTGTTGCAGGCCGGGCAGGTGCCACCTCGCATGAAATCGGTGCCGACCCGGTGTTTCAGGCCGTAATCGAACTCAAGTCGGGTCAATACGTCGGCCCGGATTTTCTCTTCCATCGTCATGCCTGCTTTCTGATGGCGACCCGGAGGGCGCCGAGAGTTGTCTTTTGAGCCGCCAGTGCGGGGTAGGCCGAGAGAATGGCGCTGGTGCGCAGACCATCAGGAACGCAGCGAAACTGATCCGAATACCAGTGCTCCTGAATGCCCATTCGCAGGCGCTCACGGAGCTCCTGCAGCAAGGCTTCGGCGAGGCTTTCGCTCAGGCTCATCTGTATGGAAAGTGCTGTGTTCATGGCTTTCTTCCTGATTTCGGGCGCAATTCACCCAAACCCACACGCAAACGGTGGAGCGATTCGGTCAGTTGTTGAGGGTTTTCGGTCGGGGCTCCGAGGCCTGGACCAGGTACTGGAATATCAGCGCGACGGGGATGGCGTACGATTTGCCGCTGGCTGGATCGGCGAAGACTGCAACCGATTCACTGCTGTTTTTCAGATCAAGGCGTCGCTGGCCAGCGCCTGCGCGCAGTTGTCCGTATGCCAAGCCCGTCAGGTTCTCGGCAAGAAAGTTGGGTACATCCAGAGTTGTCTGCAGGTGGGCGACCGTTCGGGTAAAAAGCTGTTGATCGTTGCCAAGGTGCTCTGCCTGGTGGCGCTGCATGTAGCAAAGCGCGGCGTCTTGCATAGAGGCGCGGTATTCCCGTTCGGGATTTTGCTCGCTGATCAATGTGTTCATCAGGCCGTCTCCAGTCCAAGTAGGTCCATTTGCTGCTCGCCTTCCTTTTTCATTGCCTGCCGGCGAATAGCGACGGGAGCCACTGGCAAACAAACAGCCGGGTTCGGCATGCCTGATGGGCTCATTTCGTGAGTCATTTCAAACTCAGCCCGGACCGACCAACCGCATGCCTCGTTGATGCATTGCAGGTAGGCAATACGCAAAAAGATATGCGTGCCCTCACTGGTCCGGATGCGCATGCGCTCACGGCAGTGCGGACATACCAGCTTATAAGTGCTCACTTTTTTCTCCCTGCCGCTAATCGCGGCCCTCGGCTGACGCCGAAAAATGGCGACGCTTCCAGCGCCTATTTCGATTCCTAGCTGCCCGGGTTTTCCCGATGCAGAACGATCACGGCAGTGATCTCTTCGTGTCTGGCTGCTACGTGCGCACGGTGCGCCGCAAGAATGGCCTGCACTTCGTCGTCCTCGATGACGCCGTCTTGGAGTGCTTTGGAAATGATCGCGTCGACGAGGCCACGCTTTACCGCTGTGTTGATCGAGCGGGCATACAGGTCGAGGTTGTCCAATTGCTCGGCTTCGGCAACCGGAACGAACACACCGCCGTACAGGTTGCAGACGAAGTCAGGAAGGTGAGTGGTCCCGGTCTGCAACTCCAGCAGGCAGATCTGCTCGTCAGTAAGCGGCCGGCTGCCCGCGTTCTCATAGGCATGGTTGTCGAACTTTTTCACCGACATACCCAAGCGCGGGGCTGCGCAATCACGACCGCCCGGATACGCACAAATCACTGCGCTTACGACTTGCCGACGGGTTTCTAGAACGGTGCGTTTCATCTTCTGGTTTCTCGCGTAGCCAAATGCCATTAATTTGAAATCACACCGTCTTTGATTCTGAGGAGCACAGCTGCTCGTCGGGCCTCGCCTCGCACGCCCTTCTTGCGACCGTTCAACAAATCGCTGACCAAATTTTTGTTCAGGCCGTGTTCACGACAGAAATGCGCAATGGTTATCCCGTTGCGGTCAAGTTCTGCGCGGGCTTGCTCGGCTGTAAGGAGGACGGGCATAGTGTTCATCTGTGTTCAATCGTGTTGTGTGTGCCATCATTATGCCCAAGAAATTGGCTGTGTAAAGCGGCACATGCCAAAAATTTGTGTAACTGGAGACTCCTTGGAAAAAACTTTGGGCGAGCGGCTCCGGGAAGAGCGCGACCGGCTTGGCATTAATCAAAACCAGCTGGCAGATATAGGTGGGGTGAAACGCAATTCCCAAGGAAATTACGAGAACGATCGCCAGCGGCCTGATACTGCTTATCTGCTGGCTGTCTCGAAGATTGGTGTGGACGTGGTTTACGTGCTTTTCGGGCGACGCGACACAGCTGTCAGTACCCACACCACGATTGAAAATGAAGTGCTGAACTGCTTTCGCTCGTTGAGCCCTGGCGATCAGATTGCTGTGCATCGGATCGTTACAGGCTTGGCCGACATGACAGCTAAAGAATCGCAAAGCTCGCTCCCGCTTGAGTGAGATAGGGCCGCTCCGTCCGGTGGCGCTACGGGGGATCGGGTTCAGTTGATGCATCAAAATGCCAAGTTTTAGACGATCCTCTGCGGCTTTTAGGAGTTGTAAGCATGTTGGATCGTGGCGTTTTGGAGCAGCTTGAACAGGACGTTCAGGAGAGCAAAGCTGCTCAGCATTTGACGCAGATGGAGTGCATATTGCTGAGTATGTACCGGAGGATGTCCGAGGCGGATCAGAGCCATCTTCGGCGTATCGCGGAAATGATGGCGCAAACGGATTATCGCTGAACCCGCTTGCCGCATCCCGGCAGGTCATGTCGGGATGCCTGCAGCGGCTGATCCGCTTTTCGCTTGCAGTCGCTTGTACTCCCTATCCACCGCCCGTTGTGCTGACGCCTTGCTCTCGTAAAGGTGGGTCAACCGCTTAGGTTTGCTCTGATCACCCTCGCTCAACTTCTGCTGCTGACCACTCTTCGCGTCTCGGTACCACGCCACAAGTCCTGTGTAGTCGCCGGCATCGTCCGCCAGTTCGGCTACTTCGTCGCCCTCAGGAAGCATCGATTCGAGCTCGAGGCTAGTGGTGAACGAATCAGACGTGAAACTGTGTTTAACGTTGCCGCCAAGCCAGATCACGTCCGCAATTTCCTGCTTGATACCGATCAGCGAATAGGTGAGCTCTGGTGTCAGTTCTGGCCGGCCGCGTGCCAGCGAGTAACTGAGCGTCGCGCTTCCGCGTTGCAGCTTGTTCCACTCAGCACGGGCAGCCACCAGAGCGCTTTTCTGATCCGTGTATGAGTGACGCAGATCCTTGATGTTGTCGCCGCCTCCAGAGATAGCCTCTTTTTTCTCCGCGCTGTTGACGTCGTAATAGAACGCCCGCACACCCGTGTAGCTGTCTCGGTCTGCCTGCAGGAATCGATGCTGATCACCGTCGCGGCGGGTCAGGGTGATGTGTGGCAGTGCCAAGCCGCTGGCACTTGTGCCGTTGCCGATCGGCATGAAAAGCAGCTTGCCCGCTTTTACCGTTGCGATCGCATCGTGCTCTTGCCCCAAGCGAGAAAGCAGATTCGCGTCTGACTCGTTGGCCTGATCAAGGTGAACCACCTGGATGGCACTGAGCGCGGCGCTGACCAAAGGACCAAGGCCGTAGGCACCGGCAATGGCTTGCACCACGGTCTCGATCGTCTCGTTGTGCCAGCTTCGCTCCCGTTTGGCTTTCAGCCCTGCTGTCAGATCCACGCTGCGAGCCCGGATGTTCAACTGATCTGGCGCGCCACTGTGCTCGGTTTCGTCGACAGTGTATGTGCCTTTATCGACCAGTCCGGTGTCGCCCCAGCCAAGCCATAGCCGTAGCGTCGCACCTTTCGGTGGGATTGCCAGGCGACCATCATGGTCCGATAGGGTGACGTCGAGCTGGTCTGCGGTGAGCCCGCGGTTGTCAGTGAGCTCGATGCTCATCAGGCGCTTCTCGATCGCCGCTGTGATGTCGCGTCCGTCGACCTCCAGCCGACAGATTGGACGGGGGTAGGCCCTCGCTTCGCGGATGGAGGCCTGCGCGTCGCTCAGATAGCCGTCGACCCGACTCAGTGCTTGGTCGATCACAGGATTTTCCTCAGGATATTGCCGGCTGTACTCACGCCGGCGCCGAGCAGATCAACCCGGCCGTCATCGATCCGTTTGAGCGCGATGGTGAATTCGATGCGGCGTGCTGCGCCATCCGAGAAGAACAAAGTTTTGTTCTCTGTAATGTTGTCGATCACCCAGATACCCAAGATCCTGCCGGTGCCTTCGATCAACGGCCATGCTTTGCCGGTATCGGCCATCGCGCGGAGCGTGTCGAGGCTCAGCGGCGTCCCGGCGAGTGCCGGCAAGAGAATGCCTGGCATGCTGATTGAATCTTCACCACGGCCCAGAAACTGGCGGGATGGGTTAGTGCCTATACGCGACGTCGAGCCGTGACGCCATTCCGTCTGCCGCTGCAGCTCCTGGTACGCCAAGGTTTCGAGACTGAAGATGAACATGCCGAGAGCCATCATCATTGCCGTTTACTCCTGGTCAAAGAGGGCGCTGCGCCCCTTCGCTTGTTTTGCATGTTGGCGTTTGTCGAGTTCGGCAGACACCGCACGTGCGATCGTCGCCGCGTCCATTCCCGGGGCAGGGTGAATGTTGATAACAATTTGTTGGGGGGCCATCTGCACCGCTGCAGGAGCTGCAGCGGGAGCGATCGGTGGGCGGTTATCGATAGCGATCGCTTGCTGAGCGCCGCCGATACCGACAGCCATTGCGCCGGCTTGAGCCAGTTTTTTGCCCATTCCGACAATGGATTCCAGCATGCCGCCGCTTTCAGGCTTCGCTCCCACCACGGACGCGGCGGGCTTGAGTGCAGCAGCTGCTGCTCCGGGCAGGGCTGCGGCAGGTGTCAGCGCTGCTGCAGCCACACCAGGCACGGCAGAGGCTGGGTTTAACAACGCTCCAGCGTTGGTAACGGCACCGATGGTCACGGTTCCCGCCTGTGTCATAAGCTCGCCCACGGCTTTGACTGCTTCCATCGGGCCGCTCTGGCCGTCATTTACACCCTGTGCCAAGCCGGCCATCGTGAAGCCGCCTAGCTCGGCAAAGACACGGGAGGGGCTGTGGATACCGAGCTTTTCCTTGAACCAGTCCACCGTGCTGCTGCCAGCATCCGAGATTGCGGTCTTAACCGCGCCCATCGCCCCGGTAATGCCATTGACGAGGCCTGAAATAATCATTCCTCCGAACGCGGTGAACCTGCTCGGAAGCTCAACGCCCATGTAATTCATCACGGCCGAGAACGCTTGGTAGAACAGCCCAATCGGGCTGAAGTTGACGATCGTGCGCAGGATTCCGCTTATGCCACCACTGAATCCGAGTTTTATCTCTGCCCAGGCGCTGACGAAGTAGGCCTTCACCTTGTCCCAATTTGAGTAGATCAAGTACGCCGCAGCGGCAATCGCCGTAATTGCCAGGCCGATCGGATTGGCCAGGAACAGTCTTCCCAACCACATGAATGCCTGACCCACGAAGGGCAGCACCTTGGAGCCCAAATTGAAGAGCAGGCCGATCACAGAGGGCAGTCGGATCCCTATAAGGGAAAGTCCATACCGAACGGCGAGGAAGGGGCCGAGGGTGGTGGCCAGTGCCAAAGCCACAGTGCTGAAGCCGATCGATAGCGCCGCAATGCCTGCGGCAACCTTCAGGATGCCCAACACTAAACCCGGGTTTGCGGTCGCCCAGGCGTTAACTCGCTCGAGGACACCGTTAAATCCGGTGACGAGCTGGATCAGGGCTGGTCGCAGAGTGGCGCCAAGTGCGCTGCTCAGGTTGAACATGCGGTTCTGAGACATCTCCCATCGGGCTGACAACTGGTCCGCACGAATGTCTCCTTCGCGCTGCATCGAGCCATCGCGCTTCGGTGCGTTATCTGCGCCGTTAACCAGGTCAAGCTGCCGACGATACTCTTCGATGTTGGACGCAAGCTTCGCGGCGTCATCGCCATATTCTTTGCCAAAGAGCTGGGTCATCACACCCAACTGCTGATTTTTCGGCAGCTTGTTCACCGCCTCGAGCACTTTCTGAATGGTGCCCGTGGCGTCCTTGCTCATGCCGTCCTGAACCGCTTTCGCCTCTAAACCGATCGATTTCAGGCCTGTGACAAATCGCTTTGGCTGCTGGGTAGCGATAGCCAATTCGCGAATCATTGCGTTCGTAGCGGTGGCAGCGATTTCTGATGAAGCCCCGAGTGTCAGGAATGTCGAGCCCAACGCAGCGGCGTCTTTAAACGACATTCCCACCGACGCCGTAATGCCTGCCGTGCGCTGCATGACGTCGATGATGTCGCCGCCTTTCGACATTGCATTGTCGTCAAGGTAGTTGATCGCGTCCCCGAGCTGGCTCACGTTTTTGATTGGCAATTTATAGAGGTTGGCGATGCGCGCCAGGCTTTCACCGACCTGATCTGCGGGCAGTTCAAACGCGGTCGCTGCAGTTGCCGCGACTCGCGCAAATTCCAGCAAGTCATCTTTACCCTGGATGCCCATTCGCGCGCCGCCTTCTACCAGGGCGGCGATGTCGGTAGTAGCCATCGGGATTGTTTCGGACATCTTTTTGATCGCGTCTCCCATTTCGTAATACGTCTGGGTGAGCTGACCGTTATCGTCGCGGGCGCCGGCGACCTGCTTCGCTACGCCTGCCATCGCGTCTTCGAAGCGCGAGTAGTTCTTGATCATCCCGAGGATGGGCATGCCTGTCGCCGCACCAACTGCTCCCGCACTTGCGCCGGCGACGGCGGCATTGCCAGCGAGCTCTCTTCCCTTGGAATAATTTCGCTGTGCTTTAGAGACTCGTTCCTGCTGCTTGGCAAGGGCGGCGAGACGTTCCCGCTGAGTTTGAATGGCTTTGTTCGCCGCCTCGATCTCGGTTTTCAAGCGGCGCTCGGTGGTACCGAGATTGCGGGTGTCAGCACCGGTTGATTTCATGAGGGGTATCAGGCGCTGCAGCTCCGATCGTTGCGCCGTGTGTTTGTTTGTCAGCTTTTCCACCGAGGCGGAGGCATTAACGAACGCCTTCTGAAAGGCTGATGTAGGGGCGTCCATCTTCTGCAGCTGCTCGCGCAGGCCGCGCAACTTGTCCTGCGCCTTTGCCAGCTCCTCAGACGACTGGCGGACGGCTTCGCGCTGGCGGGTGTAGCTGGAAATATTGGACTGCTGGGCGTTGAGCTCTTTCAACTGATCCCGCGCCGCCTTCAAGGCGCGGGACGTCGCAGTGCTCCCAGCGCTGATTTGCTTGAGGGGCGCGGTGACCTTGTCGATCGCCGACAGCATAAATTCCAGCCGCAGCTTGTCAGTCATCTTTCGCCCCACTTCGCTTGCGAGCGCGTTCGCGCCATTCCATCAGTTCGGTCAGGGGGAGCGGATCCATCTCCACTGGCCCCCAGTGAAAAATCACGGCGATGTCCGCCATGGCGTCATCTACGCAACGAGGGATGCATCCACCTTCGCCGACTTCGGCAGCAAAAAACCGGCAACCTCGGTGGCCATCTGCACCAGGTCAGCCGGATCCATTTGGCCGATATCGTGATCAGTCAGGGTTGGTGTGGTGATTCGCGGCAGTACCTTGCGCAACGCGAGCACGTCCATCTGCAGCAGATCGGTCAGCGAAACGCCGCGCAGTTCACCGGAGACGGGTTTGCGAAGTGTCACCTCGGTGATTTCGGTCGAGCCTCGAATGATCGGCGTGTCCAGGGTGATGACTGGACGGTTTGGGTTCTTCAAAACTGGTGCTTCTGCAGCTTCGTTCTTTTGGGCAGTGCTCATGTCGCATTCCTTCAATAGATTGGGGCCAGCGGAGCCGGCGGGGAGGGCTGGGTTTACAGGCCGATCGCCTTACGATGTTCTGCCAGCATGTCTTTGCCGTTGACCTTGAAAATGAAGTTGAGCAAGTCGATTTCGATCTCTTCATTGCCATCAATGGTCAGCTTGTAATAGCTGCAGGTGGTGGTGAACTTGTGCTCGGTGTCTTCACCGCTTTCCGAGTCGCCCATGTCGATCTCTTCATGCCGGCCGCGCACAACAACCTCGACAGCCGACACTTCGCCGGTGTCGTCGCGCTGGATCGATCCGGCCCAGCGCAGCATCACACCGTTGGCCGACACCGCACCGTATTGGCGCAACGCCGTCAGATCCCAGCCACCGAGGGTCCATTCGAGCTGGATCCCGTCGTCGCCATGACCGAGGTCGACCTTTACCGCACCGTCCATGCCGCCACCTCGGAAGGCCTCGAGCTTTCGGGCAAGCTTGGGCAGGGTGACGCTCTTGCATGCACCGACGTAGCTGACGCCGTCGTTGTACAAATTCATGTTCTTGAGCTTTTTGGGCAGAGCCATATGGGCGCTCTCCTAAAGGCGCGGCCGTTGCCGCGCGGATGAATGATCAGGCGTTTACGCGACTGGCGAAGTCGACCAGGTAGCGGTCGGTAATGCGCTGGCGAAGCCCCAGATTCTCCAGAGGCGGCACTGGCGTGTAGTCGTAATCGAGGTACAGCTTGCCGGCCTTGAGGGTGTCCTTGTCGTTGGCGGCTTCGTCGTACCAGCACTCGCCACCGATCAGGTAGCCAAGGCGTACCAGCTCGCGGAGTTTGGCGTTGATACCCTCAACAATGTCGCGCACCAGGCTCGGGTGCATCGGCTTGTCGATCGCCCAGAATTGCCCCTCTGCCATGGTGTCAGCCAGCACCTGGGCGGTGCGGGTGTAGTTCTCGAAGGCGAACAAAGGGTCGTCGCTGCAGGTGCGCGAGCCCCAGAAGCGGAAACCGTCGCGACGAATCAGCGTGGTAACGTCCGCCGCGTTCAGCAGGCCCGCATCGGTGGCCGGATTCTGCAGATCCCAGTAAATATCGCGGCTCAGTCCGGACACGCCGTTAACGGCCACGTTGGACAGTGTTTTGTGCCAGCCAACCTGCTCATCGAGCTTGGCGCGCAGACCCAATGCGCGGGCGATCGCCGACGCCGGCGCATCGGCATTCAGGGAGGTGTCCCAGTTCACGAAGTCGGGCCAGATGGTCATCAGCTCGCGCGCGCCGAAGTTTTCTCGGTAGGCGGTGGCCTCGGAGACGGTGCTGCAATCCCAGGCGCTGGCATATGCGAAGCCGCGCAGCTTTTGTGCGGTGAGTACCAGTTCAGTTGCCACCGGCAACGAGTCGAGGCCAGGCACACCGAGGATGCGCGGCCGCACTCCCAGTTGCGCTTCTGCGGCCAGCAGAGCTTTCATGCCCATGTACTGACCACCGGCGGTTACACCACCAATAACATTGGTAGTGGTCTCCGCCGCGTCCTGCCCCTCGGCAACACGAACGACGACGGTAACCGGGCTGGCTTGATCAGCGATGGCATCCAGACTTTTCGCAAGCGTGCCTTTAACACCTGCCTTACCGCTGGCGGTAAGCACGTCGGTTAGCAGTACTGGGCGGTTGAGCGGAAACGCGATCGGATCAGCATCTTCGGCGGTGCAGACCATGCCTACGACGGCGGTTGCTACGGTGCGGATGGGGCGGGTGCCTTCGTTGATTTCTACAACTCGGACGCCGTGGTGGTAATCAGTGGCCATGGGAGAACCTGCGCGTTGGTGACAATGAAGCGCAGGGTGACGCGCGCGCGTTGATCGGACGAGCACTAGGGGTTGTGCGGAGCGGCGCTACAGGTGCGCCAAAACAAAAAACGCCCACGGAGGGCGTTTTTCAGGGAGGTTTACATTAACCAGGTGGGGGCGACTGGACGTTTTTCAGTTGTGGGGAATCCCAATGCTAGCGGCCAGTCGCGTAGCTGCCGGCGATAAGCTTGCAGCTCTGCATATTGATCGGGCGTGAGCGAGGTTGCGCCGCCCTCTTCAACCTCGTCGCGGTGCCGTGAAACCAGCGGATCCGTCAGCAGCAATTGCGCATCACGCCAGGCGCGCTCAACGGCGGCCAACGCCTCAGCATCCAGCGGCGGCGGATCAATCAGCACCGGTTGACCATTGGACCGTGACGACATCATTTTTGGACTGGTCGACAATTCAATCAGCAGCGATTGCCAAACACTTTCCGGCACTTCAACCACATCCGCCGGCATGTCCGCGCCATGGATGTCAGTGCGATAAGCCCCGCACGTAGACGGACTGAAAAACACGACTTTGTTCATCATCAATTTCCTACTGCTCGCCATTGGACCGTCCAGCCCGCTTGGGCACCACCCGACGCGTTTTGCACGCGTAGTGTGCAACTGGCCGAACCTAACCCGGCCCCCATGAGTGCATGCATCAAGCATTGCGACCCAACGTGCGTAAGCGCGATGCTGCGCGGCGCATTCGGGAACGGAATAGGGAAGGTCACGTAAACGTATCCGCTTGCATCCGTAACGCCTGTGCCCCACTGCTCTATCGCTCCGGATGGCAATCGCTGGTAGCCAGCGTTACCCCAAGCACCGGCAAACTCTGCAGAGTATTTCAGAGCCGACGTACCAGAAATAAAGTAATTCGTACCCTGTAAAACCAGTTCGACCGACGAGCCGGGGGGAACGACCAAACTGGTCATTGGCTGCGTTGCAATTACGCCCAAGGTATCGCCGGCCGCAGGCACGATCGTCACTGCAGCCGAGCCGACGTTTTGTACCGCGATCGAATTACCAGCCACTTGAGAGCCAACGGTAGAAGGCGGAAGCGTCACGGTGAAGGAGGTGGACGAATTGAGCAGAAGCAACTTACCGAAAACACTGGCTGCCAGTGCTGTGTTGGCATTAGCGATCGCGGCCCCCGCACGATTACCCAGCGCCCTTTGCACAAACTCGGTAGTTGCCAGCGCCTTAGAGTTGTCGTGCTGAGGCCGGGTTGTGAAGCTCGGCCCCGCCAAGACACCAGCAAAGGCGAGCGCGGCCGTCCCTCCCACGAGCCGCCACTGATTTTCCAATCGGATGAATTCCGCCGTGTCGCCCAAGGCAAGGATCAGCGGCCCAGCCACACCGGTCGAGGTGTACACGACGTCAGCGCCGGCCGGGACAATTTTCAGCCCACCATTGCCGGCACAAACAAGCGTGATGGTAGCGGCCTGCGCTACGCCTGCCGTCGGCGGCAAAGTGGCCTGAAGCTGCGCGACACCGGAAAAACTGTGAAGGCCGCCGACGTGCGCGGCCGTCAACGCCAAGTTCGCGGCGTTCGTGGTAAATCCTGAGAATTCGACACCACTACGCTTTACAAACTCTGCCGTAACGATCGACTTGCTTTCGTCGAACTGCGCCGGCGTCGGGGCCGTGGGGTTTCCGGCAAAGCTTGGCGACAACAGCCGGGCAAAGCCATCTGTAATGTCCTTGAACGTGAGCGCCGTGGTGCCCACGACAATCGGACCATCCGTCACCAGTTGCCAGATCGTGTCGGCCTGCGTTGCGCCCGCCTCGATCGCTACCGTTAGATTCGGCGTGACCTTCGCGTTATTGTCGGCATCCTTTGCGCGCGCCCAGGCCCCCACAGCCACCACATACGGGCCGTTATCCTTGGCGGCCGCCTGATTCTTCACCAGCACGCGGTCGCCGGCATTCAGCGAAACACCGTCCACGACCTGCAAACCGACCAGGGCGATATTGCCCGTGGTAGCCGCGCGTACCGACTGTTTGATGTCGAGCTTGCTCAACTCGTCGAATATTCTCGAATCAACGTACTCGCGGGTCGCTAGAACCACTGCGGGGTCGATCTTGAGAGTAATGTTGGCCGTGCTGGAAACGATCAGGTTCATGCGCACCACTTGGGTACGGCCCGAACCCTGCGACAGGATCGGTTTAAAGCTCGGTGCGCAGTTGGCGACGGCTACCAGGTCGCCGTCTGCGTCGTACAACCCGACCTCACGGATCCAGTGTCCGCCTTCGTCTGCTGGGATAACCTGCTCGGCGATGATCACCGCCGGGTTAACCGGGTCAATTACCAGCTGGTTGAGTGGCCGGCGCCGCCATTCGTTGATGAGTTTGCTTTGCTTTGCGCTCGGCTGGGGGTCGGTGCCGTTGGCATCACCCAACCCCATTTGTGAGATGTTCCAAGGAATGCCTAGCACGTTGGCATTCGCCAACTTGGCCGCCCCGACGTCCGTCAGGATCGCGAAAAATTTGGAATCCGCATCGATCATGAATATATGTCCAGAGTGTCAATTGAGTGCTCGCGACCCACAACACCGAACGTTCCGGTGATGTCGATATCGAGCGTTGCGGGCGGATAGATGTCGATCGTGTCACCGTCATACAGACAAACACCGACATTGAAGTCGCCTTGCGTTTCGAGGCTTATCGCCAGCCCCGTCAGGTGGCGTGAAACTGGTTTGGCGTCATCGATCAGGCGCTCCAGTTCCTGATACATCTCCTCGGTGATACCGGTGTCCAGCACGCCGACTTTCAAGGCAAAGGTGCCCGGCACGCCCTCCGGCATGGTCTTGAACCATTCCACGATCTCGATCAGATATCCCAATGGCTCGACTACGCGCCTAAGCGCTCCGATCGTTCCTTTCCGGGAGTGAATGAAGTACGAGCCTTTAATGACCTGTCGTTTGGTGGACTCTGACCAGGAACTGTCCCAGCGATCGACTGAGAATGCCCACGCGAGATAGGGCAGCAACTGGACTGGGCAGCGGTCAGGGTTCAGCAGATCCCTTATTGGGACTGGCACGCGCTCGATTTCAGCGAGCGCCTCGGCCGCCAGACGTTCAAGCTGTTGGGCATTCGGCGGAAGCAGACTCGTCATGTCAGCGCACCAATGGTCACGCTATAGCCAGTGCAATACGCGGCCTCGGCTTCATTCGGGGTGATATCGACCCAGTCGTGCAAGACGACCTTGCGTACGCCCTCGACGTGCAGCGCGGCATGTATGGCTGACTCAGAGATTTCCACGCCGAGGCGTCGACGCTGGCTGATGAACGTGACCAGGCGCGCCTGCGCCGCTTCGCGTATGGGCTCCGCTTCTGGTCCCGTTGTAGCGAGGTAGAGAACGGCGTCGACCTGGTAGGGCAGTACAGTTGCCGATTGCACCGTCAGCCGATCGGCGACAGGACGACGGTCATCGTCGCTCAGGTATTGGCTGACGATATTGAGCAACGCCTGGTCGACTCTGCCATCTCCGGTCAAGCCCTGAACAGTGACGACTACCTCCGCCGGCGCTGGGCTCTCTGCCGTCGCATCGGCAACGCGGCCGTCTGCGCTGCGGGCGTGCAGGATGTAGCTGTTGCGAGGGCCAGCCGTGGAAAGGCCTTCCCATGCCATCTGCGCCCGTTCGCGCAGCGAATCATCCGACTCCATCACCGCGATGATCGGCGGAACGGCGGTGCTATTACCCGGTGTAACGACCAAGCGCTCGACGTTGACGTTGGCAGCGAGCTGCTCAAGATCTTTGCCCTTGGCTTTGGCCAGCATGTTGGCCAGGGATGCTTCGTTCACGCGTTGACGTAGCAGCATTTCGCGATAGGCGTTCTCCTGCAGGAGCTTGGTCAGAGGTTCCGACTCCACGGCCAATGTCGCGGCGACTTCGGCCTGCTGCTCTGCTGGCCAGAGGCTGACCGCGTAGGCCTTGCGCTCGGCGAGGATTTGCTCGTAATCAATCTGCTCGACGACGTCCGGATCCGGAAGTTGCGCCAAGTCGATGGGAGTGAAAGTTTTCATGCTGTTGCTCCCAAACTCAGCGGAACGCGAAGGCTCAATGGTTCATTTGTGTCCACCAGGCTGCCTTCGATATCGAGCATCGCTTGGCCAGCGATATCGCCGAGCGTCAGCTGGACACGGCTCAAGCGGATCCGCGGCTCCCAGCGCATGAGCGCGATGGTGGTCGCCGCATACGCCTGCAGGCGGGTCGCGTTGTTAAGCGGCCAATCAATCAGGTCGGCAAGCTGGCTACCGTATTCACGCCGCATAACGCGCGTGCCGATGGGGGTGGTCAGAATGTCGGCGATCGATTGCACCAGGTGATCGTTCCCAACGACGCTGCGGCCGGTCCTGCTGTTCATGCCGATCATGGGACAGGCCCCTGCGAGGTGCCGTTACCTGCCTGAACGCCAGATGTGCGGTGATTAACCAGGCTGATTTTTTGGGCGCCGGCGACGACGTCCTTGGTCACGATCACTAGGCCATCAATCACTACATCACCGGTGACATGTACGCCACCTGGCGCGATGAGATTGGCTTTGCCGCCCCCGGGCAGCGTGGCGGTCAGTGTGTGGCTAGCGGTGTCATAGTCGACAATTGCCCCGTCGCGGTACTTGCGCCGGCGTCGAGTTGGCACGTTGTCCGGAGCCGGGAAGCGATCGCTGTACAGACCGAAAATGACAAAGCCGTGAGCCGGGTTACCTGATGGCGAAAGCACCAGGCACTGCTCGTCCACGCTGGGCGGATCCCAGTCGCTGTCCTCGCCGGCACGCAGGGCGAAGAACGGCAGCCAGTCAGTCAGCAGGCCGCCGGTTTTCACACGGCAACGCGGTTTGCCCGCATCGAGCTCGGCGATAGTGCCGGCACGAATCAGGTTTTCGAGGCGTCGGGTCAGTTCAGTAAGAGAGTCCATGCCGCCGATGTTGCAGGTCGCGCGTGCGAGCTGCATCGACGGTGGGCTGTAGGGCGGGTTTGTACAGGAGGGAGTTAGCCAGCGAGGTGGTCGATGAGCAGGTTTCGGATGTTTTCCAGCTCGTCGCCGCTGAATCCCAGTAACTGGCGTTTTTCGTACTTCACGTCCGCTTGGCCACGTTCTGGTCGGTCCTTGAGGCCGTACTGGTGAACCCGGGCAATGCGACTCACCCGCCCAACGAATCCCACCGACATACCGTTTGCTGTGCTTTCGGTGCGCAGGTAGCGGGCCGTCTTCAATTTGCCGAACATCGTGCCCTTGATACGGCCCTTCTTTCCCCGTAGATCTTTCGGCTTGCGCGGCGCGAATGTCGAGCCGTCCGGATTGCGCTGGGTCGTGATGCGTTTCGACTGGCTACGGCGCAGATCCCGGGCGACAGCACCGAGCAGTTTGCGGCGTTCGCCCTCGCTCAGCTTCGCGATTAATGCAGCCGCCCAAGTTTCTAAGGCCTGCAGATCGTCGCTCATGGCGCCTCCCAACGTGTAATGAACTCGCCGCCAGCGGTCCATAACTCAAGCCCCGGCATGGTGAACGGATCATCATCGACCACAGGCTCTGGCGGATGGTTAACGACCAGTTTGCCGTCGTCTTGGCGCTTGACGATAACCCGCTCGGTGAGCGGCAGTTTGATCGACAGGTCGACCTTGCTGTTGTCCAGGACATCTGCCTCGAAGGCGACGGCAGTTTTGCTGCGCTCGACGTTTTCCATCAGTTCGCGCTGATTCACCAGGATCCATGCAAACAGCGGAATGGCGATCGCATCGGGGTGGCCAGCGTAGTCCGTGAAAATCAGATTCAGCGTGTAGCTGTATTCGAACGACAGGCCGAAGGCGGCGGTACTGCGCATGGTGCCGTTGTCGATGAAGACCATCAGGCGATCGGGATTTTTCTTTAGTTCCGGTACCGAGGCGAGTAGGTGCGCGCGTAGCGACTCTGGTTTGTTCATGGTTTACGCGCCTGTGCCTGCTGATGCTGGTAGACCATGTCTACTTGAGCAGCACATTGGGCCCAATCATTCTCGATTACCTCCTGGTCGTTGAGCAGGGTTCCGTTCTTGTCCGGTTTGGTTGCCGACAGGGTGCAGGGCACCACGGCCGGACAACCAGTCGCGATAAGCTGCGGCTCCGGTGATGGCGGGGCGCTCACGCATCCGGCGAGCAGCGTCAGGCAGATGCTGGTCAGCCCACAGGCGAAGTTCGGCATTTTCATGTTTCAAGTCCTCGATCATTCGTTGACTGGCAGATAGCCCTTGGCGCAGTTGGTCTTGCACGCCACGCAGAGTGGCCTGAGCGGTACGTTCTTTCTGCAGGGACGACTGGAGTTGAGCGGCCGTCTCCTCGCTGCGCGTCGCTCGATCACGGGCGGTTGAGGCCGCTTGATCGGCCAGCTTCACCTTTGTATCGGCGACCTCGATCCGCTGAGACTGGCCCCAGATGAGAAGCGCGATCGAGGCGAGCAAGGCGGACCCGTAGAGCGCCTGGCGCAATGTGCTCATGCGCGGTACCAGCCTGCGGCATTCATATCTTCCACCGTGAGCCGGTGCAGATCGCCCCGAAACACAACGGCCTTCACCCCTGGCGCCGCGACAGCGATGGCCTCGGCTAGCGCTTTGCACAGGTCTATCGGTGTTTCTTCCGGCACCACATAGACATCGCCATCGGCGGGACTGAGTTTTCGGATTTGCTCCTGATCGATCATGACGCCTCCGGAATAGGACAGCCTTCAGCGTGACGCTGATAGGCGCGCTCCAGCTTGATGTCGTACAGATTGCGGGCGAAGTTGGGGCCGTTATAGGCCTTGGCGAACGCTGCCCATTTTTTACCCTTCAGCGACTTGAGTAGCGCGGGATCCGCTTCGATAAAGCGCACGAACGCTTCGAACTGCTCGCTTTCGTCACGGGCCATTCGATCGGCAAAATCTGTAACGCTCGCGTAGCCGAGGCGCTCAGCGTGATAGCCCATCAGCTGGAAGGCGCCCCAACTGGCTGACTCTAATGCGCAAAGGTCATCGATTAATCGAGCATTGGCCAGGCGCTGGTGCTCGGCCGTGCCGCCCGCGTAACCACCGGGATTTGGGTTGACCAGGTTGGGCTGCTCAGTAGCCAGTTGATCGGCGTGCGCCTTCAACTCGACAGCGTCATCACCAGGAAGGCGCGGCGTGCCGAGCTGGCGATACATGATGTGGCGTTCGAATAGAATCTTGGGTTTGCCGTTGTCCAGGAAACCGCTGCCTTGGCTCTCGACTTCGTTGACCGCCATGACCGCGGCTAGCTCAACGCCCAGACGTCCGGCGGCGCTCACCAACAAGGCATGCTGCAGCAGGTTCGAACAATCCGCGCCGGCCAATGCCTGAGCGGTTTTCGAGCCCGCGATACCATCAATTACCAATCCAACTTTTTGCTGGTAATTACGCACCGCCGACTCCGTGGCATCACCGAAGTCGCCGTCCGGATTCAAACCAGCACCGTGTAAGTTGAGGCGCTGCTGCAGTGTGCGGACCGCTTGCCCGCGATCGCCGTGGCGCAAAGTACTCATAGCTGGTCCACCTTGCGGTTAAAAAACTGCTTGGCGAGTGCGCGAGTTCCCTCAACTCCGAGCAACCCGATCACGCCGCCGAAGAACGGGCCGGTTGTCGCAGGGATGCCCAGCAGAAAGAGCCCGTGGCTTGCCGAAAGCGCGAGCGTGCCGCACAGCGGCGCTTCAAGCAGAACTCGGCGCCAGGTGCCGCCGCCATAGATGATCCGCAGCGCAGCGATCACGCAGGAGAGTCCGCCTGAGTAAATAGCTGGCCAGTTGAGTTCGAGCCAGGCAGCTAACCAGGCCCATGTATCCGGTTTGTCAGGCATGCGCTTGATTCCGCTGTCCAAGGTTGAAGGTGGTGGTATGTCTGTTTGGGTGGTTCGGTGGCTCAATCCCATAGGTTCACCATTTGCAGTTCCGGGGCTTGTGGCGCGATATCCGGTAGCGACACCAAGGTGCCGTGGGGAATGATCGTGCCGAGATCCGAAAGTCCGGGGTTTGCCTCAAGCACCGCCTCCGTGATGCCGGCGGTGCGGCCGTAGACTCGCCAGCAAATGGCGTCGACGGTGTCGCCCTGAGCGGCGTATACCGAGGTCGTCATCAGAGTCAGTTTTCCGGTACTGGAACGGGGCCGATGTCTTCGGCGTAAACAAATGGTTCATCTAGCGAAACAATTGCTCCAAGCGACATGCCTGTTTCAGGATCCCGGCAAATAGCCAAACCCAACGGATGCATGATTTCCCGGTTGATCCGCACGAGAAGCCCGCGCCGCGAAATTTCGTTCCAGTCAATCGTTTCGTGTGTGGTCATCAGATCAGCTCCACGGTGGAATGGCCGATGCCCAGCAGGTCGCGGATGGCGAAGCGCGCATCACGCCGGTACTCATCGACAGAAGGCGTCAGTTCGTCGGCATTCTTGTTGCCTTCGACGCTGGTGTCGTAGCTGCGGTAGCGCTCAGCGAGTTCAGCGCCGACGCCGCAATAAATGGAGCGGCGGTAGAGGTGGACAAAATGGCTTTCGCCGTTGACCTCTAATGCCGGCACGGCTGCGATGGTGGCGTAGCCGTTGGCCAGATGGTTCGCCTTCACCTTGGCGAGTTCGCCATTCACCTGGATCAACGCGTTGACGGTCACGACTTCAATGCGCGCGTCGGTGATGCTGCCATCAAGGCGGATCGCCTTGCGCAGGTGTACGACATCGATGTCAGGCCAGAATCCATCATTGGTAATGACGAATGGATCTTCGGTGTTGCCGGTGGCAATAAATCCGCTCATGGTTCAGCCCTAAGTCGGCGGTGGCCGGGGCGTCACAGCAAAGAAAGGAGGAAACCTGCTGTTCAGCCCCGGGCCGCCGGGGTTGCGGGGTACGCTCTGTCAGCTCCCGGTAGGGGGAGCAATCTTTTTCAGGAGGCGCTCAGCACCTTCCAAATCCTTTTTGCCGCCGCAACTGCCGTTCAGCTCAATGGCGCGTTTCAGCAGTTCGATACCGGCCATTACCTGGCCGGGTTGGCCCGGGTTATCAGCCGTCAGTCCCGCCACAGTGGCCCGTCCCGTAGCCAGGTACAGCTTGGCGCGGACTTCGTCTGGCATGTCCTGCTCCGCTGTCAGCTCCATGGTGCGGTGCAAAATAGCCAAGTCGAATCCACCGCTGGCTTTCTGAGAGATCAGCGCACCTTCGGCAATCTCCTCGGCCACCAGGCAGCCGGTAGTCCGTTCGAAGCGATCGGGCATCAGCAGGTTGTGCTGCAACACATACGCTGCGATATCGAGCGCACCGGTGTAATCACCAGCGTCGATGCGCCAAATCATGATGGTGGTGAGTACTTCGTCCTGGGCGCCGTTGCCCGCAGCGAGAACCCCGTCGACGTAAGGCACGTACTCCGGCAGGAGCTGCAACTTCAGCGCAGCTTTGCCTTCGTTCGACTGGATTTGCTTGAGGCGAAGACGGTGCTGAAGCAGCTGGGCCAGCTGCATTTCATAGGCCGTCCCGCCCGCCATCGAAACAGCGGGCGACGCAGCGGCAGCCTCTTGCGAGGCAAGCGCTTTCAGCCGGTGACGTTGGGCGAGCGAGAGGGCCATAGTTATGCGGCCTCTTCGATGTTTTCGACCAGGGCGCCGAGACCGAAGTCCTCGATCACATAGTCCTCGTTCGACGACTGATAGTCGGCGATGCGATCGCGCTCCGGCTCGTCCCGGGTCATGCGGCGACGGCTGCTGATCTGGAAGTAGATCGACAGGTTTTTCAGCGTGGTGATCATGATGCCGCCGTCGATGAAGAACGGAGCATCCTCGATCGGCAGGCCGCCCAGCGTGCCGTTGGCGAGAATCCGCGCGGCCGCCAGCTCATTTTCGTTGTCTGCAGCGCCTTCGATGTTTGCCAGGAACTTCGCGTGCAACAGGTTGCGGTCGACCAGGACTACCAAATCCGGACGCTTGCGGTGCCATGGGTCCAGCAGCTGGATGGCGTCGTAAACCAGACCGTCGAGAGTCTTGTAGTCGCCGGTCGGGCCGATGGTGACCTTGCCAGCAACCTTGCCGCTGCTGAGCACGCGCTCAGGCGCTTTGGTGCGGTACTTCTCCAGCCAGCCAACGTTCACGTCCTGCAGCAGTTGGTTGGTTGCGCGATCGGTCGTCGCGGCCGCGCTGGTGCCGTTGAAGCCGATCATGATGCGGTCCAGGGCTTGGCGCTCGACGATTGCACCGGACAGGCGAGCCTGGAAGTCTGGGAATTTTGCCCAGGCATCGAGCAGCGCGTACGGAATCGCGGTATCGAAGTCGGTTTTCTTGCAGCTGTACGTGTCGTTTTTGAGCGAGCTGACGCCGCGAGGGTTGCGAGCAGCCAGGCTGGTGTCGGTGCGGCCGGCGATGGTTGAACCAACGCCCAGAACGATGGCTTCACCGTCCTTTTCGTCGACGCCCAGCACGTTGATTTTTTTCAGGAAGGCGCTGGATTCCTGAATGGCCGTTTCCAGCTTCTGCTGCACCGACGGGGTGACGGTGAATTTTTCCGCCACGGATCCGACGGAGTTGATCGCCGCGACCTGTTTGGTGAAGCCGTTGAAGGCAAGACGTGTTTCGTTACGCATGGTGTTCTCCTGGGAGCTTGTAAGGGCCGATGATCAGTAGTCGGTCAGCACAGCGCCGTTGCCGCCGGTCACGGATGGGCGTTTGGTTTGGCTGTGGTCTTGGGTATCGCCCAGGCGCTTGACCAGTTCGTTGAGGTCATTGCTGAGCTTGTCCACGCTGGTCTTGAGGTCTGCGGAGAATTTTTTCTCGGCCGCCAGTTGGTCTGGCAGATCCTTGACGTGCTCGGCGACGGCTTCGACCGCCTGACTGATTTGGGCAAACTCGCCGTCATCCTTGGCTTGTTTGCCGGAGAGCAACGCCTGCACCTTGCTGAAGAGTTTGGCGCCCACACTGGGCTTGTCTTCGATTTCTTCGAAGGTGAGTTCGGTTTCCACCGCCTCGGTGAACATTGAGGTCGCGGAATAGTGGCGATCTTTGAATGGGCTCGATTCAGGTTTTTGAGCTGAGAACGCGAGCACGTCGGTGCCGAGGCTGGCCGGGGAGTCGGTTACAGCGAGACCGACGATATAAGCCTCACCGGTGTCGGAAAAGTTGTCGTCGATTTCGATGGATGTGTAGATCTTCTGTTTCGCCTTGTTCAGGGCGATCAGATCCGTGGTCGGTTCGATTTGGGCAAAAAGGGCGAGTTTGGTCTGGCCGTTGATCTCGACCTCTTCAGCCTTGACTGCTGTTACGTCCCCGTAGGCCTTGAACGGACCATCTGGCAGCAAGCTACGAAAATGCTCCAGCCAGATCCGAGCGCCGTAGGTGGTCGGGTTGAAGTTTTTGGCAGCCTGTTCCAGCCAGCTGCGTTTGATGGTGCGCTTGTCCGAGGTAGCGCCCTCAACGGCGACACGGAACCAATTGCTGCGAAATTTCTTCATGTCGGGAATCCTCAAAGCTGTGCTGCTGGGTGCAGTTACGTTGAGGTACATCCTCGGCAGTCGCGTAATTCCGGGCAATCAGCGCCAGTTGTAGGCGCCTGAGCTACATGGCACATCGCTACGCCTTCACGCGCGCGAGGCGTCAGCATCGCCGCCATGACTACAACCGACGCCACTCCTATCCGCGATAACCGCCGCCAGGCCAAGTTCCTCTACTGGACCGGCCTGCGGATCTGCGCGATCGCAGAAATGCTGGATGAAAAGGAAAAGACCGTTCATGCGTGGAAAACGCGGGACGAGTGGGATCGGGCCGATAATGTGGAGCGCATCGGCGGCGCTCTGGAAGCGCGGCTGGTGCAACTGATCCTCAAGGAAGGCAAGACCGGCGGCGATTTCAAGGAAATCGACCTGCTGCATCGTCAACTGGAACGGCAGGCGCGGGTCGAGCGATACAAGGCCGGTGGCACCGACACCGACCTC
The DNA here is from genome assembly GCF_014270125.1 of Pseudomonas sp. SWRI99. Lineage (NCBI taxonomy): Bacteria > Pseudomonadati > Pseudomonadota > Gammaproteobacteria > Pseudomonadales > Pseudomonadaceae > Pseudomonas > Pseudomonas sp. SWRI99. Next base: position 244,862 of record NZ_JABWQR010000001.1, on the reverse strand, counting down.
AACCCCAATCTGGCCAAACGCAACGAAGGCCCGAAGAAGAAAGCGGCTCGCAACGAGTTCAGCGAAGACCAGATCGAGCTGCTCACTGAGGCATTTAAAGACGGGTGCTTTGGCTATCAACTGGACTGGTACCGGGCTAGCAATCAGCGCACCAGGGCGATCCTCAAAAGCCGGCAGATCGGCGCCACTTACTACTTTGCCCGTGAGGCGTTTATTGATGCCTTGGTCACCGGCCGCAATCAAATATTCCTTTCAGCGTCGAAGAACCAGGCGCACATCTTCAAGGCCTACATTCAAGGTTTCGCCCGCGAGGTATGCGGCGTCGAGCTCACCGGTGATCCGATCATCTTGGCCAACGGCGCCGAGCTGCACTTCCTCGGAACCAATGCCCGAACCGCTCAGGGTTACCACGGTAATTTTTACTTTGACGAATTCTTCTGGACGTTCAAGTTCAACGAGCTGAACAAGGTCGCCAGCGGCATGGCGATGCAGAAGCAATACCGTCGCACCTACTTTTCCACGCCATCGAGCATGGCGCATGAGGCCTACACGTTCTGGACCGGCGAACGCTTCAACAAAGGCAAGCCGGTCGCTCAGCGGCTGAAACTCGACGTGTCGCACGACGCGCTGCAGCAGGGCCGACTTTGCGAGGACAGGATCTGGCGCCAGATCGTCACCATCCTGGATGCCGAGCAGCGCGGTTGCGACCTGTTTGACCTTGAGGAGCTACGCCTCGAGTACAACGCGGACGCCTTTGCCAACCTGTTGATGTGCCAGTTCGTCGACGACGGGGCCAGCATCTTCCCGCTCAACGTTTTGCAGCCTTGCATGGTCGACAGCTGGGTCGAATGGTCCGAAGACTACAAACCTTTCGCCGCGCGTCCGTTCGCCGATCGGCAGGTTTGGATTGGCTACGATCCGGCGGAAACCGGTGATAGCTCCGGCCTGGTGGTCGTGGCCCCGCCAACCGTACCCGGTGGGAAGTTCCGCGTGCTCGAGCGCCACCAGTTCCGAGGTATGGACTTTGCCGCCCAGGCCGAGGCGATCCGCTTGGTCACGATGCGCTACTGGGTGACATACATCGGCATCGACATCACGGGCATGGGCTCTGGCGTGGCCCAGCTGGTGCGCCAATTCTTCCCCAACGTGACGACCTTCAGCTATTCCCCCGAGGTCAAGACGCGCCTGGTGCTCAAGGCCTACGACGTGATTCACAAAGGGCGCTTGGAGTTCGACGCCGGCTGGATCGACATGGCCCAGTCGCTGATGGCGATCCGCAAGACCATCACTGCCAGCGGCCGGCAATTCACCTACACAGCAGGCCGAACCGACGAGACCGGGCACGCGGATCTCGCATGGGCCCTTTTCCACGCATTGCAGAACGAACCGCTTGAGGGCCAAACCTCAACGAATACCGGCTTCATGGAGATTTACTGATGAGCAACAGCGGCAGCGAAACCACGCAATCGTCCACTTCAGCCCCGGCTGCGGCCGAGGGACAGTTGCTGCCGGCAACGGGCGGCAAGATGGAAGCCTTCACCTTCGGTGACCCTACGCCGGTGCTCGATGAGCGGGGAATTCTGGACTACTTGGAATGCTGGCTGAACGGTCGCTGGTATGAGCCGCCAATGTCCCTCGATGGGCTGGCCAAGTCCTCCCGGGCCAGCGTGTTCCTGCAGTCGGGTTTGAATTTCAAGCGCAACATGCTTGCCCGCACCTTCATCCCCCATAAATGGCTGTCGCGGCAGACTTTCGAGCAGTTCGCCCTGGACTTCCTCTGGTGTGGCAATGGCTATCTCGAAAAGCGCGAGAACATGCTGCGCGGTACGCTCGGCCTGCAGCCCGCTTTGGGCAAATACATGCGCCGCGGCGAGGATCTCGAAACGTACTACCAGGTACGCGGGTGGCGCGATGAGCATGAATTCAAGCGCGGTACGGTTTACCACCAGCGTGAGGCGGACATTAACCAGGAGATCTACGGACTTCCTGAGTGGTTGCCGGCCCTGCAGAGCGCACTGCTCAACGAGTCCGCCACGTTGTTCCGTCGTAAGTACTACAACAACGGCAGCCACGCAGGTTTCATCATGTACATGACCGACACCGCGCAGAACGAGACGGACGTGGGTGCACTGCGCGCCGCACTCAAATCCGCCAAAGGGCCGGGAAATTTCCGAAACCTGTTTATGTACGCCCCAGGCGGCAAGAAGGACGGCATTCAGCTGATCCCGGTCAGCGAGGTGGCGGCGAAGGATGAATTCGGCTCGATCAAGAACATCAGCCGCGACGACATGCTCGCGGCGTTGCGCATTCCCCCTCAACTGATGGGGATCGTGCCGCAAAACGCCGGCGGTTTCGGCTCGATCAAAGAGGCCGCCCAGATCTGGGCCATGAACGAGCTCGAACCCATCCAGGCACGTCTGCAGCAGGTCAATGAATGGTTGGGCGAAGAGGTGATTCGCTGGAGGCCGCTGGAGCCTGTTTCCGACAAATGATCAGCCCGGGCGGCTGCTCATTGAAGCTGCCGCCCATTTTCAATCCGAAGTAAGGACCACCAATGTCTGCACCGATTTTCCCTTGGATGGGCGGCAAGCGCCGCATGGCGAAACACATCCTGCCGGAGTTTCCAGATCATGATTGCTACGTTGAGCCGTTCTGCGGCGGCGCGGCCTTGTTTTTTATGAAGGAGCCCAGCCGCGTCGAGGTGATCAACGACTTCGACGGCGAGGTGGTGAACCTCTATCGGGTCGTTGCCAATCACCTGGAAGAGTTCGTGCGCCAGTTCAAATGGGCACTGGTGAGCCGCACGATGTTCGCATGGGCAAAAGAGCAGGCGCCGCGCACGCTGACCGATATCCAGCGCGCAGCGCGCTTTTTCTATCTGCAGAACCTGTGTTTCGGCGGCAAGGCAAAAGGCCGATCTTTCGGGACCGCGACCACTTCGGCGCCAAGGCTAAATTTGCTGCGTATCGAAGAGAAACTCAGCGACGCCCATCTGCGCCTGGCGCGAACCACTGTCGAACACCTGGATTGGAAGGAGTGCATCCGCCGGTACGATCGGAACCACACGCTGTTTTATCTGGATCCGCCTTATTGGGAGACTGCGGGATACGACGCTGGGGATTTTGGTTTTGAACAGTTCGAAGCCATGGCGGACCTGGCGCGATCGATCCGGGGGAAGATGGTGATATCGGTGGGTGACCATCCGAAAATTCGCGAGGTGTTTGCGGGGTTGCGCCTGAAGGAGGTGCCGTTTCGGCATACCGTAGGTGGCAAAGGGGGTGTTGAAGTTAACGAGCTCGTCTTCTTCAATTGGTGAGAAAGCCTGCGGGTTCGATAGCCAATCGAGCCCGCTAACTCGTGGTGTCTATTTTCTCACCTATTTTAGGAAAACGCTCTCCGGGGAAAATGGTTGTCGCAATGGCATGCAACTCATTATGAATGTTGTAAACGGATTCGAGATGTAATGTTAGTTGCTCGTATGCCGCGTTTGCCATATTTAATGAAGTGAAATAAATTTCATCGCCCAACTCCGGTCTGAGCTCCGAAAAAGTGAGCGATCTTCCGTTCTTCTGTCGATCCGCAATAGCAGGTTGAAGTTTTTCGATAGCATGTTCATTTCGTAGGTTTACGGCATATATGGCTTGTTCGAATCGCTCTTGCTCTATGCTGAGTTGGAATAGGAAGTCGACGTGTTCTTCGTTAGCAAGAAACATTAAATCGTCAATGTTGATTTTGAGGTCTTTGTAGTCGGGGGGTTTTATCGCGGGCATGGAAAAAGCTCGAGCTAATTCCTTTGGATGCCGATCGTAGACCGTTTTCAATAAGCCAATAGCATTATGCTGTCGCGCCATTATAAAAAGGCAGACGTCCAAAGCTGTTTTTCTTTTGGCTCTTTTGTTTTGATTTTCTTCATGCTGTCTAAGTTTGAATGCACAATAAGCGCCGAAGAACGCGCCGAAGGCTGAGCCACATATCGTGATTATGCTTTGGAATGAGGAAGGAACCACAACCTCATCGATTGCCAAACTCGAAAAGTACCAAAGCGTAAGCGCGCCCATCCCGATAAGTACACCAAGAATTTCAGGTGTATAGCGCTCTTTTGAAATGTTGATTTTTTCTTTCATTTACCAACCTCTAGCATCCGTCTTCCAGAGTTCCGGAAAGCCCATGCGCTGGAAATGGGCAGCTCCATATCTTTCTTCCATTGAGGCGAGCCTTGCCTTGAATGTGCCGTTGAAACCTATGGCGCTCAGCAAGACATGTATCACTGTCAAAGAGGCATAGACTGTCTTGTTGTCGGTAAACTTTATGTTTTTGAGCTTTAGATTGGTTGGGGAAACCCCTATTTTAACGTCGATGAATCGATCGTGATGTGCTGCCATATTCCGAAGAACTGTTAAGGCATGAAGCCAACTCTCGAACACTTCCACCTGTTTAATACCAAATTTAGAGGAAATGACTTTCCGATCAATCGGATCTCTAAGCATAGCAAATATTTTCGACCAAGTGCCCAATGTCACACATTCACTCATCGCCCAACTTGGGGGAAGGTAGGGGTCGTCGTAACTGTCGTAGTATGCCTTTATATAAAGTCGTGATGATGCCCGATCTACCTCGCTCTCGATTTTCGATAGCATTTGCCCTATTCCTATGCGTCCTTTTGGGGCAAAAATCTCATTTTTTAGATACCAGTGTGGCGAATATTTTAGGCTCAGCAGATTGCAGATTACTGCGCGCACTGCAACCTCGAGTCTTTCCGCTGACTCCATAATAATGGCGCGGATTTCTCGATCGCATTCGTAGCGCTCGGATATATGCTCAAACGTGGTGTTTGGCAGGAAGTTTTTGGTCGCAGGATCTTGTAACTGGAACCAGTATCCTTTCAGCCTGAAATGCCCGACGTAGGCGATGTATTTGAGGGCCATGTCGTCATCGTTGACGATCAGACCTTGAGTTTTCAGCTTGGCAAGCAGAGCCTGGGGAGTGAAAGCGGTTTTCGCAAACGGGAGCTTTGCTGCGGAAGCCGGCTTGGCCATGGTCAAACTCCAGGCAAAAAAAACTCGCCTTTTGCACGCCTGCTTTGAGGCAGGACCCTACCCGGTGGGCAGGACGTGTGGCGAGTGTGTTGATTCAAGGTTATTCGTGTTTGATCGTGTGGTCAATCACTATGTCACGCTCTGATCATCACTTTGCGGCGAGGTGGTGGTCAAACCTGATCATAGCGCTCCGATGTGCAATGCGCCCAGCGGCGCTATACCCACCGCTCACAGCGTGCAAAAATACTGGTTGTCTATCCAGTATTGGTCGTTGTTATGCCTCGCGATCTTCCTCCATTTAAGCCTGTAACGCAGGCCGAGCTGCGCCATATTTGGGTAATCCATCCCCAATGTCGACGGCTGGTCCTCGAGGTCGAGCGTTACCGGCGTGTGATCGCAAAGATCGATGATCTCTACAAGGTCACCCACCAGTCGTGGCGCGATAATTTAGGCGGCAACCTCACAGCGCTACATCTGCTGCAGCAAATAATGACTGAAGAGCGCGGACGCTCACCGGCGCAGATAGGCGATGCAGATTCCGCCCAATAAAAAGGCTCCCATCCTTCCGGTGGGAGCCTTATGAGCTTTATGCCGAGCCTATCAGAGCGGATCGAAGCCGGAGCGTGAAAGGACGCTCTGCAGCTTATCGACGGCCTGCTTAAGCAGGTGGGCCTCATCCTCGTTTATCGCGTGGCTGTTGAACTCAAACCAGCCGACGCGTTTCACGAAATGAGCGAGCGCAGACGTTTCAGCCTCCGTCAAAGATTCGCTTTCAGAAACACCGGTAGGGGTGGCAATGGTCAGGGTTATTGGATTGCGAACTACCAGATCGTCATTCATATTGGCCTTCCTCATGAAAATAGGAAAGGTATAACCCTTACCGCTCACTTACCTAGACGGTAAGCGAGCATGCATCCACTGGATCAGCCCCTAAGTGCCCAGGTTGGCCACTTCTCACCTTTGCAGCCACCGTAGAACTGAGAAGCAGCCTCGTGTGCGGACAGCTTTGCTGGGATTCTTTCTGCGGCATAAAACGCGTTATCCATGCTGATCATCAGGCCGGTACCGGAATAGTCGTGTCTCTCCGTGCCTTCATCGTCATGTTTGGCGGTATTGATGGCATTGGCGATCAATGCTGTCTGGACTTCGGTAATGAACTGATATTTTTTCCAGTCGAATTCTGTCACTGCTTATGCTCCATCTGACCAACTTGAGTGTCCCAAGCGCCATATCCTACGGTCGATGAAGGCCAATTGCTAGCAGGCCTCCGCGTCCGCGAGGTGCGGCTAGATCATCCTTACCGTCTGCTTACCAACACGGTAAGGGCTGCTTTAAGTGGGAGCCTTGTTCAGATAAAAAAGCCCCCACGCTCTCGCAGTGTGGGGGCTTTTTTGACCTAAGCGCCGTTATTCGTAACCCGGCAGTCACTCGCTCATCTTCTTCCAATCGGTTTTCGATTTCTCGGCCGGTTTGCCCAACACATAGGCCACGTGCACCTTGCCTTCGTTGTTCGCGCTCGGCACCACTGCCAGCAGCTTCCAGCCATCGGCTAGCCGCTTGTTGGCATTGTCGGCGCCGGCCACCTGCACCACTTCTGCAGCTTCACTCATTTGCATCTGTCTTACTCCTTGTGATTGCGCCGTGATGGCCAGGCCAGCGTAGCGTATAGGCTAGGCCGCCGATGTTCTTTTACGTTCGGGGCTTACCAGGACGGGAAGTAGCCCTCAACTCACTGGACATGAGTTCGGGCTGCCTTCTTGAATACCAAGCACTTGGTCGTAGTCTTGCGGATAGTGCTGTCCACCACCTTCCTATGAAGTCAGAACGCACGTCATTTACCGATGCCAGTCATGTGATGCCTAGTACTGCCGTAATCGCGTGATCGCGTCTGTAATTGCCGCCGCATTCCTGTCCAGGGTCTCTAAGGCCACTACAGCATTATCGGCGACAACATCTGCGCCAGCCCCTGAGATCCAATGAGTGATCTCTTCTATAGCCGCACCCAGCGCATGCTGATTGTGCAACAGCAGAGTCAGGGCATCGGCGGTGGTGATATTGGAATTCGAGTTATCTGGCATTGGAATCGTCCTTGAGCGAAAGCCTCCGAAAGGCTAGTTCATGAGTGCCGGATCATATTAGCTCAAGCATTTATCTCTCGATGAGGGACGGCCATTTAGTCATTGTTAATGATGCGGCGAACTCGCCTTACCGCCAGATCACTCAAGCGGTAAGGCACCACCATTTATTGGGCTCGAATTTGGGTCGGCTTCTTGAAAACCCAGCACTTGGTCGTGGTCTTGCGGATAGTGCTGTCCACCGCCTTCATCCCCACGAATTGGCGCTCGGTGCAGCGCTTCAGGGCATTCGTCACCTCGGCGCTGATGATGGCCTGAATGCCATTTGCGGCGAACAGCTCAACCAGGTGCGGCATGTTCAATGCGACCAGTTGCGAGTCTTTGGAGTGGTTGTACGCGATGCCCTTGGAATCCAGCTGCTGGAGCGCGGCCCAGAAGTCGGCAACAAGGTCGGCCTGGGGAGGCTCGACACTGCCGATGGTTTCCAGATCCGGTACCGGCAAACCCATGGCGGTGGACAGCTTCGTGATCTCGATACCGAGCAAATCACGCACAGTTCGATTACGGGTGCGCATCAATTCCTTGACCAGCCCAAGACGATGCTTCGACATGCTGATCTGCTGATTGACCGTGAGCTTCTCGCCGAGGGAATAGCTGCCGGTTTTACGCAGCGATGGTAGGACGTCGTGAGTCACCCAGCGCTTGAACCGTTTCGCTTGAGGTTTGCGACTGCTGAACAACAAGTTATATAGGCCTGCCTCGTTGACGATCATCATTTCCTGCAGTCCGCCAAGGGTGTCCATAGTGCGGACCCCCTTTTCGTCCTCCTCCAAGCGGGCATATGCATTGCGTGGGTTAGCGATTTCCAAAACCCTGCATACATCCGCAGCAACAAACCAGGTCTCACCATCTTGTTCGTCAAGGATCCGTACCGGCTGTGTTTCGAATTCAAAAAGCGAAGGCGTTTTCATTTTTTTACCTGCTCAATAATTGGTTGGCGAAAGGGGGGGGGGTACTACACCCCTCCCTTTTCACGTTCAGATCCGGCGATGGTTGTTGTTGGCGGAGCGAATGACGCTGTCCAGGTCAGCGCAGATCCGGTCCAGGAAGCCAGCCAGCATCTGCGGCGTGTACAGGCCGGGGTGGTCGGCCTGCTGAGCGAGCGCATGCACCAGGGCAAGCGAATCCCGCACCCGTTCCAAATCAAACAGATCGTCGTCAGTGAGGCAGTAGGGCTTTCTCATACGGCACCACCGTGCGTTTCAAGAGCGCGCACCTGGTGCATGTGGTGGTTGTAGCGCTTGAGGCGAGTAGCGAGGGAGGAGTTGGCGTGCAACGCGGCGAGAGCCATGCGGCGATGGGCAAGTGCGCGGATTCTGGACGGAATGAGGGCGGTCATAGTGGAGCTCCGTTTACAGATGAGGAGCTGCCGCCGAACGTCGCCAAACGTTATGGGTGGCAGCTGTACGCAGGTTGGCGAACCGGGGTAAACGGAACCCGGCAGACCCGAAGGTCTCCCACGCACAGCCGCCATAACACGTAACTGCGGGCACAAAAAAAGCGCCTGCAGTTGTGAAGATGGGCGCTGTTGCGCCGTTTACTGATCGGGTCGCCAAACCCGGTCGCTGAATTGGCAGCGACGACCGCACTCTACGCCCCTCAATGGCCGGGGATCAAGTGTCCCCGGACAATATTTCATATCACTGTACGTTGTCGCCGCCGGCGGCTGACGTGGCTCGGCTGTGGTGCCCAGCGACGTAGGGGCGAGGCGGCGGACGAGGCGCGCACCGTTTTGGGGCGATCCGGCAGCGGCAGGGGGGTTCTGCACCTGGCGCGCGCCGTCGTCCCCCCGCCACGCCTGCGGGCTAAATGGGTATCAATTTCTGCACACCCGCAGCGATCCACCAGCAGCGCCCGCTGGGCTTCTCCTGAGCGAACAGGGTTAGTGAAAACCCTACAAAACCCCGCACACCCCACTGCTTTTTCGAGCGGCCGGGAGCTCGATTCTGAGGACCTTTTTTCAGGTGACCCATGGGAAACAAGTAATTTAGGTATGGACAGGTAAGGAATCAGCTGGAGCCCGCTTGCGATGCGGTTTTGAGCACTTACTTTGCACTGGCTTTTTGAAGTAAGGAGAGGAGTAATTTTTTGCTAACTATATGATTTATATAGATATTTTATTTTTGATTTCTGACCTAGGTAAAAGGTAATGTTATTTCTATATATTACTTAAAACTTACCTAATCCAATAGCCTGGAAGCCTCGTATCTTAAGGCTTTCAGAGCGATCACGGAAAAACTTACTAAAAATACCTATTTCCCGTGGTTCAACATAAAAAGGGAACTGGCTTGGCGGGGAGGGTGGCTGCAGGCACTTCACACCTGTCACGGCTCTCTCTCACGAAAGCCGTCATCGCACTTCCCAATACACGCAGCGGACTCAACTCGCGCGTCTTGACCTTGACTTGAAATTATTCGAGCAAATGCTGGTGTGGTTTAGGCGCACCTTGATAAGAGGGCTGGGGCGGCGCTGGCACACTCAACCCGCTCATTCGAATCAGCATCGGAACGAGCGCTCTGTTCTGAAAGACCGTGTGGTCTTTGCCCCAGTGAAGACTGATCAATCGTGGTTGGATTGATGATCCAGCTAACGGAAGTCCGTTTGGATGGATAGTGGTGGTACCGCTCGCGGTATACACAAAAATCCAGTCACCCGGGTTCACAAATCCATTGCCGAACCAGAGCATATTGTCTTTCAACGGTGTAGTGGATCCATCTATAGAGGGCATCCCGAGAAACAGACAGTACTCGCCGAGATCGCACGCCTCTCTCACATAAATAGTAATGCGTTCAAGGTTTGCTACCCCATGATCCATTACGTTGTTGATATAGAGACTATCGATAGAGTCAAAGATCATCTGCGCTTTCCTCGACCGGGTATAAAGTTCGTCAGGAGCAAAACTCCTGCAAAAACGAAGATGAGATAAGACTGGTTGGGGTAGGTTTTGTAGACGTCAACGGCAATGCCAAACAGGAAAGGGCTAATGAACGTACACGCTCGCTGAGCGAGACCTAGCCTAAAATTTTGACCTAACCCTCCCTCCAGCCTGACTATTTCTAATCTTTCTGCATGAAGTTCAGCCAATGCTTGATCAAGCTTGGATTGATTTTCTTCGGCGAGAAGTTTTGCACGGTCTCTTTCATTAACGAGGTCATTCACCCACGCGTCAAAAATGCGAGCGCTCTGAGTACCACCGAAATTTTTCGGGTTTTCGGTAGCCAATCCTCGGAATGTATTTGGCAGGAGCTCTCCTACCAATGGAGGGCCAGCGTCCGGTGGGATGTCGACAGAGCCGACCGTTTGATTCCCGGTAACACCATTGTCGGTAGGTTCTGGAGCGTCGGCCATCAGATTCATTGCCAATCCCTGGAATGTGGCGGGGCGTTGAATGGCGCTACGAACTCGCTGCCGCTCCCGGTCGTATCAAATCACATCGCTTATTACGTCGCTTATTACGTATTTCGGATAAACAAAAGGCCTGCATCGCTGCAAGCCTTTGTTTTATATGGTGCCGGCACCAGGAGTCGAACCCGGGACCTACTGATTACAAGTCAGTTGCTCTACCAACTGAGCTATACCGGCGTGTGGGCGACGATTATAGCGATTGGGAGGATCCTGTAAACCCCTGAATTCAGACTATTTTTGTGGCCACTGCAATCACGCTCTGCGCAGGGTGTTACGCAGCTTTCGCAGCAGGCGCACGGTGCGGCTGTTTTGCAGTGCGTGCAGTTGCATTTCGGCCTGTTCGGCGCGGTGCAGGGCTGCGGCGAGTTGTCGGGCAGTGTCGGGTTCGGTGTAGGGGAGCGGATGGGCGAGGGCGTGGCCGCGGCAGAGGTGGAAGTTGTCGAGGTTGCAGGGTGGGATGTCGAAGGCGGGTTTGAGGTTGAAATGTTCTTCGGCGAGGAACCAGGTATTGAGACCGTCGAACAGGATCGACTGGTAGCCCGCCTCTATAACCAATGGCTCCCAGGTGTGGTCGCGCAGCCATGGGGTTTCGATCACGATGATCCATGGGCGGAAGCGGCCGAAGTCCATGCCACGCAGGACGGTTTCTTCGTGGCCTTCGACGTCGATCTTTAGAAAGTGGATCGGCCGGTCGGCGGCGTGTTGTTCGCAGATTGAGGTGAGTGTGCGCGCCTGGACCGTGAGCGGCTGCACGTTCATGCCGAGATCCTTGCGTTGCTGGGCCACGGCGGGATCGGCGGTGGACAGGCCGGTGCCCGGGATACCATAGAACATCACTTCGCCGGGCTGGTCGCTGGCGATGCACTGCACGGTGGTGTCGCGCGGGCGTTGCTGGCAGAGCGCGTCGTAGAAATTCTGCATCGGTTCGACGTTAACGCCTTGCCAGCCGTGGTCGTAGAACGCTTTGGTGACCGAGTCGTGGCACGGGTCATTGGCGCCGACGTCGATGTAGAAGCCGTTTTCGAATTGCTTGAGCGCGCGCCAAAGGCGGACGTCTTCAAAGTTCTGTGCATAAGAGATGAACACGGTCGCTTCCTGTCGGTCGGTTTTTCTTGTTCTGGCGTGCGCGGGCGGCGCGTTCAGGCTTTGTATAGCAAGGCTGGCGGACGCTCGCAAATATTCGCTGTGCAGGCTGCGGATTCGGCGGTTATGTCGTTTCGATTGGCGCCTTATGCACAACTCGCAGGCGCGATGGGGCGCTTAGGCCTGTTTTTGCGGAGCCGTTCTCATTTTGGGCGCAAATCCCTGTTTTGCAGGTTTTTTATTCATGTGAACAAAAAGTGACCAATGTCGATATTGCCGTGAAACAGGCGTGGATATTGGATCCAGCGAAATTTCATCAACAGAGTTATCCACAGGCTGCCGGCCGTCTATTCGCGTTCGGCGAGCAGCAGCAAGTTGCGCGGTGTGAGCGGTATTTCGCAGAAGGTGCCGAGGTGGACGTTGTAGCCCTGCTCGACAAGGAAAAGTGCTCGATCCAGGTTCAGCCAAAGCTCCAGCGGACGTCGGAAAAGTCCGCGCAGTAATTCCAGATTGCGTACTTCGGCCAGGCGCTGCCAACCGGCGGTTTCCAGCGCCTCCCAATCTGGCGAACCGACGGTGGATAAGTTTTTCAGTGCTGCCAGATCCCGGCAGTAGTCGGCGAACGGCTTATCTAGCCACGCACTTGGCAGCGAGGGGGTAGGCAAGTACTCGTCGATGCCGCGCGATGTTCTTTGCAGCAAATCGAAGGCCAGTCGTCGGGCCATGGAGGTGTCGCGCTGGCGTCGGACCCGTGCACCGGCGGTTACGGTTTCGCTCATTGGCAAGGCCAGATCTTCCAGCGAGAGCTGTAGGACTGATCGCCGGCCCGCCGCAGATAACGCGTGATATTCGTTGCGGCTGATGCGGTTGTAGCAGCACGGGGCAATCGCCATTTGTTGGCAGCCGACCGCGCTGGCCAGTCGCATCAGCCGCACGTGCAGATCGCCGCAAGCGTGGAGCGCGACGGGGGTGTGGGCCGCGTTCAAGACCGCAGAAGCATCCGCCGCCAGGACATCCTGCTCCACATGCAAGGCATGTAGATGATGACGCTGGCTCAATGCCTGACCGCTGGCAACGAGCGCGGGATCGTATTCGACACAGGTCAGCTGTTGCGCGCCACTCAACAAGCGCCGCCCCAGATGTCCCTTGCCCGAACACCAATCCAGCCAATGCGTCGGCTGCGCAGAAAAAGACAAGCGACTGGCAAACGCCTCGATCTGCTGCCACTTGCGTCCCGGTACATCGACATTCAAGCGATGGCCGGCGGCGTCCAGTGGATGCCCCGGCAACTCACCGACAGCACTCAGCTCGGCCGACAACCTCGCCAGAGAAGCGAACGGCTCCGGAGCGTCGATGAGATCGGCAGGATGATTATGAGCTTGCTCGGCGTCTTCCAGCGATCGCCCGCGTAGCCACGAAGACAACTCGGGGCAGGACGCTTCCCAAGCAAGCGAAGGATGAGTGAACGGTCGGGGTTTCCATAACGCCTGATGCGTCGTAAGAAAAGCATCTAGCGCGGTGAAGCGGGCGAGTAAGTCCTCGCCCGTCAGCACGTGGGAAGTTTTAGCGGCCTTGGCAGGCATCGACGCGCAGCCAGCGCTCCAGCAGCTTGAAGCCGCGCACCAGCACATAGGCCATGACCAGATAGAACACGCCCGCCGCGAAGAAAATCTCCACGGGCAGGTAAGTGCGGGCAATGATCGTGCGCGCCATCCCGGTCAGTTCGAGCAGGGTGACGGTGCTGGCCAGTGCGCTGGCCTTGAGCATCAGGATCACTTCGTTGCTGTAGGCCGGCAGGCCGATGCGCGCCGCGCGTGGCAGGATGATGTAGAACATCGCTTTGGGTCTGGACATGCCCAGAGCCCGCGCCGCTTCGATCTCGCCCGGTGGAATCGCCTGAATGGCGCCACGTAGAATCTCGGCGATATACGCCGCCGTGTGCAGCGTCATGGTCACCGTGGCGCACCAGAACGGATCGCGCAGGTATGGCCACAGCGAGCTTTCCCGTACGGCGTCGAATTGCGCCAGACCGTAATAGACCAGGAACAGTTGAACCAGCAGCGGAGTGCCGCGGAAAAAGAAAATGTAGGCGTAGGGCAGCGAACGCACGTACCACAGCTTCGAGGAGCGGGCGATGCCCAGCGGAATTGCCAGCAGCAGGCCGGCTATTACCGCGATGGCGACCAGTTCCAGGGTCAGGGTCGCGCCTTGTGCCAGTTTCGGCAGCCATTTGATAATGACTTCCCAGTTCATTGAGCGCTCCTCGCAAAGCCGCGGGCGGCGCGTTTTTCCAGGAAGTGCATGCCGGTCATCGCCAGCACTGTCAGGCCGAGGTACATCACCGCCGCCACCATATAGAAGGTGAACGGTTGTTTCGACACGGTCACGCCGATTTGCGCGTGACGCATGATCTCTTCCAGGCCGATCACCGACACCAGCGCGGTGTCCTTCATCAGAATCATGAACAGGTTACCCAGGCCCGGCAGGGCGATGCGCCACATCTGCGGCATGATCAAGCGGGTGAAGATCCGCCATTTCGACAGGCCCAAGGCCTGGCCGGCCTCACGGTGGCCCTTGGGAATGGCGAGGAGCGCGCCGCGGAACACTTCCGTGGCGTAGGCGCCGAAGCACAGGCCCAGTGCGATTACACCGGCGGCGAAGGCGTTGAGTTGCAGGTCGGGGTTGCCGAAGTACTCACCGAGGGCGCGCATCAGGTTGACCGTACCGAAGTAGATCAGCAGCACCCAGAGCAATTCCGGGACGCCTCGCACCAGGGTCGAATAGGTGCCGCCAAGCCATTGCAGCGGCTTGTACGGGGAGGTCTTGGCCAAGGCGCCGAGCAGGCCGAGCACCAGCCCCAGGCACAGGGCCGTGAGCGCCAGCTGGACAGTCATCAGCGCGCCGGCAGCAAGGGCCGGGCCGAATCCGTAGAGGTTGATAATCATGGATTTCTGTTCAAATCGCGGCAGGCAAGGTCGGGAACCGACGCCGAACGATCTCGGCGCCGGTCCCGCAGGTCAGAATCAATAGATGCTGAACGGGAAGTACTTGTCGTTGATCTTTTTGTAGGTGCCGTCGGCGACGATTTCCTTCAGCGCGGCGTTCAGCTTCTCGCGCAGTGGATCACCCTTGCGCACGGCGATGCCAATCTTGTCGCTTTCCACGACCGGATCGCCCTTGAACTCGTAGTTCTTGCCGGCGTCGGTTTTCAGCCAGTCATAGTTGGCGTACTTGTCGGCGAGGATGGCGTCGACACGACCGGAGGTCAGGTCGAGATAGGCGTTTTCCTGGGTATCGTAGAGGCTGACTTTGATGTCATCGCCATAAGTGTCTTCCAGCCAGGTGCCGGCCAACGTGGCGCGCTGGGTACCGATGGTCTTGCCCTTGAGCGAGTCCTTATCGGTTTTGAAGTCGACATTTTTCGGTGCGATGTACTGCAGCTTGTTCGAGTAGTACGGGTCGGTGAAATCAACCGCGCCCTTGCGCTCTTCGGTGATCGACAGCGAGGAGATCAGGAAGTCGAACTTCTTCGCGTTCAGGGCCGGGATGATGCCGTCCCAGTCGGACGTGACCACGGTGCATTCGGCTTTCATCTTCGCGCACAGGGCGTCGCCGATGTCTTTGTCGAAGCCGACAACCTGACCGCTGGCGTCTTTGTTGTTGAACGGCGGGTACGCCGCTTCGATGCCCATCTTCAGGGTTTCAGCCATGGCACCGGCGCTGAACGCGAGGGTGACGGCTGCGGCCAGGAAGACCTTTTTATAGTTCTGCATGCATGTTGCTCCGTTAGCGGTTGCTGGACATGAATTGTTTGCAGCGCGCCGAAAGCGGGTTATCGAACACCTGCTGTGGCGAGCCTTGCTCTTCTACCAGGCCCTGGTGAAGGAACACCACTTCGCTGGAGACCTGACGGGCGAAGCCCATTTCGTGGGTCACGAGCAGCATGGTGCGGCCTTCTTCGGCCAATGCGCGGATGACACTAAGTACTTCCTGAACCATTTCCGGGTCAAGGGCGGAGGTGGGCTCGTCGAACAGAATCACCTTCGGCTGCATCGCCAGTGTGCGAGCGATCGCTGCGCGTTGCTGCTGACCGCCGGACAGTTGCGCTGGATAGGCGTGGCGCTTGTCGGCGATGCCGACCTTGGCCAGCAGGGCTTCGGCGACTTCGATGGCCTCGGCCTTGCTCTGGCCGAGCACGCGACGCGGGGCTTCGATGATGTTGTCGAGCACGCTCATGTGCGGCCACAGATTAAAGTTTTGAAATACAAAACCAATCTCGGAACGCAGGCGATTGATCTGCTTGCCATCGGCGGCGACCAGTTCGCCATTTTTGGCGGCTTTGAGTTTGAGTTCTTCACCGGCCACCAGAATCTGGCCCTGGTGCGGGTTTTCCAACAGGTTGATGCAACGCAGGAACGTGGACTTGCCGGAACCGGAGGAACCGAGGATCGAGATCACATCGCCGTCGCGGGCGGACAGCGAGATGCCTTTAAGCACCTCAAGCTGTCCGTAGCGTTTGTGCAGGTTGCGGATTTCAAGCGCGGGCGTGGCCTCAGCCATGTGCGTTCCTCATATATGTTGCGCTCCTGCTGTTGGCGGGCCTTCCTGGCGAGGCGGCCAAGCTAGCATAGCGTTTCAATGGCAGCCAACAGCGCTACGAGCGGTAAACGGGTGGCATGTGGCAGGTTGTCGCATCGGCGCAGCAGACTGTCGCCCCATCAACAACCGAACGGGTGTTTGATCGCGCAAGCCCGTGGGTGTCGCGTAAAAAAAGGCGCGATGTTGCCAGCTTTGGCGGGGTGTTGGAAGCGCTATCCGGCCGAACGTTCCTCAATTGCGCTTTTTCTGTGCATCGCGCACTTTTCAGGTGTGTTTCTGGTGCGCGAATTCGTCTTGAAAGTGAGTCGCAGGGTAACGCTTGGGCGAATAGCCATTAAACACAAGGACTTGCATCGAAAGCTGAACCACCCGCCACGCCCCCGGCATGCAGGGATTTGAAACATTTTGGCGCAAATCTTGCGTGCAGAATAAGGAACAGCCCGTTGGATTCTTTTTACGAGAAAGGATTTTCAGACGGGCCGGATGCACTCGCTTTCCTTGCAAAGGTAGTTTCGATGAGCAGTATTCCAAGCTCCAACGGCCTCGAACAGGGGCTCAAACCGCGTCATGTGACCATGTTGTCTATCGCCGGTGTGATCGGCGCCGGTCTGTTCGTTGGCTCCGGCCATGCCATTGCTGCCGCCGGCCCCGCTGTGCTGCTGGCCTACGCTGCTGCCGGTACGCTAGTGGTGCTGGTGATGCGCATGCTCGGCGAAATGGCCGTGGCCTCGCCGGACACCGGCTCCTTTTCAACGTACGCCGACCGCGCCATCGGCCACTGGGCCGGTTTCACTATCGGCTGGTTGTATTGGTGGTTCTGGGTCCTGGTCATTCCGCTGGAAGCCAACGCCGCCGCGACCATCCTGCATGCGTGGTTCCCGGGCGTCGATATCTGGGCCTTTGCTTTAGTCATCACGATGTTGCTGACCGTGACCAACCTGTTCAGCGTGAAAAATTACGGCGAGTTCGAGTTCTGGTTCGCCCTGATCAAAGTGCTGGCGATCATTGGCTTTATCGGCCTTGGCCTTGCGGCGATTTTCGGCTTCCTGCCGACCAGTCAGGTCAGCGGCGTGTCGCATCTGTTCGACAGCGGTGGCTTCCTGCCGAACGGCATGGGTGCTGTGCTGGGCGCGATCCTGACCACCATGTTCTCGTTCATGGGCACCGAAATCGTCACCATCGCGGCGGCGGAATCGAAGAACCCGGGCCAACAGATTTCCAAGGCGACCAACTCGGTGATTTGGCGGATCGGCCTGTTCTACCTCGTGTCGATCTTCATCGTCGTGGCGCTGGTGCCATGGAACGATCCGACACTGGCCAACCTCGGTTCGTACCAGACCGTGCTTGAGCGTATGGGCATCCCGAACGCGAAAATGATCGTCGACATTGTGGTGCTGGTCGCGGTGACCAGTTGCCTGAACTCGGCGCTCTACACCTCTTCGCGCATGCTCTTCTCCCTCGGCAAGCGCGGCGATGCGCCGGCCATGTCGACCCGTACCAACAAAAGCGGCACGCCTTACTGGGCTGTGATGCTGTCGACCGGCGCCGCGTTCCTCTGCACTTTCGCCAACTATGTCGCTCCGGCTGCGGTGTTCGAATTCCTGCTGGCCAGCTCCGGCGCCATCGCCCTGCTGGTGTATCTGGTGATCGCGTTCTCGCAACTGCGTATGCGCAAACAGCGCATGGCGCGGGGCGAAAAAATCGTCTTCAGCATGTGGCTGTTTCCAGGCCTGACCTACGCGGTGATCATTTTCATCATCGCGGCGCTGACCATCATGCTGTTCCAGGAAGCGCACCGCGTGGAAATCCTCGCGACAGGCCTGCTGAGCCTGATGGTGGTGGCCGCCGGTCTGCTGGTGGCGCGTCGTCGCAAGCTGGAAAAGCGTGGCGCGGTGGTGTTGAACTGATCCATTACGCGTAATGCAAAACGGCCGCTGTCAGTGACGACAAGCGGCCGTTTTTGTTTGTGAGCTTTGCTCAGTCGGGATAAACCCAGTCCTCAATACGCAATCCGGAAACACGTTCAAATTCCCGCACATTGTTCGTGACCACGATAAGTCCAAGTGACCGCGCGTGGCCTGCGATCATTTGGTCGTACGGCCCTATCGGTGTTCCCGCTTTCGCAAGTTCAGATCGAATCATCCCGGTCTGTGCGGCTGCGTCATTGTCGAAAGGCAAGACTTCCAGTCGCGCAACGAAACCTTCGACGATCGCCAGATTCTTTTCCGGGGCCGCGGACTTTTCAGCACCGTAAATAAGCTCCATAAGCGTGATAGCGCTGACGCACAATTGCCCGGAATGTCGATTGAAAGCTTCCCGGACAACCTGTGGTTTGTTCTTGATGGTGAAGATGCAGATGTTTGTATCTAGCATGTATTTGATCATCAGAACGACTCGCGCTCCTGATCAGTGGGTTGCTCACGGTCAGCCATGAAATCAGGGCTGACGCTGTCGCCATCAAACCAGCTATCCCAGCTTTCTCCAGCAGGCGTAATGACGCGTGTTCTGCCAATCGCAATGACTTCCACTCGTTTAACGTCGCCGGGCATCGCAACTGCCTTTGGCAGCCGAACTGCCTGACTTCTGTTGCTCATGAAAATTGTGGTCTGTTCCATATTTGACCTCTGGGTCTGATCCTGTGATGGCCTAAGGATAAGTTGTGCTCGGGATATGTCAACGGGATATACACTGTCATCGGACAAAGGGTAGCTAAGCCATCCAAACAAAAAACGGCCGCTGTCAGGGATGACTCGCGGCCGTTTTGATTTCTGAGCAGCGGTTATTCGCTCTTTTCTTCCTGGTTGTCTACCGACTTCCCATAAGCATCCAGCGCCACCCCGAAATCGGTGATGAACTGCGGCTCGCTCAGCCAGGCCTGGGCTTCTTCGATGGTCATGCCATCGGCCCACATGCGATAGTCGATCAGCATGTCGGCGGCCAGGTGGGTGGCGGCCATGCCTTCGTTGTCGGCATTTTCCATGTCGAGCAATTCAGGGTGATCAACGATGATGAACGCCAGTTCGCGCAGCAGGGTCAGCAACATCTCGTTGCGGCTGACGGCTTCCGCGTCGCGCATTTTGCTGAACATCGCCAGGGTGTATTCCGGGATCGGCTCGGCGAGGTGGCCGAGGTCTTCGTCCTGATCCAGCGGTTTGCGCCCGACCATACGTATTTGCTTGGCTTTGGCCTTGGCGCGTTTGGCGCGTTTCTGTTGCTTGTTCAGGGATGCCATGGGAACTCAGTTCTTCTGTTGGGTTTGTGCGGCAATCGCGTCGGACGCCGCCACATAGTCGGCCTGGAAGGCCGGGGATTCGATCCACGCCAGCGCGCCGGCCTCGTCGGTTTCCTGCGACCACTGGCGATACTCGATCAACGCCGCGAGGATGAAATCCATCGCGCCTTCTTCGCCTTCCTGCTCATACACCAGCTCCAGCAGCGGGTCTTCAAGGAAAGCCGCGCACATCGCTTGTTGGCTGATCTTCTCGGCGTCGATCATTTTCTTGAACAGTTCGGTCAGGTCCACCGATTCGAAATCGATGCGGTCGTCGTTCGGGTCGAGTTCGACCGGCGTTTCGGCGCGCTTGGTGCGGTTCTGCTTGGCCTTGGCCTTGGCTTTGGCCCGGGTGGCGCGTTTTTGCTGCTTGTTGGCGGAGGCCATGATCTGTTCCGTGGTGCGTTGAGAGGGCTCAGCTGCAGGGCACTTGCCGCCCGGGCGTATCGCGGGGCAGTGCGCCAGTTTGCAGCCAGGTCAGAGCGATGGGCCATAGTGTGGCTTGGTATGCGCTGCGAAAAAAGGCGAAATGTCCGACTCGTTGCTCGTCGATGTCCTGCGGCGCGATGCGCAGGTGGGTTTTGGCCGCGTTGCTGAAGTAGCCGAGCAGGCGTTCGATGGCCGGGATTGTGCCATAGGGATCGTCGCTGAGGCTGATCGCCAAGGTCTGCGCGCGGACGCTGGCGAAGGGCAGCGCGGCGCTTCTTTGCAGCAGGGCGCGACCGCTCGGACGTTGCTCGTAACGCGCCGTGGGCGTGCTCCAGTCGCGTACCACGCCCGCTGGCGTGTCCTCCAGCCAGCCGAGCCGCTTGCCGGGGAAATAGCCGCAGAGCAGCGTCATCAAAGGCATCACCACATGCCACTTGCCGAACATTCGCCAGCGCTGCTCGGGAGCGTAATCGCGCCAGTAGGCGAACTGTGCACCGACGGTGACCAGCCGTCGGATCACTTCGCCCGATTCGGCCAGGCCCGCCGCGCAGCCGCCGAAACTGTGGCCGACCACATCGATGGGCTGGCCGGGAAATTCCCGTTGCGCACGTTTGAGCATCGCTTCGAAATCCAGCGCGCCCCAGTCGCTCCATGACGCGTTGAAGCCTTTGATCGAAGCGCGGCGCGATTCGCCGATGCCGCGATAGTCGTAGATCATCACGTCGAAGCCGTGGCTGAACAGATAGGCTGCGAATCGTGAGTAGTGGCGACAGCGCACAGACGTGGCGGCGTTGATGATGACCACCGGGCGTTGCGGATCGGACAATTCATGGCGCCAGCTAAAACCACCGAGTGGATAACCGTCGGCGGCGGTTTCCTTGAAGGAAATACCTTCGCTTGCAGTCAGAACCGGTTGGCTCGATTCGGCGTCTTCCAGTTCGGTTGTGTGCTGGCTGCTCATGGCGCTCGACCTCGGCGGAGAGTTGCCAACGATAGTCTCAGCGTTGCCCGAGAACAATCCAGCCGGTTTATTCAGGGGATTGGGTGAGCATGCGTTCTTCAATCAGCGCCTGTTCGCGGTTCAGTTCGGCGCGTAACTCTTCTTCGCTCGGCAGTATCGTCTTGTAACTGCTGGCGAACAGTTGCTCGTTGCCTTTGAGCATCGAATAGCGCGCAACCGAGTCGTTGCTCTCGGCGCTGAGAATGATGCCGACAGTCGGCTTGTCGCCCTCGCTGCGCTTGAGCTCGTCGTACATGCGCACATACATGTCCATCTGCCCGACGTCGCGGGCGCTGAGTTTGCCGCGTTTGAGGTCGATGATCACGAAGCACTTGAGCAGGTAGTTGTAAAACACCAGATCGATATAGAGATCGACGCCGTCAGTGCTGATGCGTTGTTGCCGAGCGACAAAGGAGAAGCCTTTGCCCAGTTCAAGCAGAAAGCTTTGCAGGTGATCGATGAGAGCTTGTTCGAGCCCGCTCTCTCTGACTTTTCCCGCCGAGGGCAGGCCGAGGAATTCGAGCATGACCGGATCGCGAATGAATTCCCGTGGATTGCATTTCATCGCGTTGATGTTGATGGTCGCTTCCTCGACCACTTCGGTTTTGTCCTGACTCATGAGAAGGCGCTCGTAATAGAGCGTCAGGATCTGCCGATCAAGGGCGCGGCTTGACCAGTTGAGGTCGGCACATTCGTTCATGTACCACAGGCGCGCTTTCTCACTTTCGACGCGTAGCAGGCGACGGTAATGGGTCCAGCTCAATTCGGAACGCACTGCGTTCCAAATTGGAAAAGACTGATAGAAGCTGCGCATATATCGCAGATTGCGTTCATCAAACCCCTTCCCAAATTGCCCCGTCAGGTCCTTCGCCAGCAGCGCCATAGCCCGCACGCTGAGCGCCTTTTTGCTCAAACTCGACAATATGCCGGCCGATCTGCCAGCAAGTCTGCACTTGAATCGTATCAACCGCTCGCAACACTTTTTGCCGGGCCTGGCGAATCAGCTCGCCCAGTTCGCCCAGCAGTGAATCGATTTTCGGGTCTTGCGTTTCAGCAGGTTTGAGCTGGCTCATCGGGTCTTCCGCGTCAGGGTGAACAGACGCAAAAGCATGACGATTGTCGCGGTTTGGATATGTCGGGAGAGACGGTGAAGTCCGCAGGAAGAGGAGATTGCTATTGCAGGACGTTGCCCAGGACCAAGGCTTTGCCGGGCAGACGTCTGTAGTCCGTTTCGTACGCTTGACGGCAACCGTTAGCGCGAACGCGATTTGCGTTTGGTTCTGGCCGCAGGTTTGTCGATCCTCGTCAGTCTGTGCCACGCCAGGCCTGCGGCCAGCAGCAACACGCCGAACAGACCTTGAAGGATGACATGAAACCAGTACGCGCCCGGTTGCCCGGCGAGGGTGTAGACCTTGGCCGGCCCGCCGCGCGTGGCGGTGGTGATCGTCTCGTGGATAACGCCGTCGATGGCGGAGTAGCCCAGCAGCGCGCCGGTACCGATTAGAAACAGGCAAATCATGATCGCCAGTCCTCTGGACACCAGGCCTTCCCGGGGCGGCGGCGGATGGGGCAGGGGCACGCGGGTTCGTTTGTGGTTCATCGCGGGGATAACCCTCTTCCGTAAGGGGCGGTGATGGTAGCGCGGATCAAGGGTCCGGAAACCACCCTGACTAAATCGCAGGCATAAAAAAACCCTGAATCTTGCGATTCAGGGTTTTCGGTATTTGGTGCCCAGAGACGGAATCGAACCGCCGACACGGGGATTTTCAATCCCCTGCTCTACCGACTGAGCTATCTGGGCAACGGGGCGCATTAAAAGGGTTTTTCGGATTTACGTCAACGACTTTTTGAAAATTTCTTAAATTAATTCCGTCGCTTACGAAAATCGCAGGTTATTCGCTGGGCGGCACGTAGCCTTCGGCCTTGGCGTATTCCTCGCCGGAGAAGTACTTGTCCATTTCGCCTTGGAGGTATTTGCGATCTTCGGCATTCATCATGTTCAGGCGCTTTTCATTGATCAGCAGGGTCTGGTGTTTCTGCCAGTCGGCCCAGGCCTTGGCGGACACGTTGTCGTAGATGTCCTGACCTTTGGCGCCCGGGAACGGTGCGCGCTCAAGGCCTTCGAGTTGTTCTTTGTACTTGCGGCACATTACGGTGCGGGTCATGGCGATTCTCCTGCATTCAAGACGGCGGCCGCGCGTTCGAGCAAGGTCTTGACCGGGGCGGCGAGGCCCAGGCGCGGCGGGGTGGCGAGGTTATACCAGAGCCAGTCGGCCTCGGCCACGTGGTGGCTGGCTTCCTGCACCTGGACCAGCCAGGGTTCGATGGACAGCTGGAAATGGCTGAACGTGTGGACGAGGCTTGGCAGCGCCTGCTGTTGGCCCATTGTCAGCGAGTGTTGATCGGCCAGATGTTGCAGATCGTCGAGGTCGTCAAGTTCCGGAAGGCTCCACAAACCGCCCCACAGGCCCGTCGACGGGCGGCGGTAAAGCAGGATCGCGCCCTCGTCGTTGGCGAGCATCGGCATCAATGTGCGTTTTTGCGGGATGGCCTTGCGCGGCTTGGGGATCGGGTAGCGGGTTTCCAGGCCGAGCATGTGTGCCTCGCAGCCGCGCTCCAGCGGACACAACAGGCAGCTCGGCTTGCTGCGCGTGCAGAGTGTGGCGCCGAGGTCCATCATCGCCTGGGTGTAGGCGTTGACCCGGTCGTGCGGGGTAAAGCGCTCGGCGTTGGCCCACAGCTGTTTGGCCACTTTCGGTTCGCCGGGATAACCCTCTTGCGCGGTGAAGCGCGCCAGCACGCGTTTGACGTTGCCGTCGAGGATCGGCGCGCGCAGGCCCATGCTGATGCTCGCGATGGCGCCAGCGGTGGACAGGCCAATGCCCGGCAGCTCGGTGAGTTTTTCCACATCCCGTGGAAATTCGCCGCCGTACTGGCTGACGACAATCTTTGCGGTTTTCTGCAGATTGCGTGCGCGAGTGTAGTAACCCAGCCCGGTCCACAGGTGCAGCACTTCATCCTCCGGCGCGGCGGCCAGTGCTTCGACCGTCGGCAGCGCGGCCATGAACCGGTCGAAGTAATTGAGCACGGTGCTGACCTGGGTCTGCTGCAGCATGATCTCCGAGACCCACACCCGATACGGGCTGATGTTCTGCTGCCAAGGCAAATCGTGGCGGCCGTGGCGGTCGAACCACTCCAGCACCGCCGTGGAAAACTGCTCCGCTGTCATCGCTTGAACAGCCCCTTCAATGCGTTTTTCAGTTCCGGGCTGACTTTGTCACCCAGTTTTTCGTCGATCTTTTCGCTGAGTTTGTTGCCGGCCAGTTTGCTCGCCACCTGACCGAGACGGTCATTGTCGATGCGGCACGCCTTCGCGCCCAGCTCCAGCGGGCCACGGCAGCGCAGCGGCCACTCGATGCCGACGAATTTATCGCCGACCTGACAGGCCGGGTCGGGCATGGCGCTGGTGTCGCCTTCGACGATGATGCCGACGCGATAATCCATGCCCAGCACGCGCAGGTCGATATCGCCGTCACCGTTGACGGTCATGCCGGGGATACGCACTTTCAGGTCCGGGTTGCTGGCGACGCCGTTGCGCACGGTCAGATTGCCCTTGAGTTCCTCGAACGGCGTGTCTTTGCCTCGAGGCTCGCCGCTGAGGGTTTTGCGATTGAGCGTGGCGATGCCTTTGCACAATTGCTGCTCAAGGTTGGCGTTGAGCAACACACCGTTGTTGATGACGAAACTGGCGTTGCCGTTCAGTGTGTCGATCAGCGCCTGCTGGCTGTTGCCGCTGCCGGTGACGGTGCTGGTGAGAGTCACCAAGCCTTTGACCGGCGGATTCTTGCCCTGGCTTTCGATGATTTTTTCCGCCGGAACGCGATTGAGGCGGGTCTGCAAATTCAATACGGGGGCGCTTGGGCGCACGTCCAGCGTGCCGTTGGCGACGAAACCGCCGTTGTACAGGTCGCCACTGAGATTGGTCAGGGTCAGCAGACCGCCCTGGCCGTTGGCTTTCAGCGCAGCGTTCTGGATCGGCAGTTTGTCGAGGGTCAGTTGGCCGAAGGTCAGGTCGGCATCGACGTCGAGTTTGGCCAGGCGCTCAACCGGCAGCAGGCGTTCGGTGCTCCAGGCGGTTTTGCTCGGTTTATCCGGCAGTGGCGTAGTACCTGCCACGGCACCTGCCTCGGTATTGGCGACTTCAGCCTGACGTGTTTGCGTGGCGCTATTGGCCTGAGCCGATTTCGGTGGCAAGTAGCGGTCGACGTTGAACGTGTCAGCCTTGAGGATCGCGCGTAGCGACTGTTTGGCGAAGTCTTCGATGGCGATGCGTCCGCTGAAACTGCTGTCGTCGAGTTTCAGGTTGATGTTGTCGAACGACAGACTGGTCGGGGTAGCCGCAACGCGGCTGACCAGCTCGACCTTGCTCAGGCTGCCTTCGCCCATCTTCGGCAAGGTCTGGCCGATGCTGTCGACGAACTTCGCCAGATCGAACTGGGCGATGGAGATACCACCGCTGATCTGTGGTGTCTTGTCGAGGTCGTTGGCTTTCAGCTCACCCAAGGCCCGCAACTGGTTGGCGGAGATCTTGATGCCGGTCCATTCGGCGACGTTTGCTGCCTTGTCCAGCAAGAACTGGCCTTGGGCCGAGAAGGTCATGGTCTTGCCTTGCAGCGGATCGCCGGCGAGTTCACCGGACAGCTTCAGGTCTTCGAGCTTGTAGCGTTGCAGGGCGCGTTCAAAGCGCAGTTCGCCACTGAGCTCGGTGCGCACGCGCAGCACCGGCTGGTTTGTGCCGAGGAACGCGGTGGCCTTCACCGGAATGTTGGTCGAATCGTGGACCGGGCCGGTGCTCAACTGGATGCTTTCAGCGCTGAACTGCTTGCCGGTCAGCTCATCGGTGTATTCGACGCGGGCGTTGTTGACGGTCAGGCTGTCGATGTCGAGGCGAATGGGCTGCGCCGGTTTTTCCACGGCGACCGTCGGTTCGCTGGCGGCAGCGGCAGGCGTGGCTGGCGCAGTCGCGCCGGGCGCCACCGGCACCTTGCCGATGTCTTCCCAGTTGCCATGACCGTTCTTGTCACGGTTCAGGCGCAGGTTGAGACCTTCGACGCGCACGTCGCTCATCTGCACTTCGCGGCGCAGCAGTGGCAGCACGCGCACCGACAGGCCGAGCATCTGCAAGTCGGCAAACGGTTCGGCAGGCTTTGCCAGAGTGGCGACGCTGGCCTCGTGCAGTTCCAGGCCGAGCCAGGGGAACAGGCTCCAGCCGATATCGCCATTGAGCGTCAGCTCGATGTGGGCCTTGTCGCGGGCAATCTGGCGGATCTCGTCTTTGTAGTCGTTGGGATCGAAGAGGTGGGTCAGGGCGAAACCTGCCGCCACAATGATCAGCAACAGCCCGAGAAGTACCAGACCCAGGATTTTGCCGAACGCTTTCATGGGCGAGTCCTTGTAATTAGTCGAATTCGTCATCTAGCCGCGCAGTATAGCGCTGCAACGGCCTGCTTCGGGGTGGCGTCATGTGGCCAGTACCGTCAGCGGTACCTGTAACCTGGCGGCCAGAGCCTCAATCTCAAGATGCCCGGCAGGCGCCAGCAGGCGCAAGTCAGCCCCCGCTTGCGACGCCATTTTCTGCGCTTGGTTCACCAGGCGTTCAGCGACCCCGCGGCGTCGAGTAACTTTTCGTACGCATAAATGAGACAAATACCAAACGTCCTGGTGCCTTTGCAGGCGCCCGGCGCCGAGCAGCCGATCATTGAAACGCCCGGCAATAAAAGAACCATCCGCCAACGCAGTCTCGATCAGATCGGCCTCGGCGGAAAACGGTGCAAACAGCCATTGGGGCGCGTCGCGATAGATTTTCTGCAAATCCTGTTGATCCTTATAAGTGGCGTTTTTCAGCGTCTGGACAATGATTGGCATGCGTTTCCCCGAGGTGTAGAGATCAGATGACTGAAAAAAGGTGATATCAGTTTGGTTTTTCTGTCACCTGAGAATGGTAACCTTCGCCAGTTCGTCCGCCCTTCTGCGACTTAACGTCGCGCCTTCAAGGAGCTTCACCTAAAAAAACGGTCATGCCTGCGTGCATAAGGCCGAGGGTGAACAGTGGCTGGCGAACCATACTAATAATTGGGGGATACACAATGAGCACGAGCATTACGGCGGACGGTCTCGACACCGCCCAGCCTGGGTTCCTGTCCAAGGAACGCATTATCGCCAAGCCCGGTTTCAACCGCTGGCTGGTGCCACCGGCCGCGCTGGCCATTCACTTGTGCATCGGCATGGCCTACGGCTTCTCGGTGTTCTGGTTGCCGCTGTCCAAGGCATTGGGCGTTACCGCTCCAGTGGCTTGTGCACCGGACATGAGCTTCATCGCACAGGTGTTTTCTTCGAACTGCGACTGGCCGATCTCCATGCTCGGCTGGATCTACACGCTGTTCTTCATCTTCCTCGGCTGCTCGGCAGCGATCTGGGGTGGCTGGCTGGAACACGCCGGTCCGCGCAAGGCAGGCGTCGTCTCGGCCCTGTGCTGGTGCGGCGGTCTGCTGATTTCTGCGTTGGGTATCTATACCCACCAGATCTGGCTGATGTGGATCGGCTCCGGCGTGATCGGCGGTATCGGCCTGGGCCTGGGCTATATTTCGCCAGTGTCGACTCTGATCAAGTGGTTCCCGGACAAGCGCGGCATGGCGACCGGCATGGCGATCATGGGCTTCGGCGGCGGCGCGATGGTCGGCGCACCGTTGGCAACCGCGTTGATGAGCCACTTCGCTTCGCCAGAAGGTGTGGGCGTATGGCAGAGCTTCGTGGCCATGGCGGCGATCTACTTCGTGTTCATGATCGGTGGCGCTCTGTCGTACCGCGTGCCGCCAACGGGCTGGAAGCCTGAAGGCTGGACCGCGCCGGCGAAGAAAGCCTCGAACGCGATGATCACCAACCGTCACGTCCATGTGAACGTAGCGTGGAAAACCCCGCAATTCCGTCTGGTGTGGCTGGTGCTGTGCCTGAACGTTTCGGCGGGTATCGGCATCCTCGGCATGGCCTCGCCACTGTTGCAGGAAGTGTTCGGCGGCAAACTGCTGGGCGTTGACGTGCCGTTCGGGCAACTCGATGCAGGCCAGTTGGCCTCGATTGCCGCGATCGCAGCCGGCTTCACGGGTCTGCTGAGCCTGTTCAATATCGGTGGCCGCTTCTTCTGGGCTTCGTTCTCGGACTACCTGGGCCGCAAGAACACCTACTTTGTGTTCTTTGCGCTGGGTTTCGCCCTGTACGCACTGATTCCGAACATGGGCCATCTGGGCAACGTTGCGCTGTTTGTGGCGGCGTTCTGCATCATCCTGTCGATGTACGGCGGTGGTTTTGCCACGGTTCCGGCCTATCTGGCCGACCTGTTCGGTACGCAGATGGTCGGTGCGATCCACGGTCGTCTGCTGACTGCCTGGGCCGCTGCGGGTGTGCTCGGTCCGGTGCTGGTGAACTACTTGCGTGAATATCAATTGAGCATCGGCGTGGAACGCGCAGCTGCCTATGACATCACCCTGTATATCCTCGCCGGCCTGCTGGTGCTGGGCTTCCTGTGCAACCTGATGGTGCGCCCGGTGGCCGACAAGTACTTCATGACCGACGCCGAACTGGCGGCCGAACAAGCGCTGGGCCATGACAAGGGCGCTGATGCCAGCACCGTGCTGGAGTGGAAAGCCGCGCCGGGCAGCAAGCCGCTGGCTATTGCTGCGTGGCTGGTGGTCGGTATACCGCTGGCGTGGGGTGTGTGGGTGACCCTGCAGAAGACGGCGGTACTGTTTCACTAAGTAAAATGTAGTACCCCTGTAGGAGTGAGCCTGCTCGCGATAGCGGTCTGACAGTCACAGAAATGGTGACAGTCAGGCCCTCATCGCGAGCAGGCTCACTCCTACAGTTGTTTCTGGGTGCCTGTAATGGCTTGTATGGACATGTCTACCCGCGACAGCCGGGCATTCTATCCGTCAGGCATCTCACCTCTCGTGTTTCTGTTTGCCTCCTGCGTGCCTATAATGGCTGCCTTTTTCGCCCAATGATTTTGCGGAGCTGGTGATGGCCGAACGTAAGGCGTCTGTCGAGCGCGACACTCTGGAAACCCAGATCAAAGCCTCGATCAACCTTGATGGCACCGGAAAGGCCCGATTCGATATCGGTGTTCCTTTTCTTGAGCACATGCTGGATCAGATTGCCCGTCACGGGTTGATCGATCTGGATATCGAATGCAAGGGCGATCTGCATATCGACGACCACCATACGGTGGAAGACGTCGGTATCACCCTCGGCCAGGCTTTCGCCAAAGCCATCGGCGACAAGAAAGGCATCCGTCGTTACGGTCACGCCTACGTGCCGCTCGATGAAGCGCTGTCGCGTGTGGTCATCGACTTCTCTGGTCGTCCGGGTTTGCAGATGCACGTGCCGTACACCCGCGCCACCGTCGGCGGCTTCGACGTTGACCTGTTCCAGGAATTCTTCCAGGGCTTCGTCAATCACGCGCTGGTCAGCCTGCACATCGACAACCTGCGCGGCACCAACACTCACCACCAGATCGAAACCGTGTTCAAGGCTTTCGGCCGCGCGCTGCGCATGGCCGTCGAGCTGGATGAGCGCATGGCCGGGCAAATGCCGTCGACCAAAGGCGTTCTGTAATGCAGACGGTTGCAGTTATCGACTACGGCATGGGCAACCTGCACTCGGTGGCCAAGGCCCTGGAGCACGTTGGTGCTGGCAAGGTGCTGATCACCAGTGATGCGAACGTGATACGTGAAGCCGACCGCGTGGTCTTCCCCGGTGTTGGCGCGATTCGCGATTGCATGGCGGAGATTCGTCGCCTCGGCTTTGACTCGCTGGTGCGTGAGGTCAGCCAGGATCGGCCGTTTCTCGGCATCTGCGTCGGCATGCAGGCTTTGCTCGACAGCAGCGAAGAGAACGACGGCGTCGACTGCATCGGCCTGTTCCCCGGCGCGGTGAAGTTCTTCGGCAAGGATCTGCATGAAGACGGCGAGCACCTCAAGGTTCCGCACATGGGCTGGAACGAGGTCAAGCAGAACATCAGTCACCCGCTCTGGCACGACATTCCGGATCTGGCGCGTTTCTACTTCGTGCACAGCTACTACATCGCCGCCGCCAACGCGCGGCAGGTGGTGGGCAGCGGTCATTACGGGGTCGATTTCGCCGCAGCATTGGCCGATGGTTCGCGTTTCGCCGTGCAGTTCCACCCGGAGAAAAGCCATACCCACGGCCTGCAACTGCTGCAGAACTTCGCCGCGTGGGACGGTCGCTGGTAAATGGCTGCCAAGAAGTCCAAGCCGCCGATCCTGACGCTCACTGCCGAGCAGGAGAGCGAGGCCAATCGCAAGATTCAGCGGTTCATGGAAGACCGTTTCGAACTGCACCTGGGTTCATTCGAGGCGGCGGAAATTCTTGAGCTGTTTACCCGCGAGATTGCTCCGCACTATTACAACAGGGCGATTTTCGATGTGCAGACCCACCTCAAGGAGCGGTTTGAAAGCATCGAAAGTGACCTGTGGGCGCTCGAAAAAAATTAAGAGCAGCGGCAAGCGTCAAGCTGCTAGCTGCAAGAGATAGACGCGCGTGCGCGCTTGCAGCTTATGGCTTGCAGCTTGCCGCTCTTTTGACGAAGGAAAAAGCATGCTGATTATTCCCGCTATCGATCTCAAGGACGGCGCCTGCGTACGTCTGCGCCAGGGCCGCATGGAAGATTCCACCGTGTTCTCCGATGACCCGGTGAGCATGGCTGCCAAGTGGGTGGAGGGCGGTTGCCGTCGTCTGCATCTGGTCGACCTCAACGGTGCCTTTGAAGGTCAGCCGGTCAACGGCGAAGTGGTCACGGCGATTGCCAAGCGTTACCCGAGCCTGCCGATTCAGATCGGTGGCGGTATCCGCTCGCTGGAAACCATCGAGCACTACGTCAAGGCCGGCGTGAGCTACGTGATCATCGGTACCAAAGCGGTGAAGGATCCGGCGTTTGTCGCTGAAGCCTGCCGCGCCTTCCCGGGCAAGATCATTGTCGGTCTGGATGCCAAAGACGGGTTCGTCGCCACCGACGGCTGGGCTGAAATCAGCACCGTGCAGGTCATCGACCTGGCCAGGCAATTTGAAGCCGACGGCGTGTCATCGATCGTTTATACCGACATCGCCAAAGACGGCATGATGCAGGGCTGTAACGTACCGTTCACCGCCGCGCTGGCCGCTGCGACGAAGATCCCGGTGATCGCTTCCGGCGGCATCCATAACCTCGGTGACATCAAGTCGCTGCTCGACGCCAAGGCACCGGGCATCATCGGTGCAATCACCGGCCGGGCGATCTATGAGGGCACTTTGGATGTTGCAGAGGCTCAAGCTTTTTGTGATGGCTACGCGGCCAGCTCCAAGTTGTAAGCTGCAAGCTGCAAGTCAGAAACCCGACCGCGATCCGCTCTTCTTGCAGCTTGAGGCTTGAAGCTTGCAACTCTTAATCGGAGATTAAGCATGGCGTTAGCCAAACGCATCATCCCTTGCCTGGACGTGGACAACGGCCGGGTCGTCAAAGGTGTGAAGTTCGAAAACATCCGCGATGCCGGTGACCCGGTGGAAATCGCCCGTCGTTATGACGAGCAGGGCGCTGACGAGATTACCTTTCTCGACATCACCGCCAGCGTCGATGGGCGTGACACCACGCTGCATACCGTCGAGCGCATGGCCAGCCAGGTGTTCATTCCGCTGACCGTCGGCGGTGGCGTGCGCACCGTGCAGGACATCCGCAACCTGCTCAATGCCGGCGCGGACAAGGTGTCGATCAATACTGCCGCTGTGTTCAACCCGGAATTCGTTGGCGAAGCGGCGCAGCATTTCGGCTCGCAGTGCATCGTCGTTGCCATCGACGCCAAGAAAGTTTCCGGCCCCGGCGCAACCCCACGCTGGGAAATCTTCACCCATGGCGGGCGCAAGCCAACCGGCCTCGACGCGGTCGAGTGGGCAAAAAAAATGGAAGGCCTGGGCGCTGGCGAGATCCTGCTGACCAGCATGGATCAGGACGGCATGAAGAATGGCTTCGACCTCGGCGTGACCCGCGCCATCAGCGATGCGCTGGGCATCCCGGTGATCGCTTCCGGTGGTGTCGGCAACCTTCAGCACCTGGCTGACGGCATTCTGGAAGGCCATGCCAGCGCGGTGCTGGCGGCGAGTATTTTCCACTTCGGCGAATACACCGTGCAGGAAGCCAAGGCGTACATGGCCAAGCGCGGCATCGTCATGCGCTAAACATACAGGCCAGTGGACAGCATGGCGCACCCAAGGCACTCTTGGGCACGCCATGGATTCCGGTAGCCCGACATGATCAAACACCTGCTTCTTGTGCTTGCCAGTGCCTCGGTGTTGTTGTTCAACACCGCTCGGGCCGAAACCGGTCCCGCCACCGATCTGGTGCTGCTCACCGAAAACTTCCCGCCGTACAACATGGCGAAGAACGGCAAGAATTTCGCCCAGGGCGAGAACATCAACGGCATCGCCACCGACATCGTCCGCGAAATGTTTCAGCGCGCCGGCCTCACGTACAGCCTGACCCTGCGTTTCCCTTGGGAGCGTGTCTACAAGCTTGCGCTGGAAAATCCAGGGTACGGCGCCTTTGTGATGGCGCGTTTGCCCGATCGGGAAAACCGCTTCAAATGGGTTGGGCCGATCGGCCCCGACGACTGGATCCTGTTAGCCAGGGCCGACAGCAAGATCACCCTCCAAACCCTCAATGACGCCCGCCAATACAAGATCGGCGCCTACAAGGGCGATGCGATTGCCGAGACCCTGACCAAGCAGGGCCTCAAGCCTGTGGTGGTGCTGCGCGATCAGGACAACGCGAAGAAACTGGTCAACGGTCAGATTGATCTGTGGGCCACCGGCGATCCTGCCGGGCGTTATCTGGCACGGCAGGATGGCGTGACCGGTCTGAAGACCGTGCTGCGCTTTAACAGCGCCGAGTTGTATCTGGCGCTGAACAAGGAGGTTTCCGACGAAGTCGTGAACAAGCTTCAGACCGCGCTGGATCAACTGCGCAAAGAAGGTGTGGTCGATGAAATCATGGGGCGCTATCTGTAGCGACTGGCGCTTGTGCGAGCACTGGCTCGGCGGCGGTGCCTGTCACCGTCGGTTCCGGTGGCGTGTATTCACTGAAATGCAGGCTGCTGCAGTCGGTGTGACTGATGTCGCTGGTAACGCGACTACCGTCCGCGCGCAGCAGCGTGTAGTCACTTTGCAGCACATAGACCGCTAGTGCGCTGTTTCTGGGGACGATGGCGGCGACCTCGAGGCGCCCGGTGTCGTGCCATTGGTTCGAGTGGATGTCGCTGTGGGTGAATTCACCATTTAATCGCGCTTTGAACTGAAATGGCTGTGCAGCCTGGTTTTGCCATTGCGCATCAAACTCGATCGAGGTGAGTTCGCTGAACGCTAGCAAGCTGCCTGAGCGCTGACTGCGGGCGACGGTCCAGCGGGACGTGGTGGTAGCGTTTGTGCGGTTATGACTATGGCCGACGAGCTGATAATGATCCGAGCGCTGCAAGTCGTAGAAGGGCGAGTTACGCAGTTGCTCGGGTCGCGAGAGCTGCGGATCTTTTACCGTGAACCACGGCAGTCGGACGCAACCGGTCGGTTGCTCTGGTTTCTGCACAGAAGGTGGCGTTACGTCCCTGAGTACCGGGGCGGGAGGTAAAAGGCGGTTCTCGACCGGCATCCTGAAGCGCAATGAGTAGGCGAGAAAATGAGCCGGCCTGGAGTAACCGTTGAAGCCAAGAAACGTACCTGGCGCCAAGTGGATTTCATCCGCAGAGGGCACTGGAGGTATGGCGCCCCAGGCGCAAATGCTTTGTCGAGCTCCGCTGCCCTTGTCGGACCACAGCGGTTCGCCGGAGGCCGAAGCGGTAACCAGATCGGCGCGGACACAACGTATCGCGTTGAATGAAGGTTTGTCGTGGCCGTCGGAGCATACTGATCCCAGCGCCACGTAACCCTCGGGAGGAACAGGGCGCCAGATGGCCCCGTCTTTCTTCGATCCGGAGCCTGAATCCTTCCAGATAAGCTCGTAATCATCAGGCCGAGCCAGTGCTTTGCCTTTGGCCGGATCTGTACGGGCTGCTTCGTCCTCGCAAACCACGGCTACCACGTGTCTGCCGCTAATGTTTTTGTGCTCATCGATCACAACGTCGCCCAACGAAAAGAAGCCGGGAAGCACATCTGCTGGGGGCGTTGGACGCCAAAAGGCTGCTGGTTTTGCTCGCGAACCGGTGGTGTCCCAGATGCGCAGAAGTTCCGTTGTGAAATTGATCAGCAGGTTGTCGTAACGGATGGTTTTCATTTGCTCGGCCGAGACGGCCGTCTTGTCATGCGTGCTCATGGTCAATCCTCGATAGTTGAATGCGACTCGGGGGAGTCGCGACCTTTTGCAGGTCTCACTATCCGGATGCGGGCAAGGCCCATGGCGGTAACTATGTATGTTCACGCGTGACAGCGTATTACCGATACACGCCGCCCTTGCCATGACCCGCCATGGCGCGATTGCTGCGCACGCTGATCATTTGCCTGACATCGATCCAGTCGATGCCCTGCGCCTTCAGCTTCGGCAGTTCGCGTTCCAGCACTGCCAGGGTCTGCGGATACGGATGGCCGATCATGACTGCTGAACCCTGCCTGTGCGCCAATGCGATCGCGGTCTGAAGCTGATTGGTAATCGCCGCTTCGGTACGCTCGTCATCCAGAAAAACATCCCGCGAAACGCTGGCCAGATCGATTTTTTGCGCTTGCTGCGCGGCGACGGTCTGCGCGCTGGTGCGGCTGTCGACGAAGAACTTGTGCCGCCGCTGCAACTCACCCATCAGCCACGCCATTGCCGCTGGCTGTGCGGTCATGCGGCTGCCCATGTGGTTGTTTATACCGGCGGTGAACGGTACTTTTTCAAACGCGGCGTTCAGGCGTTTCTGCAGTTCTTCGATGGGCAGTTCAGGATGCCAGGCATAGGGGCCGGTGGCCGGGTCCATGGGCATGTGCAGGATGACGATCTTGCCGGCGCGATGGGCTTCGCGGGCAAACTCGGTGGCGTGAGGGGTGTCGGGCATGATCGCCGCCGTCACCGGGCCGGGCAGGGCAAGTACACGGCGATCCCGGGGCAGATTCTGCCCCAGATCGTCGATGATCAATGTCAGATAGGCCTTGTGCGGCGCTGGACTGGTGGGCTCTGCATGCGCAGCACCCGCCAGACAGCACAACAGGACGCCGAGAAAGCGCAGCAACATCCTCAGCGGCCGGAGGTAATGCTCAGCCCTTTGAGCAGGCTCAGGGCCTGGGCCAACTGGTAATCGTCATCCTGCGGCATGGCTTTGGCCTTGCCTGCGGAGCCGGAAGGTTTGTCGGCGCCGCCGTTGCCGTTGCCCAAGTGACCTTGCAGATCGGCTTCCTTGAAGTATTCGCTGTCGGCTTCGTTGGTGATCTTCGCGCGACGCACTTCGATGTCCGGGACGATGCCTTGGGCCTGAATCGAGCGGCCGTTCGGTGTGAAGTACAGCGCGGTGGTGATCTTCAGCGCGCGGTCGTTGTTCAGCGGCAATACGGTTTGCACCGAGCCCTTGCCGAAACTGGTGGTGCCCATGACCACGGCGCGTTTCTGATCCTGCAGGGCGCCGGCGACGATTTCCGAGGCCGAGGCGCTGCCACCGTTGATCAGCACGACCATTGGCACCGCTTCGCTTTCGTCCTTGCCGGTAGCCGAGAAACGCAACTCGGAGTTGGCGATTCGGCCTTTGGTATAGACAATCAGGCCCTTGGTGATGAAGTGGTCTACCACTTCCACCGCCGATTGCAGCACGCCGCCGGGGTTGTTGCGCAGGTCGAGGATGATGCCGTTGAGCTTCTTGCCGTTGTCCTTGCGCAGCTTGGCCAGGGCTTTGGAGACTTCTTCACCGGTCTTGACCTGGAACTGGGTGATGCGGATATAGCCGTAGCCCGATTCCAGCAGTTGCGCCTTGACGCTCTTCACCTGAATCACTGCGCGCGCCAGGGTCACGTCGAACGGCGTTCCGCCGTCGCGAACCAGGGTCAAGGTGATTTTCTGGCCGATCTTGCCGCGCATCTTGTCGACGGCTTCGGTCATGGTCTGGCCGCGGGTTGGCTGGCCGTTGATCTTGACGATGAAGTCGCCAGCCTGAATACCAGCCTTCGACGCGGGCGTGTCATCGATCGGCGAGACGACCTTGATGAAGCCGTCTTCGGCGCCGACTTCGATGCCCAGGCCGCCGAACTCACCGCTGGTGCTTTCCTGCAGTTCGGTGAAGTCTTCCGGGCCGAGGTAGGCCGAATGCGGGTCGAGGTTGCTGAGCATGCCCTTGATCGCGTTTTCCAGCAGGGTCTTGTCGTCCACCGGTTCGACGTACGCGGCTTTGATCCGGTCCATGACCTCGGCGAAAGTGCGCAACTCTTCCAGCGGCAACGGTGCCTTGGCGGTCGCGGCAGTGCCTGCCGGAGCGACGGTCGGGGCCGGTTGCGCGGCGAACGCCAGAGGCGCGCCGATCACCAGGGCGATCGTCAGGGCCAGCGAGGTAAGGCGGGACAAATGCAGCATGTCGAACGAACTCCTGAATTAGGTTACGTGCTTATCCTTGCGCACGACACCATTGCGCCGGATCACTCGGGTGACCCTGCTGACGAATTGCGAAATACAGCGCGGGCGTGTCCTGACCGCCACTGTTACCGACAGTGGAAATCGACTCGCCCGCTTTGACCACATCCCCCGCTGACTTGAGCAGCGTCTGGTTGTGGCCGTAAAGACTCAGAAAACCGTTGCCGTGATCAAGGATCACCAGCAGCCCGGCACCGCGCAGCCAGTCGGCAAACACTACGCGCCCGCCGTGTACGGCGTGCACCTGACTGCCGGCGGAAGCGCTGATCATCACGCCATCCCACTTGGTCCGGGCATCGTCGCCACGGCTTTCACCGAAGCGTGCGAGTAATCGACCATCAACCGGCCACGGAAGTTTTCCCCGGGTTGCAGCAAAAGGCCCGCCAAACGTTTCGCCGCTGCTCGATACCAGTGCGCCGGGGCTTGATCTGACGGGTTTGCGTGGGGCGTCGCTGGTGTCAGCCTGCGCCTCACGCAAGCGCTTTTTTTCCGCTTCCTGCTGGGCGATCAGCGCTTTTTGCCGCGCTTCTTCTGCCTCACGAGCCTTGCGGGCCAGGGTTTCTTCAATGGTTTTAAGGACTTTAGACAGGTCTGCCTGATCCTGCTCGCGGGCGGCAAGTTTCTGATCGCGGGCTTTCACGTCATCGTTGAGTTTGGCGAGGACCTGCTGACGCTCCTTGCGGACTTTCTCGAGTGCTTCGCGCTGGGTGTCGAGGTCGCTTTTCTGCACCAGCAGTTGCGCCTGCTGCAAACCGATGTCTTTTTCGACATTGGCCAACTGGCGCAGGGTTTCGTTGAAACTCTTTAACTGCTCCAGGCGCGCCTGGCTCAGGTAATCGTAATAGGTCAGGGTGCGGGCGAATTTCTCGGGATTCTGCTGGTTGAGCAGCAGTTTGAGGTATTCCTGGCGACCGTTCTGATAGGCCGCCCGGGCCTGAATGGCGATCAGTCGCTGCTGTTCAGTGCGCGCGCTCTGGAGTTTTTTTTTCTCTGCATCGAGCCGCTGCAGCTCGGCTTCGCTTTTCTGCAGTTCTTTCTGCAGCGCGTCGACCTGCTTTTGCAGCTTGCCCATCTCGGTTTCAGTGCCCTTGAGCTCTTTCTGCACGCCGGACTTTTCTTCCTGAAGCTTGCCCAGGAGTTTTTTCAACTCGGCAATGTCCTGACGCGTGGCGTCCAGTTGCTGTTGGGTTTGCGCGCGCTCGTCAGCGAAGGCCGGTTGGAGCAGGCAGGTCAGAGCAAGGGCGATCAGGACGCGAAGCATAGGGGCGGGCGGCACCAGGGTAAGGGACGGCCTAGTATGCCCGCCCGAGGCTGCAAAAAAAACGCCCAATTGGGGCTGTGTGATAACTGGACCAAGCAATACACCGAATTCCATTTCGAAAACTCCATAAACCACTGTGGGAGCTGGCTTGCCAGCGATGGCGTCTGCACATTCAACATAGATGTTGGCTGTAAGATTGCTATCGCTGGCAAGCCAGCTCCCACAGGGTTTTTCGGTGTTTGGGCTATTAGGTCAGACCAGGATCGACGTCCCGGTCATCTCCGCCGGTTTTTCCAGCCCCAGCAGCATCAGCATGGTCGGTGCCACGTCCGCCAGCACGCCGCCTTCGCGCACTTTCAGGTCGCGCTTGCCGACATAGATGAACGGCACCGGCTCGGTGGTGTGTGCCGTGTGCGCCTGGCCAGTGGATTCGTCGGCCATTTGCTCGACGTTGCCGTGGTCAGCGGTGATCAATGCTTCGCCGCCGACTTTTTCCAGCGCTTCAACAACACGACCGACGCAGGTATCCAGGCATTCAACGGCTTTTACCGCCGCGTCGAACACACCGCTGTGGCCGACCATGTCGCCGTTGGCGTAGTTGACCACGATCACGTCGTAGCGCTGGTTTTCGATGGCGTCGACGATGCGGTCGGTGACTTCCGGGGCGCTCATCTCCGGTTGCAGGTCGTAGGTGGCGACTTTTGGCGACGGGATCAGGATGCGCGCTTCGCCCGGGAACGGTTCTTCGCGCCCGCCGGAGAAGAAGAATGTCACGTGGGCGTATTTCTCGGTTTCGGCGATGCGTAACTGGGTTTTGCCGTTCTTCGCCAGATAATCACCCAGGACGTTTTCCAGGCTGCCGGCGGCGAAAGCCGACGGTGCCGCAATGCTGGCGGCGTATTGGGTCAGCATGACGAAGCCGGCCAGTTTCGGCTGGCGCGCGCGTTCGAACTCTTTAAAGTCGTCTTCGACAAATACGCGGGTCAGCTCGCGGGCGCGGTCGGCACGGAAGTTCATGAACACCACGGCGTCGCCGTCTTCGACTTTCACCGGCTCGCCGATGGAGGTGGCTTTGACGAATTCGTCGCTCTCGCCACGGGCATAGGCGGCTTCAAGGCCTTCCTGCGCGGTGGCGGCGTTGAATTCGCCGTTGCCATCGACGATCAGGTTGTACGCCTGGGCCACGCGGTCCCAGCGGTTGTCACGGTCCATGGCGAAGTAACGGCCGATGATGCTGGCGATCCGGCCTTTGCCCAAGGCCTGGAACGTTGCGTCGAGCAGTTCGATCGACGACGCGGCGCTTTTCGGCGGCGTGTCGCGGCCATCGAGGAAGGCGTGCAGGTAGATTTTTTCGGCGCCGCGCTTGAAGGCCAGTTCGGCCATGGCGATCAGGTGATCCTGGTGGCTGTGCACGCCGCCATCGGAGAGCAGGCCCATGAAGTGCACGGCTTTGCCGGCGGCCACGGCTTTGTCCACAGCGGCGCAGATGGTCGGGTTCTCAAAGAACTCGCCGTCGCGGATCGCTTTGGTCACACGGGTGAAATCCTGATACACCACGCGCCCGGCGCCGAGGTTCATGTGGCCGACTTCGGAGTTGCCCATCTGGCCGTCCGGCAAGCCGACGTCCATGCCGCTGCCCGAGATCAAGCCGTTTGGAACAGTGGCCCACAGGCGATCGAGGACCGGCTTCTTCGCCGCAAACACGGCATTGGATTCGGGGCTGTCGCTGTGACCGAAGCCGTCGAGAATCATCAGGACCAAAGGTTTAGGCGTAGTCGTCATGGAATCCACTCGTGGCTAATAAAGAAGAGGGCGATGCAAAACGGAGTTGGAGTTTAAAGCGAAGTTCCGACCGCGTCACCGCCGGACGGGGTTTGGCCGACCATAGTGGCTGTGTATACTGGCCGACATTTTAACGCCCTGGAACCTCCTTCGATGGTTGCTCACCTGATTGAATTTGCCACTAACCACTACATTCTTGTCGGTATCTTCGTCGTACTGCTGGCTCTGTTGCTGGCGCACACGATGCAGGGCGGCGGCAAAAGCCTGAGCACCGGCGAGCTGACCGCGCTGGTCAATAAAGATGCAGGCGTGGTGGTGGACATCCGTCCCGTCAAGGATTATGCCGCTGGCCACATCGTTGGCGCGCTGAACATTCCCCACGACAAACTGACTGCCCGCGTTGCCGAGCTGGAAAAGCACAAGGCCAAGACCATCATTCTGGTTGATGCCCTCGGTCAGACCGCCGGTACCCACGCCCGCGAGTTGATGAAGTCCGGTTTCACCGCCGCCAAGCTGTCCGGCGGGATTTCCAGCTGGAAAGGCGACAACCTGCCATTGGTGAAGTGATATGAAAGATGTCGTCGTCTACTCCAGCGATTACTGCCCTTACTGCTCCCGAGCCAAGTCTCTGCTCGTCAGCAAAGGCGTGGCCTTCGAAGAGATCAAGGTCGATGGCAAGCCGCAGCTGCGCGCCGAAATGACCAAAAAGGCCGGGCGCACGTCCGTGCCGCAGATCTGGATCGGCAGCCAGCACATCGGCGGTTGTGATGATTTATACGCCTTGGAGCGCGCCGGCAAACTCGACGCGCTGCTCAAGGCCTGAACGGCTGCACCCACGTACAGCACTCCCTAAAAGACCCAAGATCGATAAGGATCTGAGATGACTGACCAACAGAACACTGCAGCCAGCGAAGAAGAAACCGCACCGCAATTCTCCTTGCAGCGCATCTACGTACGCGACCTGTCCTTCGAAGCCCCGAAAAGCCCGGCGATCTTCCGCCAGCAGTGGGACCCGGCGGTCGGCCTGGATCTGAACACTCGTCAGAAAGCGCTGGAAGGCGATTTCTACGAAGTCGTGCTGACCCTGTCGGTGACCGTGAAAAACGGTGAAGAAGTCGCCTTCATCGCAGAAGTGCAGCAGGCCGGTATCTTCCTGATCAAGAACCTGGACGCGGCTTCGATGAGCCACACCCTGGGTGCGTTCTGCCCGAACATCCTGTTCCCGTATGCGCGTGAAACCCTGGACAGCCTGGTGACCCGCGGTTCGTTCCCGGCGCTGATGCTGGCCCCGGTGAACTTCGACGCCCTGTACGCGCAAGAGCTGCAGCGCATGCAGGAAAGCGGCGAGACCCCGACCGTTCAATAAACGGTCGATGCGTTGACGCAAGTCCAATGTGGGAGCGGGCTTGCTCGCGAATACGGTGTGTCAGGCGACATTGATGTCATCTGACACTCTGCATTCGCGAGCAAGCCCGCTCCCAAATTTGCTGATCGTTCCCACGCTCCCGCGTGGGAATGCCTCAAGGGACGCTCCGCGTCCAGTGACGCGGAGCGTCATGGGCTGCATTCCCACGCAGAGCGTGGGAACGATCAGTGGTGGTTATTTGAAGTCGTTCTGGCGCCACGCTTCGTACACGGCAACCGCCACGGTGTTGGACAGGTTCAGGCTGCGGCACCCCTCGCGCATTGGCAAGCGCAGGCGCTGTTCGGCAGGCAAGGCGTCGAGAACGTCCGCTGGCAAGCCACGGCTTTCCGGGCCGAACAAAAACGCATCGCCAGGCACGAACGCAGCATCATGAAACGGCCGCGAACCCTTGGTCGTGAAGGCGAACAGCCGTGGATTGCCCAGACTTTCCAGGCAACTGGCCAGATCAGCATGACGCTGCAACGTGGCATATTCGTGATAGTCGAGGCCGGCGCGGCGCAAGCGCTTGTCGTCCATCTCGAAACCCAGCGGTTCGATCAAATGCAGGTGGCAGCCACTGTTGGCGCACAGCCTGATAACGTTGCCGGTGTTCGGCGGAATTTCTGGTTGAAAAAGGATGACGTGAAACATGCACGGCTCCGAAGGTAAAGATGACGCGCATTCTACGCCGCAAGCGGACTGGCGTTCGAAACTATTCCCGCGAGTGATCGGTTCCCTGGCGATTTTCGGTTTGATGGTCGGTTTGATGATCGGCCGTCTGACCACGCCGGATCCGAGCGTGCTGGAGCAGGTTGAGGTCACCGATGGCGGCCTGGTGGTGTGGTTCAACAACGAACCGAAACTGCATGGTGAAATCATCGACGGCACCATCGCATTACTGTTTCAGGCTGAGGGCCGGGCGCAAAAAGGCCAGCTCAGGCTCAACGGCAA
This sequence comes from Pseudomonas sp. SWRI99, assembly GCF_014270125.1. Taxonomy (NCBI): domain Bacteria; kingdom Pseudomonadati; phylum Pseudomonadota; class Gammaproteobacteria; order Pseudomonadales; family Pseudomonadaceae; genus Pseudomonas; species Pseudomonas sp. SWRI99. The sequence goes on along the minus strand of NZ_JABWQR010000001.1, from coordinate 202,829 downwards.
GGACGTGAACTGGCGCGCGCGCAAAAGCGATGGCGGATTATTGCTGACGGTGCTGGCGGCACGACCGCTGCAGGGTGACTGGGCCGGCAGCGAAGTCGATGATCGCTGGCGGCTGGAAATCCGCCTACAAGAGCGCTAGGCAGGGTGTTCCCCTAACCGCCGTCCGCTCCGACGCTCTTTGGCGTTGTTTCCCACGGATACTGTCCATCTTTCCGACCTCCATTCGAGGCTCGCGCACGCTATCGTTCGCCCCTTCAAGCGGCAGGATGCCAATACCCATCGTCTCTTGCACGAATGCAAGGGGCGACTTTTCAAGGATGGAAATATGCCAGTAAAACCACCTCGCGGTGGCAGCACCCGCGTGGATACGGAGGTTTACACCCACTCGAATCGAAATCCGGACAAGGATTTTTCACCGGTTGGCACGCCCGGCCGCGATGGCACGGCCTCTTCGGTTCGTGTCGATGATTCGAAGCTGCGAAGCACCTCGCTCGGCGAGGATGCAGGCCGGGATACGATCTTGCGGACACCGATGGTCGAAGGTCGCCCGCAGCCGCGGCCTGCTGACACCCTTCTCTTCAAATACAGGTCGCTTGAGCATTACAGGCTGGAGTCAGCGACCGGACTGCCGGATGCCGACAGCGAAGGTTTCAGGGTGCACAGAAATCGCCAGTATGTGGAGGTGCCTGACGGTGGCATCGTTCTTGTCGGGGTGGATCTGGACACGGGGTTGTATCGCGCACGACTTCCCAGCGAGTTGCTGCCCTCCGGCCCATGGTTGCTGCGTGATATCGAGAGCGGCATCTGGCATCCGCACAGCGACTTCAATGCACGCACCAATCCTCTGACCGACGCAAACTTGCAAGCCTTTCGTACCGGAGTGGATGTCAGTGGTGCAGAACCGGGCAGCGACGGCGTGATACGACACGATGGCAAGCTCTATGTGGCCATCAATGAACAGGCGTATCAGGTGATGCAGGATCTTGATGCGTCCCGCCCGGAATACAAGACTTGGCGTCTGGTTCATCCCGAGGACCCCGTCGCCACAGACAGCGCGAATATTTACCGCGCCAGCCGTAGCGGTGAAACCCTTGCCATCACCCGGAACGAGCGGAACACCTGGGTTTGCATCCTCACAGGTTTGCGCGGCGGCGCGGACGGCAATGCCCCGGCAGATGCCAACCCGTTCAACTTTCATCGCCCCTGGCTCACCGGCGCGGCACCCTCGGGTGGGCAAGCGCCGGTCGTTGTCGCGGCCACGCGGGCGCAGGTCAAACGCTACTTTGCAGACGCGACGGATCAGCATGCCGATGATTTCATTGCGCGATTTGGTGAAGCGGCCGATGCAGAGGTGGAGCTGAAGCGGCTCCAGCTTGAGTTTCCTCAACTGAGCCGTGAGGTTACGGCTTGGGAGGCGGGTTATAAGGGCAAGGATGATGCAGAGCGTAGTCGGCGACTGGCAATAGGTGCCAAGATACGCCGGCTGTACAAGTGGCAGGGAGAGAGTTCGGAGAAAGTCTACCGTGAGGGGCGGCTGGTCGGCTTCAAGTTGGAACTTGACCTGGGAAGTCGAGGGAATCTGGCGCTACCGGGTTTTTCGATTCGACTTGAATCCATTGTCTCTCTTCGCCTGGAGGGCAGCCCCTCGAGAAGTCTGGAAAATTTATTCTCGATGTTTTCCCACATTGAATCCCTCGACGTGCGCGGATTCAGGGGCAAGAGCCAAGAGCTGTTTGCCGAGATCAATAAACTTCCTGCGTTGAGCGTATTGATGATGCAGGACAGCCGGCTCTTGCTGCCGGCCAATTCTGAACATTTCACGCGGTTGACCCGCTTGCAGGAGTTGAGCCTGACGAACTGCAGTATTTGGCCGACTCTTTCTGTGCAGGGAATGACCGAGTTGCGCGTCTTGCGCGCGCGTTCTTGTGATTTGCTCTTTGTGCCTCTCGGACTGGGTGATGCGCCCGCAGCGTCTCGGTTACAGGTGCTTGATCTTTACCATAATCCTGAATTGCGCCATGCGCCTGATGTCACCCACATGTCTGATTTGCGAATATTGGATCTGTCCTATACCGACATATCCGCGCCACCGCTCGGGCTCGGTTTGCAGAACGGTCCGTCGCGACTTGAGATATTGAACTTATCGCAAACTCCGCTTGCGATAGCACCCTCATTGCAGGGAATGACGGCGTTGCTGGAAGTCGATCTTAGCCGTACTCGGATAAATAGCTTCCCGGACGGCGTGACACCCGAAATTCCCAGGACACGTTTGGATCTGGCGTATAGCCTGATCAGATCTATCCCCGAAACCGTTGAACTCAGAACAGAGCTGGATCTGACCGGCGCGCTGATTTCTGACCCTGCCTCTTTTCGGCGGTTAATCGCTGCACGTCGGCAAACAGGTAAAGATTTCTGGTTGGGAAAATCCTCGCACGATCTGGTGATCGATCATTGGATGCACAATATTCCACAGGCGCAACACGCCGCGAAAATTGCCCTTTGGGGCTCGCTGACCCACCAGACGAACATTGCGATGATGAAAAAAATCAGGGATCTGATTCGTACGCCTGAGTTCCTCGTCGAGCGCGCACTTTTGCAGCGCCGAGTCTGGTCCTTTCTTGAGCATTTCGAAAAGGCAAGTCTGGGTGAGCAAGAAACTTTGCGAGAAATCGCGTTCGCTGAGCCCAGTCCAGGGAGAATGCTGGAAAGGCTCGAAGAGGAAACAAGAAAATTTGACCCAACGGCGCAACACCAGCCCTTGCATCATTTGCCCAAGCGGCCACGGTTTGATTAACGTGGCGCGAACGGCGATGAAAAAGCGGGAATCCCTGACCTGCCTGTATCAGGGTTCCCAAAAAAGTGGGCTTCGCTTGCCGCGTTAGCCCGGTATAAAGAGGGAACCCCCGGCCTGCCTGTACCAAGGATCCCAAAAGGGTGGACGCATCGCGCGGCGGTGCGACCCGGTGTAAAGAGGGGAATCCCCGGCCTGCCTGTACCAAGGTCCCCGAAACGGGTGGTGAAACGAATCACCTGTGAGAGGTATTGCAGGGGGCGTGCCAGGTTTAAATCTGCGGAAACAAAAAATCGTATCGCCAAAACGAAAGCCCCGGAATCCGGGGCTTTCGCTTATTGACGCGTGCGTTTTCAGGGGCTTTTAGATGTCGGGATGGCGATGCGGCTATGCGCGATCACGGGTCATTGTGCATTGATGCGGTGCACGGTGGCCTAAAAGCTTCGCGAGCAGGCTCGCTCCCACAGTTGAAATGCAGTCCCCTGTGGGAGCGAGCCTGCTCGCGAATGGGATATGAGTGTCGACGAAGATTCGAAGGCGGATTAACCCTCTTCTCCCTCATCATCATCCCCACCATCAACCTTCATGCCCAGCTCCTTGATCTTGCGCGTCAGGGTGTTACGCCCCCAACCCAGCAGCACCGCAGCATCACGCCGACGCCCGGCGGTGTGCTTCAGCGCCGTCTCGATCATGATCCGTTCGAAGGCCGGCACTGCGCTGTCGAGCAGGCTCGACTGGCCGCGGGCCAGGGCCTGGTCGGCCCACTGGCGCAGCGCCTGCTCCCAGTTGGTCACCGGGGCCGAGTCCTGTGGCAGGTTGAGCAGTTCCGGCGGCAGGTCGCTGATATGCACTTCGCGTCCGGAAGCCATCACCGTGATCCAGCGGCAAGTATTCTCCAACTGCCGTACGTTGCCGCCCCACGGCAGGTTTTTCAGGTATTCCTCGGTTTCGCTTTTCAGCAGCTTCGGCTCGACCGCCAGCTCCTGCGCGGCGCGGCTGAGGAAGTGTTTGGCCAGGGTCGGAATGTCTTCGCGACGATCAGACAGGCGCGGGATATGGATGCGGATCACGTTGAGGCGGTGGAACAAGTCCTCACGGAATTTCCCTGCTTGAACCAGGGTTTCCAGATTCTGGTGCGTCGCCGCGATGATGCGCACATCGACCTTGACCGGGACATGACCGCCAACGCGATAAAACTCGCCATCGGCCAGTACGCGCAACAGGCGGGTCTGGGTGTCGGCGGGCATGTCACCGATTTCATCGAGGAACAGCGTGCCGCCGTCAGCCTGTTCGAAGCGTCCGCGGCGCAAATTCGCCGCACCGGTGAACGCGCCTTTTTCGTGGCCGAACAGCTCCGACTCCATCAAGTCCTTGGGAATCGCCGCCATGTTCAGCGCGATGAACGGCGAGGCTGCGCGCGGGCTGTGACGATGCAAGGCGTGGGCAACCAGTTCTTTACCGGTGCCGGATTCGCCGTTGATCAGCACGGTGATGTTGGAGTGGCTCAAGCGGCCGATGGCGCGAAACACTTCCTGCATCGCCGGCGCTTCGCCGATGATTTCCGGGGTGCGGGTCAGCGCGGGAACGACTTCCAGGCCTTGCTGCTCCTGCGCGTGCTGGTTGGCGCGTTTGACCAGCGACACCGCTTCATCCACGTCGAAGGGCTTGGGCAGGTATTCGAAGGCGCCGCCCTGATAGGAGGCGACAGCGCTGTCCAGATCGGAGTGCGCGGTCATGATGATCACCGGCAACCGTGGATGCTGCTCGCGAATCCGCGCCAGCAGGTCCAGGCCACTGGCACCCGGCATGCGAATGTCGGAAATGATCACGTCCGGCTGCTGCCGGGCCAGACGACTCATCACGCCATCGGCGCTGTCGAAACTCTGGGTGGTCATGCCTTCCTGCTGCAAGGCCTTTTCCAGAACCCAACGGATAGAACGGTCGTCATCGACGATCCACACGGTTTCACTACGGCTCATGTCGATGTGGCTCCTTGTTCCAGTGGCAGAAAGATCGAGAAGGTGGTGTGGCCTGGATGGCTCTCACACTCGATCAGGCCCTGGTGCTGACTGATGATGTTCTGGGTGATGGCCAGGCCCAGCCCGGTACCGTCCGGACGACCGCTGACCATCGGAAAGAAAATGGTTTCCTGCAGTTCCGCCGGGATGCCCGGGCCGTTGTCGATAATCTCGATCTTGGTCACCAGACGATGGCGGATGTGGCCAATGGTGAACTGGCGCATGGCGCGGGTGCGCAGGCTGATGCGGCCCAGGCGCAGTTCGTTCTGGCTGCTGATCGCCTGCATGGCGTTGCGCACGATATTCAAAACGGCCTGGATCATCTGTTCGCGGTCGATCAGTACGTCGGGAATGCTTGGATCGTAATCGCGCACCAGGGTGATGCAGCCCTGGCTTTCGGCTTCGACCAGATGGCAGACGCGCTCCAGCACTTCGTGGACATTGCACATTGCCAATGACGGCAGCTTGTTCGAACCGAGCATGCGGTCGACCAGATTGCGCAGACGGTCGGCCTCTTCGATGATCACGTTGGTGTAGTCGCGCAGGCTTTCTTCCGGCAGCTCGCGGGCCAGCAGTTGCGCGGCGCCACGGATGCCGCCGAGCGGATTCTTGATTTCGTGGGCGAGGCCGCGCACCAGCATCTTGCTGGTTTCCTGCTTGGACAGTTGCGCCTCTTCTTTGGTGATGCGCAGCAAGCGGTCCCGGGGATGAACTTCCAACAGCAGCAAAGTCGCGCCGTTACTCAGGATCGGCGTTACCGCGTAATCCACCGTCAGGGTCTGTCCGGTAAGGGCAGTGAGCATCGCTTCGCGCTTGGTGAACGGGTGCGCCTGCTCCACGGCCTGGCGCAGAGAATTGAGCGCCTCGGGGGATTCGGTAAACAGCTCGCTGATGAATTGTCCGTGGCTGCGCTGGCCGCTCACGGCCAGGAGCATTTCTGCCGCCGGGTTCATGTACTCAAGGCGCAGTTCGGCATCGAGCAGGATGGTCGCCGTGGTCAGGTTGTCGAGCAGCAAACGGTGGATTGCGTCGCTTATGGTCATCTGGACCCCTTTTGGAGCAAGGCGTGCGCGAGAACAAAGCGCTGATAAAAGGAAAATGCAAAAACCAAACCAAGGCTCCGAAAAGAAGCGTTCGGCGCCTGAAACAGGCGTTTGACGCGCGTTTGTATGGCACGGAGCCAGCTCAAACGGGGAGTTTCGAACCAAAATGGGTTGGGATATGAGTACGCTGCGAGTTGTTGCACCAATATAGTGCGCAATACACAAAGGCGTTAGAAGAAACGCAGGAAGGGGTTTTTCGGTTCGGGCGGTTTGTCTTTCAGCGGGCATTCGGGACGCACGCCATAGTCATCGGCAACGCAGGGTTTGACCTGGCGTTTCTGCGCCAGGGAGATGCGCAGCATGTGGAAAGGCTGGTTGGCCGTGCGTTCGATCGTCCGGCCCTGGGCGTCGAGAATTTCAATCGACAGGTTATGACTGCCACGATCGATGTTGGCCAGCGGGAACACCGGGCTGAGTCCAGGCTCACCGGTACTTTTGCCGTCCAGCAGCAGGCGATAGCGATGGCCGCTCTGCAGGCCGGGTTCGCTGGTGACGCTGACGATCAGTTCCCCGGCGCTGCTGCGAATCGTCGCGTCGGGTTCGGGGATCAGAATGCGCAGCATGTCGTAGTGGAACGGCGGCTGTTGCGCTGGTTTTCTGGCCGGGGCGCTCGGCGCAGTGGCGGCTGGCGTCGACATGCGATTACTGGTCGCGATCGGCACCCGCTGGGCGTTGGCTCGCGGCTGATCGGTGTAGACACGATTGCCTTGGGCGTCGACGTACGTGAAGACTTGCGCCGTAGCGGGCAGGGCCAGGCAGCAGAGGATCAGCCATAAACCCCTCATGGCGTGTGCACCCGCTGCACGGTGAAGACGGCTGGCGCGCTCTGCTGGATGATGGTTTGCCCGTCGATCACCTGTACGGCCAGTCGATGCTCGCCGCGATCAATATTCACCAATTGCAGAACCGGCACATTGCTTGGCTGGCCATAGGGTTGTTCGTCGAGTACCAGCCTCAGCTGATGCGGCGGTTGCAGGCGCGGCTTGATCAGTACAGTGACGGTGAAGGTGCCGTTGTTGGCGCGCAGGGCTTCATCGCCGGGCAGGCCGGCCAGCTCGAGAATCTCATAGGCATTGCGCGGCGCCTGGCGCTCGTCGGCGGCGGGCGCAGGTGCCGCAGCCGGCGTTTGCGGCTCGACCCGATTGAGCGGCGGCAGCTCGACCGGTTGTGCCTGCACGCCGTCCGGCGGCTGATTGCTGTACGCGGTATTGCCGTTGGCGTCGGTGTACTTGTAGATCTGCGCGACGGCGGGCAGTGCAGTCAGCAGCAGAATGTAGAGGAGCGTGCGACCCATGAAATCGACCGGGGTTGGAAACGATGGGTAGCAGCATAGGCCAGGTGCGGCGGTTGGCCCAACTGGGAACATATCCAGAATCATTCAGCCGCCACAAATCCCCTGTAGGAGTGAGCCTGCTCGCGATGGCGTCGTGTCAGTCGCCAGCTTTTTCAATGGCCCACCGCAATCGCGAGCAGGCTCACTCCTACAGGGGGCTTGGTTGGCCATAAAATCCGGGCAATAAAAAAGGCCTTCCGAAGAAGGCCTCTTTTTGTCACGCCGCGTTACGCAGCGCTACCGGATCAGCAGCTGTAGTACAGCTCATATTCCAGTGGGTGTACGAAGGTGCGAACCTTGATTTCTTCTTCCGATTTCAGCGCGATGTAAGCGTCGATGAAGTCGTCGGAGAACACGCCGCCCTTGGTCAGGAACGCGCGGCCCTTGTCCAGCTCTTCCAGGGCTTCTTTCAGGCTGCCGCAAACTTGTGGGATCTCTTTCGCCTCTTCAGGCGGCAGGTCGTACAGGTTTTTGTCAGCAGCGTCGCCTGGGTGGATCTTGTTCTGGATACCGTCCAGACCGGCCATCAGCAGTGCTGCGAAGGCCAGGTACGGGTTGGCTGCCGGATCCGGGAAGCGCGCTTCGATACGGCGGGCTTTCGGGCTCGACACGTAAGGAATACGGATCGAAGCGGAACGGTTGCGAGCCGAGTAGGCCAGCATGACCGGTGCTTCGAAGCCTGGTACCAGACGCTTGTAGGAGTTGGTCGCCGGGTTGGTGAAGCCGTTCAGGGCCTTGCCGTGCTTGATGATGCCGCCGATGAAGTACAGCGCGGTATCGGACAGACCGGCATAGCCTTCGCCAGCGAAGGTGTTCTTGCCGTCTTTCCAGATCGACATGTGTACGTGCATGCCCGAGCCGTTGTCGCCGTACAGTGGCTTCGGCATGAAGGTCGCGGTGCGGCCGTAAGCGTCAGCAACGTTGTGCACAACGTACTTGAGGGTCTGGGTTTCGTCGGCTTTCTTCACCAGGGTGTTGAACTTGACGCCGATTTCGTTCTGGCCGGCGGTCGCCACTTCGTGGTGGTGAACTTCGACGGTCAGGCCCATTTCTTCCAGCGCGTTGCACATGGAGGTACGGATTTCGTGGTCATGGTCGAACGGCGGAACCGGGAAGTAGCCGCCCTTGACGCCTGGACGGTGGCCTTTGTTGCCACCTTCGACGTCCTGGTCGGACATCCACGAACCTTGCTCGGAGTAGATCTTGAACATCGAGCCGGAGATGTCCGACTTGAATTTCACCGAGTCAAAGATGAAGAACTCAGGCTCTGGACCTGCGAACACGGTGTCACCGATACCGGTGGCTTTGAGGTGTTCTTCGGCGCGCTTGGCGATCGCACGTGGGTCGCGGTCGTAGCCTTGCATGCTCGAAGGTTCGATGATGTCGCACACCAGGATCAGGGTGGCGTCTTCGGTGAACGGGTCGAGAACGGCGGTTTCGTCAACCGGCATGAGGATCATGTCGGAGGCTTCGATGCCTTTCCAGCCAGCGATGGAGGAGCCGTCGAACATTTTGCCGACTTCGAAGAAGTCTTCATCCAGCGCATCGCGAGCCGGCATGGTCACGTGGTGCTGAGTGCCTTTGGTGTCCGTGAAGCGCAGATCAATCCACTTGACGTCATGATCTTTGATGAGTTGAACCGTCTTCGACATACTGTCCTCCGGGTGGCTTAGGGCTTGGTAGTGGATGCCCTTAAATGTGGGTGATGCCGGCGCGAATACTCTGCCAAGGCAACCTGCCTCACAAGGGAGCAAATTGCATGCCAGTGCCCCAGCATGGGTTTTTTGCCCCAAATTCACCCCTATTAAGGTGCAAAGCGCTGGATTGCGGAAAATCTCGCCCTCTAATGTAGCGCCTTCAATCGAAAATGACCCGTTTTGGTGCGCGCAAAACCTTCTGCACATTAACTGGTTAAACCTTGAGCAATTTCCGCTATAATCCGCGCCCCCCTTTTTCGGCTGGCCGTTCGCGCGCTGTTTTCATGAAACTAATCGTAAAAGTCTTCCCCGAGATCACCATCAAAAGCCGACCTGTCCGGACGAAGTTCATCCGCCAGTTGGCCAAGAACATCCGCACCGTGCTCCGTGACCTGGACCCGGCCGTGGTGGTGAGCGGTGTGTGGGACAATCTCGAACTGGAAACCCGCGTTACCGACCCCAAAGCCTTGAAAGAGATGGGCGAGCGCCTGACCTGCATGCCGGGCATCGCGCACTTTCTGCAGATCGACGAGTACCCGCTGGGCGACTTCGACGACATCACCGAAAAGTGCAAACAGCACTATGGCGATGCGCTGGCCGGGAAGATTTTCTCGGTGCGCTGCAAGCGCGCGGGCAAGCATCCTTTCAGCTCGATGGACGTCGAAAAGTACGTCGGCAGCAAGCTGCGTCGCGAGTGCGGCGCTGCCGGAATCGACCTCAAGGCGCCGCAAATCGAAGTCCGTATCGAAGTTCGCGACAAACGGTTGTTCGTGATCCACAGCCAGCACAACGGCATCGGCGGCTATCCGCTCGGTGCGCTGGAGCAGACGCTGGTGCTGATGTCCGGTGGCTTTGACTCCACCGTGGCGGCTTACCAGATCATGCGTCGCGGCCTGATGGCGCATTTCTGCTTCTTCAATCTGGGCGGGCGCGCCCATGAATTGGGCGTGATGGAAGTCGCGCATTTCATCTGGAAGAAGTACGGCAGCTCGCAACGCGTGCTATTTGTCAGTGTGCCGTTCGAGGAAGTGCTGGGCGAAATCCTCGGCAAAGTCGATAACAGTCATATGGGCGTGGTTTTGAAGCGTATGATGTTGCGCGCCTCGTCCGAGATTGCCGAGCGCTTGCACATCGATGCGCTGGTCACTGGCGAGGCGATTTCCCAAGTGTCGAGCCAGACGCTGCCAAACCTGTCGGTGATCGACTGCGTGACCGACAAACTGGTCCTGCGTCCGCTGATCGTCGCGCACAAGCAGGACATCATCGACACGGCCAACGAGATCGGCACCGCCGATTTTGCCCGGCACATGCCGGAATACTGCGGGGTGATTTCGGTCAACCCAAAGACCGCCGCCAAGCGCGGTCGCGTCGAGCATGAAGAAAAAGAATTCGACATGGCGGTACTCGAGCGTGCGCTCGCCAACGCCAAGCTGGTGCCGATCGATCGGGTGATCGACGAATTGGGCCAGGATTTGCAGATTGAAGAAGTCAGCGAAGCGCTGGCCGGTCAGATCGTGATCGACATCCGCCACCCGGATGCCGCCGAGGATGACCCGCTGGAACTCGCTGGCATAGAGGTACAGACGATGCCGTTCTATGCAGTGAACGCACGTTTCAAGGAACTGGACCCTACTCGCCAGTACCTGCTGTATTGCGACAAAGGCGTGATGAGTCGCCTGCATGCTCACCATTTGCTCAGTGAGGGGCATGCCAATGTGCGCGTTTATCGACCGAGCTAAGTGCCCGGGGCTGTTTGCCTGTGGCCTGCGTCACCGGCCCCCCGACACCGCCGTCAAGCTGTAACGGCCATGCCGGACACTACTGCTAATCGCTGCCAAGACTTGTCAGCAAACCGAATCCTCTGATCGAGATACACAAGTGATCGAAAATCTACGCAACATCGCCATCATTGCCCACGTTGACCATGGTAAGACCACCCTGGTAGACAAACTCCTGCGTCAATCCGGCACCCTGGAGCGCAACGAGCTCAACGACGAGCGCGTGATGGACTCCAACGACCAGGAAAAAGAGCGCGGTATTACCATCCTGGCGAAAAACACCGCCATCAACTGGAACGGCTACCACATCAACATCGTGGACACCCCGGGCCACGCCGACTTCGGCGGCGAAGTTGAACGCGTAATGTCGATGGTCGACTCCGTTCTGCTGCTGGTTGACGCTCAAGACGGCCCTATGCCGCAAACCCGTTTCGTGACCAAGAAGGCTTTCGAAGCCGGCCTGCGTCCAATCGTGGTGATCAACAAGGTTGACCGTCCAGGCGCGCGTCCGGACTGGGTTCTGGATCAGATCTTCGACCTGTTCGACAACCTCGGTGCTACCGAAGAACAACTGGACTTCCAGGTTGTTTACGCTTCGGCCCTGAACGGCATTGCCGGTCTGGACCACACCGCGATGGCGGAAGACATGACTCCGCTGTACCAAGCGGTGGTTGACCACGTTCCGCCTCCGGCCGTTGACCGTGACGGTCCGTTCCAGATGCAGATCTCCGCGCTGGACTACAACAGCTTCCTGGGTGTTATCGGTGTTGGCCGTATCGCTCGCGGTCGCGTCAAGCCGAACACTCCGGTTGTCGCGATCGGTGCCGATGGCAAGCGTCGCAACGGCCGTATCCTGAAGCTGATGGGTCACCACGGTCTGCACCGCGTTGACGTTGAAGAAGCTGCTGCTGGCGACATCGTTTGCATCAGCGGTATGGATTCGCTGTTCATCTCCGACACCCTGTGCCACCCGGACACGGTCGAGGCGATGAAGCCGCTGACCGTCGACGAGCCAACCGTTTCCATGACCTTCCAGGTTAACGATTCGCCTTTCTGCGGCAAGGAAGGCAAGTTCGTGACGTCCCGTAACATCAAGGACCGTCTGGACAAAGAGCTGCTGTACAACGTTGCACTGCGCGTTGAAGAAGGCGATACCGCTGACAAGTTCAAGGTTTCCGGCCGTGGTGAGCTGCACCTCTCGGTACTGATCGAAACCATGCGTCGCGAAGGCTTCGAACTGGCCCTGGGCCGTCCTGAGGTGATCATCCGTGAAGTTGACGGCGTCAAGCAGGAACCGTTCGAAAACGTCACCATCGACATCCCTGAAGAATCCCAGGGCAAGGTGATGGAAGAGATGGGCCTGCGTAAGGGCGATCTGAGCAACATGGTGCCGGATGGCAAGGGCCGTGTTCGTCTGGAATACAACATCCCTGCTCGCGGTCTGATCGGTTTCCGTAACCAGTTCCTGACCCTGACCAACGGCGCTGGCATCCTGACCTCGATCTTCGATCGTTACGACACCGTCAAGTCGGGCCACATGTCCGGCCGTCAGAACGGCGTTCTGGTTTCGGTTGAAACCGGCAAGGCACTGACCTACTCGCTGGAAACCCTGCAGGCTCGCGGCAAGCTGTTCGTAGAACACGGCCAGGAGATCTACAACGGTCAAATCGTTGGTCAGAACAGCCGTGACAACGACCTGGGCGTCAACCCTACCAAGGGCAAGAAGCTCGACAACATGCGTGCTTCGGGTAAAGACGAAACCATCGCTCTGGTTCCACCGGTGAAGTTCACCCTGGAACAGGCTCTGGAATACATCCAGGAAGACGAGCTGTGCGAAGTCACGCCTAAGTCGATCCGTCTTCGCAAGAAGATCCTCGACGAAAGCGAGCGTACCCGCGCTGCCAAGAAAGCCAAGGCGTAATTTAGCCCTGGTATGAAAAACGCCCCCGGTCGCGAGACCGGGGGCGTTTTTGTTTGTCGGGGTTTATGCGGTGCTTGTGGCGGCCCCTTCGCGAGCAGGCTCGCTCCCACAGGGATCTTCAGTGAACACAAATTTTGTGTGCACCAGATATGGATCGTTCCCACGCTCCGCGTGGGAATGCCTCAACGGACGCTCCGCGTTCGGCTTCAGAAAGGACGCGGAGCGTCCCGGGCTGCATTCCCACGCAGAGCGTGGGAACGATCAAGCTCAAAACTTCTCGATCGCCCGGAAGTTCTGCACACGCTCGACTTCTTTCGGTTTATAAGCGCAATACCCCGGCCGCGGCCCGATTTTCGGGTGGTTGCGGCAGGTGTCCGGGCGCTTGTCATAAATGGTGCACAGACGGCTTTTACGATCGAGGTAATAGCAGTCGTTGTTGCTCATGCGCTGCAGGGTAAAAATCCCCGATTTCTGATTGAAGCGCTCGACCAGACCTTCCTTTTGCAGACGCTTGGCGATGTTCTTCGGCGGGTCGCCCAGTTCGAATTCGTCGACCACGCCGATGCGCACCAGGTCCTTGATCTTGACCTCGACCGGCAGCGTGCAGCAGCTGGAGATACACGAGCCGCACATCGGCGCCGAGTATTTGGCCCACGTATCGAGACGATCAATCTCGGCGGCGGCGATCAGGTTGGGCTTCATCATCGGGAGTTACCAGGCGTGTATGCATCAGGGCGCGCGATCATACCGGGACGGGTGGAATTTTGAACAACCTTTCGCCGGATATTTTTCTGTGCACTGCATTTTGCCCGGTACGACGGCACGGCCCCTGCATTCATTGGCTCATCCGCCAAGGTTATGTCGGACTGTCGCACAGTCCGAGGAAATGCTGCCGAACCAGAGCCAATACCGTCGGTCAGACCGTCTAGGCTCAGACAATTCCCGCTCGCTCGAGGTCTTATTGATGACTCAAGAACCACTAGTTCGCGAAGCAGAGGTGGCCGCATTCCGCGACGCCGTCCTGACCAAACTCACCTACGCCGTGGGCAAAGACCCCGACCACGCCTTTGACCATGACTGGTTCGAAGCCATCGCCCTGGCTGCGCGCGATCACATGGTCGAGCACTGGATGGACCATACGCGGCAGATCTACCGCAAAGGCCAGAAGCGCGTTTATTACCTCTCGCTGGAATTTCTGATTGGTCGTCTGCTCTATGACAGCCTGAGCAACCTCGGTCTGCTCGACGTCGCCCGTGAAGCGCTGACCGAACTGGGCGTCGATCTGGAGCGCATTCGCTTGCTGGAGCCCGACGCGGCGCTGGGCAATGGCGGCCTTGGTCGTCTGGCAGCGTGCTTCATGGAAAGCATGTCGACCCTCGGCATCGCCGGCCATGGCTACGGCATTCGTTATGAGCACGGTTTGTTCCGCCAAGCGATTGTCGACGGCTGGCAACAGGAGCAAACCGAGCACTGGCTGGATTTCGGCAACCCCTGGGAATTCGAACGGCCGGAAGTGGTTTACCCGATCGGTTTCGGCGGCAGCGTCGAAACGGTCACCGACGCCAATGGCAAAACCCGCCAGGTCTGGTCGCCGGCAGAAACCGTGCGGGCGATTGCCTATGACACCCCGGTGGTTGGCTGGCGTGGGGCGAGCGTGAACACCCTGCGGCTGTGGCGCGCCCGCGCCATGGAAGAACTGCACCTGGAGCGCTTCAACGCCGGCGACCACTTGGGCGCCGTCGCCGAAGTGGCCCGCGCCGAGAGTATCTCCCGCGTCCTTTATCCAGCAGACAGCACCGAAGCCGGCCAGGAACTGCGCCTGCGTCAGGAATACTTCTTCGTCGCCGCCTCGCTGCAGGATCTGCTGCGTCGCCACCGCAACATGCACACCTCGGTGCTGACCCTGGGCGATCACGCTGCGATTCAGCTCAACGACACCCACCCCTCGATTGCCGTCGCCGAGCTGATGCGCCAACTGGTCGACGTTTATGACGTGGCCTGGGACGCCGCGTGGCAAGTCACCGTCGATACACTGTCGTACACCAACCACACGCTGTTGCCGGAAGCGCTGGAAACCTGGCCGGTAGGCTTGATGGAGCGCATGCTGCCTCGGCACATGCAGATCATTTACCTGATCAACGCTCAGCACATCGATTCGCTGCGGGCCAAGGGCATTCACGATTTCGACGTGCTGCGCGCGGTGTCGCTGATCGAAGAAGACAACGGTCGCCGGGTGCGCATGGGCAACCTCGCGTTCCTCGGTTCGCACAGCGTCAACGGTGTGTCGGGCCTGCATACCCAACTGATGCGCAAGACTGTATTCGCCGAACTGCACAAGCTCTACCCGGAGCGAATCAACAACAAAACCAACGGCATCACCTTCCGCCGCTGGTTGTATCAGGCCAACCCGGAACTGACCTCGATGCTGGTCGACGCCCTCGGCCCGGACCTGCTCGACAATCCCGAAGAACGCCTGCTCGATTTGCAGCCGTTCGCCGAGAAAACCGCGTTCCGCAAAGCCTTCGCCGAGCAGCGCCTGCACAGCAAAAAAGCCTTGGCCTATCTGATTCACGAGCGGCTGGGCATCGCCGTCAACCCGGCGGCGATGTTCGATGTGCAGGTCAAGCGCATCCATGAGTACAAACGGCAGTTGCTCAACCTGTTGCACACCGTGGCGCTGTACCAGGCGATTCGCGCCGAGCCGGAAGTCGACTGGGTACCACGGGTGAAAATCTTCGCCGGTAAGGCTGCGGCGAGTTATCACCAGGCCAAACTGATCATCAAGCTGACCAACGACATCGCCCGGGTAGTGAACAACGACCCGACGGTGCGCGGCTTGCTCAAAGTGGTGTTCCTGCCCAACTACAACGTCAGCCTGGCCGAGAGCATTATTCCGGCGGCGGACTTGTCCGAGCAGATTTCCACTGCCGGTTTCGAGGCGTCGGGTACCAGCAACATGAAGTTCGGCCTCAACGGCGCGCTGACCATCGGCACCCTCGATGGTGCCAACGTGGAAATGGCGGAACGCATCGGTGCCGAGCACATGTTCATCTTCGGCCTCAGCGCCCAGCAGGTTGAAGCGCGCAAGCAGAACCACGAGTTCAGTGCGCTGCCGGACATCGCCGCGTCCCATCGCCTCAACGATGTGTTGCAAGCGATTCGCAGCGGGGTGTTCTCGCCGGACGACACCTCGCGCTATACCGGGCTGATCGACTCGCTGATCGATTACGACCGCTTCCTGGTCTGCGCCGATTTCGATTCCTACTGGGAAGCGCAAAAACGCGTGGAAGCGCACTGGCACGATTCGAATAACTGGTGGCGCTCGGCGGTGCTCAATACCTCGCGAATGGGCTGGTTCTCCTCGGACCGGACGATTCGCGAGTACGCCACGGATATCTGGAAAGCGCTGGAGTAACTTTCCGCCTGGCTCGATATAATCGGCGCGCCGGAAAAGATCGCAGCCTTCGGCAGCTCCTACACAGGGTGTTCGCATAACCTTTGTAGGAGCTGCCGAAGGCTGCGATCTTTTTGCGACAGGCTGCGCTAATCTTCCCGGATTGGCCTTTGCGCTTAGGGATATCGACCATGCAATGGATGTTCATGTTGATCGGGCTGGTGCTCGGCGGACTGCTCGACGAGTCGTTCACCGCCGCGCTGCTGGGTGCGCTGCTGGGCCTGGTCGTCGGCCAGACGCTACGTATTGCACGCCTTGGCACCCAGGCGGCGGAGCAACAGCGCCAACTTGAGCAGGTGCGAGAGGCGTTGCAGGGCGTGGCCCAGCGCCTGTTTGTACTGGAGGGTTCGCCCACGCACGCGGCGGCACCGCCCAGCGTGGCACCTGAAGCCGAGCCAATCGCCGAATCCGTCGAGGTGGCCGATCAGGCCGCGGCCCCAGTCTCTGAGCTGATCTGGGAACTGCCGCCGGAACTCGAACCGATCACCACTGCTGCCCGCGAGACCAGCCAGCCGTTGCCGGCCGATGTCTGGCGCGCCGAGCCAGCGCCTGTTGAACCACCACAAAAACCTGCCGAACCGCGTGGCCCGAATCTGATCGAGCGCGGCATCAACGCCGCGCGCAACTGGTTGTTCGGTGGCAACACGGTGCTGCGTGTCGGTGTCGTGCTGTTGTTCTTCGGCCTGGCCTTTCTGTTGCGTTATGCCACTGAAGGTATGGTTGTGCCGATCGAGTTGCGGTACGCCGGGGTCGCTGCCGCGGCGCTCGGCTTGCTCGCGCTGGGCTGGTGGCTGCGCCGGCGCAACAGCAACTACGCGTTGATGCTGCAGGGCACCGGCATCGCGGTGCTGTACCTGACGGTGTTCGCAGCGATGCGTTTGCATCCATTGCTCGACCCTTCGGCAGCGCTGGGATTGCTGGTGGCAGTGACGGTGTTCTCGGCGATTCTGGCGATTACCCAGGATGCGCCAGGGCTTGCGGCGGCGGCAGCATTGGGCGGCTTCGCTGCGCCGATCCTGACCTCGACCGGCGCCGGCAACCATGTCGCGCTGTTCAGTTATTTCGCCCTGCTCAACGCTGGCATTCTCGCCATCGCCTGGTTCAAGGCCTGGCGCCTGCTGAATCTGATCGGTTTCGTTGGCACCTTCGGCATTGGTTTCGCCTGGGGGCTGCGCGCGTATACGCCGCAGTTGCTGTGGAGCACCGAGCCATTCCTGCTGCTGTTTTTTCTCATGTACCTGGCCATCGGCCTGCTGTTCGCCCGGCGCAAGTTGCTCGACATGCCGGACGCGCCGGCGGATAGCGACCGCGAGGCGCTGCTGCACTGGTCGGCGCGCAAGGGCGATTATGTCGACGGCACAATGCTCTTTGGTCCGCCGATCGTGGGTTTCGGTCTGCAGTTCGCGCTGGTGCAGCACCTGGAGTTCGCGGCAGCCTTCAGTGCGTTGGCCTTGGGCATGATTTACATGGCGCTGGCCAAAGTGCTGATGGGGGGACGCGCGGTGTTGCTGGGGGAAACCTGTCTGGCGCTCGGGGTGATCTTCGCCAGTCTGGCGATTCCATTGGGGCTCGATGCGCGCTGGACCTCCGCGGCGTGGGCCGTCGAAGGCGCAGGGATTTTCTGGCTCGGCTTGCGCCAACAGCGGCCATTCGCCCGGGTCTTTGCCTTGTTGCTGCAACTGGGTTCGGCGCTGGCATTTCTCAGCCAATTACGTGCCGGCGAAAGCAGCCTGCTCGACGGTGCGCCGCTGGGCGCGTTGATGCTCGGCATGGCATTGCTGTTCAGCTTCGTTCAACTGCGCAAGGCCGCGCCAGAGCAGGCATCGCTGTGGGAGCGCCAGGGCTTGCCGCTGCTCGCGTGTCTGGGGCTGACCTTCCTGTATCTGCTGGCACCGCTGTTCTTCTTTATTCAGGGCACGGCAATCAGTTGGGCGCTGGCCGGGTTGGTGACGCTGTTGGTCGGCCTGCGCATTCAATCGCGCACGTTCCTGTTCACCGCGTTCGGCGTGCAATTGCTTGGCGGGGCGTTGTTCCTGTTGCGCCTGCAAGGGGCTGGCGAGGATTCGAGCGCCGTGTTCAGCGCCGGCTGGAGCGGTTTGCTCAGTGCTTCGTTGATCGGTCTGGCGTTGATCGCCGGCATGTTGCTGGCGGCTCGCGATGACATGGTGCGCGGCGATGTGCGTCTGCTGCGCGGTCTGTCGGTGGTGCTGCTGGCGGGGTTGGTGCTGATCAATCTGGCGGTGCTGTTCGTGCTGCCGTGGCAGACCGCGAGTGCGGTGTGGGCCGCCAGTGGCGTGCTGATTATCTGGCTGAGCCTGTACCTGCAGCAGCGGGTCAGTTTTGTTTTCGGTTTGCTGTTACAGGTGATCGGCGGCGCGGCGTTCTTGCTCGCCGGTCCCCAATGGCTTGGGCCGTTGTCGAGCGAAGGATTGAAACCGTTGGCCCATGGTGGCTTCTGGACGCCGCTGATACTGGGGCTGGCGGCGATGATCGGTGCGTGGCGCTTGCAACTGGGCAAGCATGCCACGGCGTTCGATGCGTTGAGTTTGCAGCGCTTGTCGGCCGTGTTGCTGGTGTGGGGGGGTGGCTGGTGGACGCTGGCGTGGCTCAGCGAAATCTTGCGTTTTGCCCCCGCGAATCTGCAAGGCCCGTGGTTGCTGCTGGCCGCGGCGCTCAGTGTGGCGTTGTGGACGCTGTTGTCGCTGCGCCTGAAATGGCCGGCGCTGGGTCTGCTTTGCACCGCGCTGATTCCGGCCGCGGCACTGGTCTTGCTCGGTGCCTGGCATGCGCGCTATCACCCGGCGGCCGACTTCGGCTGGCTGGCGTGGACGGCGGTATTCGCGGTGCATGTCTTCAGCCTGCGACGGCTGGCGCCGATGTTGCCGGCCCGGGTCTTGAGCGCGGCGCATGTACTCGGCTGCTGGCTGTTGATAGGCGTGCTGGCGCTGGAGTTGCGTTATGGCCTGCTGCTGTTGTCCGAGCAATACAACGCCTGGCGTTGGCTGGGCTGGGCGATTCTGCCAAGTGTGTATCTGCTGCTGATGGCCGCACCGCGCAGTGGGCCGTGGCCGGTCGCCACGTTTACCCGCGAGTACCGCTTGTACGCTGCCGCGCCGCTGGCGGTGTTGATGCTGGCGTGGTTCTGGCTGGCCAACAGCGTCAGCGATGGCAATGCCGAACCGCTGCCTTACGTGCCGCTGCTCAATCCGCTGGAGCTGGGTCTGTTGTTCGCCTTGTTCGGCGTGTATGTCTG
This sequence comes from Pseudomonas sp. SWRI99, assembly GCF_014270125.1. NCBI lineage: Bacteria > Pseudomonadati > Pseudomonadota > Gammaproteobacteria > Pseudomonadales > Pseudomonadaceae > Pseudomonas > Pseudomonas sp. SWRI99. Next base: position 183,481 of record NZ_JABWQR010000001.1, on the reverse strand, counting down.
GTCGCGTCGTGCGGTGGTGCAATGGGCGATCCGTCAGGATTACGCCGATCATGCTACGCAATTGATCGCCGGGGTTTCGCTGTTCGCCTTCTGTACCGCAATGGTGACCCGTGCCGCGCACCATTGGGCGGCGATCCCTTTCGAGCTGGATCAACTGCTCGCCTCGATGCTGGTGCAGGCCGGGTTGTCCATCGTCTGGACGCTGATGGCGCTGGGGCTGATGATCGGCGGGCATCTACGCCATCGCCGCGAAGTGTGGCTGATCGGCGCGGCGCTGATTGCGCTGGTGGTGGCGAAACTGGTTTTTGTCGAACTGAGCAACCGTGGCGGCCTCGCCCGGATCGTTTCGTTTATTGGCGTCGGCGTGTTGCTGTTGGTGGTGGGCTACTTCGCACCGCTGCCGCCCAAGCGTGTTGAAGCTGAACCGGTGGCGGACAAGCCCGCGCCGGAAACCGAAGGAGTTGTATCTTGAGTCGCATGCTGAATCTGGGTTGGTTGGCGTTGGGCGTGGTGATGCTGGCCGGCGCCCAGGAAAAACCGGCGGACTTCGCCACGCAGGTGCCGCTGGCAACCAGCGGTAACGGCCCGTGGTATCGCCTCGACCTGCCGTTGAGCGTGCAGTTGCAGGCGCGCCAGACCGATCTCAGCGACTTGCGGGTGTTCAACGCCGCCGGCGAAGCGCAGGCCTACGCCCTGGCTCGCGAATCGGCGCAGACCCGCGACGACGGCAAGCTGCACGAAGTGAAGTGGTTTCCGCTGTACAACGCCGCCGACGCCAGCGAGCGCGCGCCGAACGTGCGCGTGCAATCGACGACCAGCGGCACGCTGGTCGAAGTGCAGCCATCCTCGCAACTGGAGGCAGGCGAAGAGGTGTTGCGGGGCTGGCTGCTGGATGCCAGCGCAATCAAGGCGCCGCTGCAGCAGTTGGTCCTCGACTGGACCAGTGAGCGCGACGGCTTCCAGCGGTTCAGCATTGAGGCCAGTGACGATTTGCAGCACTGGCAGCCGTGGGGTGAGGGGCAAGTGGCGCGGTTGACCTTCTCTGATGAGCGGATCGAACAACACGAAGTGGCCTTGCCGGGGCAGTCCGCGCGCTATTTGCGCCTGTTGTGGGATTCACCGAATTCGGCGCCGACCCTCACCTCGGCGCAATTGAAAAGCAGCGATCCGCGCAACGTCCCGCTACCGCTGGTCTGGTCGCAGGAAATGGCCGGCAGCAGTACCAGGGCCGGGGAATACACCTGGCAATTGCCGATGGGACTGAACGTCGAACGGGTGCAGATTGAGACCCGGCAGTCGAACAGTCTGGCACCGGTGACACTGGCCGGCCGCCGCGAAAGCAGCCTGCCGTGGCAGACCTTGAACAGCGGTTTGCTCTATCGCCTGACGCAGAACGCTCAGGACGTGGTGCAGAACGAATTGCAGCTCTACGGGCAGACCGTGCAACAGTTGAAGCTGACCGTGGATGAGCGCGGCGGCGGTCTGGGTGAACAGGCGCCGAACCTGAAATATGCGGTGCGGGCGACGCAGGTGATTTTCCTCGCGCGTGGCGATGGACCTTACAGCCTGGCGGTGGGTAATCCCCGCGTGAAAACGGCGAATCTGCCGCTGGCGACGCTGATTCCGGATTTCAAACCAGAGAAACTGGCGACTTTGGGCAAGGCGACGGTGCAGAGCGAAGCCGTGGTCACACAGACCTCGACGGCGACGACGGCTGCGGTGGCCGAGATCAACTGGAAGAAGATCGGGTTGTGGGCGGTGCTGCTGCTCAGTGTGGTGTTTTTAGGGGCGATGGCGTTCAGCCTGTTGCGCAAGCCTCCTGCCAAAATCTGAGCATGGCCGGCGCTGCTCGCGAAAGCGCCCGGGCAGACACTGAAAATCCTCTACGGGTCATCCCGAACCGAACTACGCTGAATCCGACACCTGAACTCTCCACCGACAATCACGTCTCATACAGGCAAATACACCCAGGCGCACGTTAGCCGGCGTCTTCGCTCGCTAGGTTTTCAGACTCCCTGTAAACTGCGCGGGTTTTTAGCCCCCCATTCCACCGGAGCCGTCCATGTCCCGCGTTACCTTGAGTCGCTATTTGATTGAGCAGACCCGCAGCAACAACACTCCTGCCGATCTGCGCTTCCTGATCGAAGTGGTGGCGCGTGCCTGCAAGGAAATCAGCCACGCCGTGTCCAAAGGCGCCCTGGGTGGTGTTCTGGGCAGCATGGGCACCGAAAACGTACAAGGCGAAGTGCAGAAGAAACTCGACGTGCTGTCGAACGAAATCCTGCTCGAAGCCAACGAGTGGGGCGGTCACCTGGCCGGCATGGCGTCCGAAGAAATGGACAATGCCTATCAGATCCCGGGCAAATACCCGAAGGGCGCCTACCTGCTGGTATTCGACCCGCTGGACGGTTCGTCGAACATCGACATCAACGCGCCGGTCGGCACCATCTTCTCGGTACTGCGTTGCCCTAATGAATACCTGAGCCAGAACGAGCCGCTGAACGAAAAAGCCTTCCTTCAGCCAGGCACCCAGCAAGTGGCCGCCGGTTACGCCATCTACGGCCCGCAGACCATGCTGGTACTGACCCTGGGCGACGGTGTCAAAGGCTTTACCCTGGACCGCGAAATGGGCAGCTTCGTGCTGACCCACGAAGACATCACCATTCCTGAAACCACTCAGGAATTTGCGATCAACATGTCCAACCAGCGTCACTGGGAAGCCCCGGTGCAGCGCTACGTCGGCGAGTTGCTGGCCGGTGAAGAAGGCCCGCTGAAAAAGAACTACAACATGCGCTGGGTCGCGGCAATGGTCGCTGACGTGCACCGCATCCTGACCCGTGGCGGTCTGTTCATGTACCCGCGCGACAGCCGTGAGCCGTCCAAGCCGGGCAAGCTGCGCCTGATGTACGAAGCCAACCCGATGTCGTTCCTCGTCGAACAAGCGGGCGGCGCCTCCACCGACGGTCACCAGCGCATCCTCGACATCCAGCCGGAAGGCCTGCACCAGCGTGTTGCGGTGTTCCTCGGCTCGAAAGAAGAAGTCGCACGCGCCACGGCCTACCACAAGGAATAAACCATGCACGCGCCCTGGCAGCCGTTGCTCGACTGGTGGTTCGGACACGCCGAATCAGCGAACGAAGTAGCGGCCGAAAAGGGCAAGTTGTGGTTCGGCAAGCGAGACAGCCAGGACCTCGAAGCGCGTGAGCGGTTCGGGGTCTTTATCGATCAGGCCCTGGCCGGCGAATTGACCGAGTGGACGCAACGTCCCGAAGGTTGGCTGGCGCTGGTGCTGCTGCTCGATCAGCTGCCGCGCATGATCTATCGCGACACACCGAAAGCGTTTTCCGGTGATCTGCGCGCGCAGAAACTTGTCGCTCAGGGCATTGCGGCGGATTTCGATCGGCAGTTGAAACCGATTCAGCGCGTATTCATTTATCTGGTGTTCGAACACTGCGAAAACCTCGCGGTGCAGAATGAGGCGGTTTCCCGGTTTATCGAACTGGTGGCTGAACAGCCGGAGGCGGAGCGGGCGGTGTTCGCCGATAATCTGGACTATGCCGAACGGCATCAGAAGGTGATTGCCCGGTTTGGAAGGTTTCCGCATCGCAACGCGGTGTTGGGGCGGGAGTCTACGGCTGAGGAATTGGAGTTTCTTTCTGAACTTGGATCACGGTTTTAGTTTGCTGGGCTGGACCCAGTTCATCTAGCTCAAGAAAAACGTCTTCAACGTTTGTATAGTTTCCGCGATCGATTTCCTCGCTACCCAGCGCAAGGATTGCCAACAATGTGATTTGATCTGGATGAACACCATTGTGTTTCTTGTTCATCTGGCAAATTCCTGAGGTTTATATTGAAGGCATTCTGCGTGATGCAGGCCGCTTTCGCGAGCAGGCTCGCTCCCACAGGATTTTGTTATGCGCACAAATTGTGTACTCACCGAAGATCCCTGTGGGAGCGGGCTTGCCCGCGAGGAGGCCAGTGCCAGCAACCTAGATCCTGAAGCTGCCGACCAACTGCTTCAGACGCGCCGCCTGTTGTTCCAGGTCCGAACATGCGCGCAACGTTGCCTGCAAGTTCTCCACACCTTCCTGATTGAGGGTATTGATCTCGTTGATATCGACGTTGATCGACTCGACCACTGCGGTCTGCTCTTCGGTCGCGGTGGCTACCGACTGGTTCATGCCGTCGATTTCGCCGATGCGCTGGGTCACGCTGCCCAGACGCTCACCCGCCTGGTTGGCGATGCCGACGCTGCTTTCGCTCTCGCGCTGGCTCTCGGTCATGATGGTTACGGCCTGACGGGCGCCGACCTGCAATTCCTCGATCATCTTCTGCACTTGCTGCGCCGAATCCTGGGTGCGGTGCGCCAGATTGCGCACTTCATCGGCAACCACGGCAAAACCGCGCCCGGCTTCACCGGCGCGCGCAGCTTCGATCGCGGCGTTGAGCGCCAGCAGGTTGGTCTGTTGGGAAATGCTGGTGATCACTTCGAGAATCTGGCCGATGTTCACCGTGTTGCTGTTGAGGGTTTCGATGTTGCCGCAGGAATCGCTGATCTTCGCCGACAGTTGTTGCATGGCCTGGATGGTTTTATCCACCACCTGCTGACCGTCAACCGCCAGGCTGCGCGCGTCGCTGGAATGCTGCGAGGCGAGTGCCGCGTTCTGAGCGATTTCCTGAGCGGCGGCGCCGAGCTGATTGATCGCCGCGGCGACGCTGTTGGTGCGGCTGGCTTGCTGGTCGGAGTTGTACATCGACGAGTTCGAAGCAGCGACGACGCGCAGGGCGACTTCGTTGACTTGGCCGGTGGCCGAGGACACTTCGCGGATCGAGGTGTGGATGCGCTCGACGAAGCGGTTGAACGACGTGCCCAGCGCGCCGAATTCATCGTTGCCGTGAATCACCAGACGCTTGGTCAGGTCGCCTTCACCTTCAGCGATGTCTTGCATGGCACGGCCCATGGTCAGCAGCGGTTGCATCAGGACCCGAATCAACAGGCTGAGCAGGGCGATGATGATCAGCACGGCGATGGCCATGGCGATCAGTGCCGACGTGCGGAACTCGCTGAGCATCGAGAACGCGGTGTCTTTATCCAGCACCAGTGCCACGTACCAGTCGGCCGACGGCACGCCGTTGATGCGGGTGAAGGAAACCAGTTGGGTCTTGCCGTCGAATTCGACTTCCTTGAGGCCCGGGCTGACTTGCGGCGCACCGTTCGGATAGGCCTCGGCGAGCGTCTTGAGCACCAGTTTGCTGTCCGGGTGGATCAGGATTTTGCCCTCGGCACTGACAATGAACGCATGGCCGTGGCCGTCGAAATTCAGCGAGTTGATGATCGCGCTGACGCTGCTCAGGTCGATGTCGGCACCGGCGACGCCGAGCATCTGACCCTGGCGCTGCACCGGCGTGGCGACCGTAATCACCAGTTTTCCCGAGGAGGCGGCGATGTAGGGTTCGGTGACGACTGTCTGTTGTGCACTGTTGGCAGCCTTGTACCAGCCGCGGGCGCGCGGATCGTAGTCCGGCGCACGGTTGCCGGCCGGCACCGAGAACATTACGCCGTCCGCGCCGCCAAAATAGCTGAGCTGGAAATTGCCGGTGTAGGCGGGCAGATCGATGATGCGTTTCAGGCTGGCGGGCGCGTTGCCGTCCACTGCAACTTGCTGGGACAACGATTGCAGCAACTGAATGCGGCTGTCCAGCCAAGTCTGGATGTTGCTGGACGTCAGGCTGCCCAGTTCCTGCATCGTCGAATCGGTGCTGCTGCCCAGCGCTTCGCGTTGGCGATAGTCGTTGAACAAAATGAAACAGGCGAACGCAACAGCCACCACAAGGGCGGCAGCCAACAGAATCTTGTGGCTGAACTTCATGTTTCTGGTCATTGAATGAACTACCGCGAAGGGACTGGTCAAGAAAGCGCGGCAATTTGCCATATCCGGCGGCTGTGCGCTGCTCTTATTTCGACCGCGCCGCGCCAAAGATTAGGCGGCTACGACGAAAGTCGACGAAATGCTCGACAGCGTCACGAAGTTTTTGATTTGCCGAAAAAAGCCAGACGGGCGGGCAAATAAATAGCCGTCCGCCCACGGAACCAGATGAGGGTTTTCTCTTCTAAGCTTCTGGTTGGCACCATGCCATCCCCCCTCGTTCCAGGAGTTACACCATGTCGCTGCGATCTCTCGCCCTGCTGTCGTTTTGCGTGCTGTTGGCCGCATGCAGCAAGGTCAATCAGGAAAACTACTCGAAGCTCTCGGCCGGCATGGCCAAGTCAGACGTGGAGACCCTCCTCGGCAAACCGACTGATTGCTCGGGCGCGCTCGGTATGTCCAGCTGCACCTGGGGCGACCAGAAAAGCTTTATCAGCGTGCAGTATGCTGGTGACAAAGTGTTGATGTTTTCCGGCCAAGGCCTGAAGTAAACCGGGGCTTCGCGCCCACGGAGAAGAAAAATGAAGCGGTTATTGCTGATCCTTTTTGCCGGCCTGGTACTGGCCGGCTGCGCCACTTCCGGCGTGGACCCGTTGGCGCCGAAGACCGTCGACAGCGTCAATCTGAAACGTTACCAAGGGACCTGGTACGAGCTGGCGCGTCTGCCCATGTATTTCCAGCGCCATTGCGCACAGTCCGAAGCGCATTACACGCTCAAGCCTGACGGCAATGTCGGTGTGCTCAATCGCTGCCTGACGCCGGACTGGCAATGGGAAGAGGCCAAAGGCACGGCTTATCCACAAGTCCCGGGCAAGACCGACAAGCTTTGGGTCGAATTCGATAACTGGTTTTCGCGCCTGATTCCCGGTGTGGCGAAGGGCGAATACTGGGTGCTGTACGTCAGCGACGATTACAAGACTGCGATTGTCGGCGACCCGAGCCGCAAGTACATGTGGCTGTTGTCACGCACACCGACCGTCAATGGCGTAATCCGTGAAGAGTTGCTGAGCAAGGCACGTCAGCAGGGCTACGACACCACGCGACTGATCTGGCGGGCGTCGGATCGGCAGATGGCCAAAACTTCGAATTAAGAGCAAAAAGATCGCAGCCTTCGGCAGCTCCACATCGATCGTTCCTACGCTCCGCGTGGGAATGCCTCAATGGACGCTCCGCGTCCGCTGTTGGGACGCAGAGTGTCCCAGGCTGCATTCCCACGCACAGCGTGGGAACGATCAGCTTTCAGCCTAAAAGATCGCGCAGGACCTGGGTGAAGGCCCGCGCGCTGTCTTCTTCCTCGGCATGCCGTCCATCACGCACCACCCACTGACCATTGACCAGCACATCGCGCACCTGGCGATCGCCGCCGGCAAATAACCAGCGATTCAGAATCCCGTCACCCGAGGCCGTCGCCAGATAGGGATCGTTGCCATCGAGCACGATCCAGTCCGCACGTTTGCCCACTTCCAGTGCCCCGATCGGCTGCCCCAACGCCTGCGCGCCACCGTCCAGCGCGGCGTCGTACAGCGTGCGCCCAACCATTGGCTGATCCGCGCCATACAAGCGATTGCGTCGTTGATCGCGCAAGCGCTGGCCGTATTCCAGCCAACGCAGTTCCTCTACCACACTGAGCGATACATGGCTGTCGGAGCCAATGCCCATGCGCCCGCCCTGCGCGAGGAAATCCACTGCCGGGAAAATCCCGTCGCCCAGATTCGCTTCGGTGGTCAGGCACAGACCGGCGATGGCGCGACTCTTGGCCATCAGCGTGACTTCTTCCGGACTGGCGTGGGTCGCATGGACCAGGCACCAGCGCTGATCGACTTCGGTGTTTTCAAAGAGCCATTGCAGCGGACGACGACCGCTCCAGCTCAGGCAGTCGTCGACTTCCTTTTGCTGTTCGGCGATGTGGATATGCACCGGGCATTGTTTGTCGCTGGCGGCGAGCACTTCGCTGATCTGCTGCGGTGTCACGGCGCGCAACGAGTGGAAACACAGCCCCAGCGACTGCGCCTTTTGCTGTGCCAGTAATGGCTGCAGGCGCGATTGCAGGTTCAGGTAGTTTTCCGTGCTGTTGATGAAACGGCGCTGGCCGTCGTTCGGGGGCTGACCGCCAAAACCGGAATGGCTGTAGAGCACCGGCAGCAGGGTCAGGCCGATGCCGCTTTCACTGGCGGCCTGGCTGATGCGCAAGGCCAGTTCCGCCGGATCGGCGTACGGCTGGCCGTTGCTGTCGTGGTGCACATAGTGAAATTCGGCGACCGAGGTGTAACCGGCCTTGAGCATTTCGATGTACAACTGCCGGGCGATGACGCCGAGCTGATCGGGGCTGATTTTTCCGACGAGGCGATACATCAAATCGCGCCAGGTCCAGAAACTGTCGTTCGGATTGCCGGCCACTTCGGCCAGACCCGCCATTGCCCGTTGAAAGGCGTGGGAATGCAGATTGGGCATTCCCGGCAGCAACGGCCCGCTCAACCGTTCGGCGCCGTCTGCAGCGGAATCGGCCTGGATGCGGGTCAGCAGGCCTTCGGCGCTGACCTCGAGACGTACATTGTTGGCCCATCCGTTAGGCAGCAGCGCGCGTTCGGCAAAGAAAGCGGACATGGTTCAGCACCCCATCGTGTGTTATTTGTATATACATATACAGACGTTTGCCTGCCCGGTAAACTCCGGCAAGCTAGTCACTTTCATCCAATGAACAGGGATCAACCGTGCCGACTCCGCCTCCAGTCTCTCCGTTGGCCGCGAACATGGGCGACAGTCCGGCGCCCTTGTACGCCCGCGTCAAACAGATGATCACCCAGCAGATCGACAGCGGTAACTGGCCGCCGCACTACCGCGTGCCATCCGAGAGCGAGTTGGTCAATCAACTCGGTTTCAGCCGCATGACCATCAATCGTGCCCTGCGCGAAATGACCGCCGACGGTCTGCTGGTACGCATGCAGGGCGTCGGCACGTTTGTCGCCGAGCCGAAGAGCCAGTCCGCGCTGTTCGAAGTGCACAACATCGCCGACGAAATCGCCTCGCGCGGCCACCGTCACACCTGTCAGGTCATCACGCTGGAAGAAGAGGCCGCCGGTTCCGAGCGCGCACTGGCGCTGGACATGCGCGAAGGACAGAAAGTGTTTCACTCGTTGATCGTGCATTACGAAAACGACATTCCCGTGCAAATCGAAGACCGTTTCGTCAACGCACTGGTCGCCCCGGAATACCTCAAGCAGGACTTCACCCTGCAAACCCCTTATGCCTATCTGAATCAGGTGGCGCCGCTGACCGAAGGCGAACATGTGGTCGAGGCGATCCTCGCCGAACCGTCCGAGTGCAAATTGCTGCAAATTGAAAAAGGCGAGCCGTGCCTGTTGATTCGCCGGCGTACCTGGTCGGGGCGCCAGCCGGTGACGGCGGCGCGTTTGATCCATCCGGGTTCGCGTCATCGTCTGGAAGGGCGGTTCCATAAATGAAATATGAAGTGAAGGTTCTCCGCGCCGAGGGCTACCCGCGCATGCCGTGGAAAAATGGCGGCGGCAGCACTGAAGAAATCAGCCGCGACGCGGGTGCTGGCCTGGACGGTTTCGGCTGGCGCCTGTCGATTGCCGACATCGCCGAATCGGGCGGTTTTTCGACCTTCGCCGGCTACCAGCGAGTGATCACCGTGTTACAGGGTGACGGCATGACCCTGTGTGTCGACGGTGACGATACCCGTCCACTGTTACCCCTCGACCCGTTCGCCTTCAGTGGCGAAAGCCAGGTGTCGTGCACCTTGCTCGGCGGTGCGATTCGCGACTTCAATCTGATTTATGCGCCGCAACGTTACAGCGCGCGGTTGCAGTGGCTGGATGGCGAGCAACGGTTTTTCAGTTCGGCGGGGACGGTACTGGTGTTCAGTATCAGTGAGCTGATGGACGTGCGTGTTGGCGACGGTGTTTCGCAGCTCGGTCGGCAGGATTGCCTGCAACTGGACGGCAACAGCGGGCTGGTCGAAGTCTCCACCAACGCCGCATGCTGCGTGATCGAACTCCTCAAAAACTGAACACACCCCTGTGGCGAGGGAGCTTGCTCCCGCTGGAGGCCGAAGGACTCCCAGTTCCGGTCAAAACCGGTTTTGGGACCGCTTCGCAGTCCAGCGGGAGCAAGCTCCCTCGCCACAATCGCGTTCACACTTCCCGTTTCTCACCGCGCACCAACTTGTTACCGAACGCCCCAGCGTGGCGCAATACCACGCTCTCGCAGCCAATCCCAACCTCCCCAAAATACTCGCTAAGAAAATTTCATTCACGCCAGAACCCTTGATCCAGGCGTTCTCCAGCCTCGCGCGCAATTTTTCTTGAACAGCCCTTCAGCAAGTTGGCCGCTCGATTGCATATGCTTGTATGTACAAGTAAAGACGTATGCGTATGAGTCGCTCGAGACTCTCCGCAGCGTCCACTGATTCGCTTGTCGCGCATTGATGCGCGCAGGCTGCTGCCCACTGCCAGGGTTGGTTTGAATTGATCGCTGAGGAGTCTTTTTCGTGACTGACAATACCCGGAAAACCACAAAGTATCGCGACGTCGAAATCCGTGCTGCACGCGGTAACACGCTGACCGCCAAGAGCTGGCTGACCGAAGCGCCGCTGCGCATGCTGATGAACAACCTCGACCCGGAAGTTGCCGAGAACCCTAAAGAGCTGGTGGTCTACGGTGGCATCGGTCGTGCCGCGCGCAACTGGGAATGCTACGACAAGATCGTCGAGAGCCTGACTAACCTGAACGACGACGAAACCCTGCTGGTGCAATCGGGCAAGCCGGTCGGTGTGTTCAAAACCCACAGCAACGCGCCACGCGTACTGATTGCCAACTCCAACCTGGTGCCGCACTGGGCAAGCTGGGAACACTTCAACGAACTCGACGCCAAAGGCCTGGCCATGTACGGCCAGATGACCGCCGGCAGCTGGATCTACATCGGCAGCCAAGGCATCGTCCAGGGCACCTACGAAACCTTCGTCGAAGCCGGTCGCCAGCATTACAACGCTGACCTTAAAGGTCGCTGGGTGCTGACAGCAGGCCTCGGTGGCATGGGCGGCGCACAACCGTTGGCCGCCACCCTGGCCGGCGCCTGCTCGCTGAACATCGAATGCCAGCAGGTCAGCATCGATTTCCGCCTGAAAAGCCGTTACGTCGATGAGCAAGCCAAAGACCTCGACGACGCCCTGGCGCGCATCGACAAATACACCAAAGAAGGCAAAGCCATCTCGATTGCCCTGCTCGGCAACGCAGCGGAAATCCTCCCGGAGCTGGTCAAGCGCGGCGTGCGTCCGGACATGGTCACCGACCAGACCAGCGCCCACGACCCGCTCAACGGTTACTTGCCGGCCGGCTGGAGCTGGGACGAATACCGCGCCCGCGCCAAGACCGAACCGGCCGCGGTGATCAAGGCTGCCAAGCAGTCGATGGCCGTGCACGTCAAAGCCATGCTGGAATTCCAGAAGCAAGGCATCCCGACCTTCGATTACGGCAACAACATTCGTCAGATGGCTCAGGAAGAGGGCGTCGAAAACGCCTTTGATTTCCCAGGCTTCGTGCCGGCCTACATCCGTCCGCTGTTCTGCCGTGGCATCGGCCCGTTCCGTTGGGCGGCGTTGTCGGGTGATCCGCAAGACATCTACAAAACCGACGCCAAGGTCAAAGAGCTAATCCCCGACGACGCGCATTTGCACAACTGGCTGGACATGGCCCGCGAGCGCATCAGCTTCCAGGGTCTGCCGGCGCGTATCTGCTGGGTCGGTCTGGGCTTGCGCGCCAAGCTGGGTCTGGCCTTCAACGAAATGGTCCGCAGCGGCGAGTTGTCGGCGCCGATCGTGATCGGTCGCGACCACCTCGATTCCGGCTCGGTCGCAAGTCCCAACCGCGAAACCGAATCGATGCAGGACGGCTCCGACGCCGTGTCCGACTGGCCATTGCTCAATGCGCTGCTCAACACCGCGAGCGGTGCGACCTGGGTGTCCCTGCACCACGGCGGCGGTGTCGGCATGGGCTTCTCGCAGCATTCGGGGATGGTGATCGTCTGCGACGGTACCGATGAAGCGGCCGAGCGCATCGCGCGCGTGTTGCATAACGACCCGGCTACCGGGGTCATGCGTCATGCCGATGCCGGCTACCAGATCGCAATCGACTGCGCGAAAGAGCAGGGGCTGAATCTGCCGATGATTACCGGCAGCAAGTAACACGCTTTTGCTTTATGTGGGAGCGAGCTTGCTCGCGAAAGCAATCTTTCAGCCAGCAAAGATGTTGAATGTGCTGGCCTCTTCGCGAGCAAGCTCGCTCCCACAGAAAAGCAGCTCCACCGAAGCTCAGTGAACCCGAATAACAATCCACAGAGGTTGAATCATGGCGGTTAACCACGAACGTGCAGGCAGCAAACCGTTGATCGAAAGGCGTTCGATCGATTACATCCCGGAAGCGGAAAGACACGGTCGTCTGTTCAGCCAGTTCACCCTGTGGATGGGCGCCAACCTGCAGATCACCGCGATTGTCACCGGGGCCCTGGCCGTGGTGCTGGGCGGCGATGTGTTCTGGTCGTTGATCGGTCTGCTGATCGGGCAACTGCTCGGCGGTGGCGTGATGGCGCTGCATGCGGCGCAAGGTCCGAAACTGGGCTTGCCGCAGATGATTTCCAGTCGTGTGCAGTTCGGCGTTTACGGCGCGGCGATTCCCATCGTGCTGGTGTGCCTGATGTACCTGGGCTTCACCGCCACCGGTACGGTGCTGTCCGGGCAGGCGCTGGGTCAGTTGTTCAACGTCAGCGACAGCGTTGGCATCCTGATTTTTGCCAGCGTGATCGTGCTGGTGACGGTGCTCGGTTATCGCGTGATCCACTGGATCGGCCGCGTCGCCAGTGTCATTGGCGTGATCGCCTTCGTGTTCCTGTTCTGGCGGCTGATGAGCCAGACCGACGTTGGCGCACTGCTGCAAATTCGCCACTTCAGCTGGAGCAGTTTCCTCCTCGCGGTATCGCTCGCCGCCTCTTGGCAGATTGCTTTTGGGCCTTACGTCGCTGACTACTCCCGTTACCTGCCGAGCAATACGTCGGCGGTCAAAACCTTCTTTGCCGCCGGTGCAGGTTCGGTGGTGGGCGCTCAGGTTGCGATGATTCTCGGGGTCTTTGCCGCGGCCTCGGCCAACGGTCAATTCGCCGGACATGAAGTGGCCTACATCGTCGGTTTGGGCGGCACCGGCGCCACCGCTGCGCTGCTGTATTTCAGCATCGCGTTCGGCAAGGTCACCATTTCGACGCTGAACTCCTACGGCAGCTTCATGTGCATCGCGACCATCATCAGTGGTTTTCGCGGCCACTTGCAGGTCACGCGTTTGCAGCGGCTGGTGTTCGTGCTGTTTATCGTCGGCGCGGCAACCTTGATTGCCTTGCTCGGCCAGCATTCGTTCCTTGGTGCGTTCAAGTCTTTCATCCTGTTCCTGCTCGCGTTTTTCACGCCGTGGAGCGCGATCAACCTGGTGGACTACTACTGCATTACCCGCGAGCGCTATGACGTGCCGGCGCTGGCCGATCCGAACGGTCGCTACGGCCGCTGGAACCTGCTGGGTATCGGCGTCTATGTGTTCGGCGTGCTGGTGCAGCTGCCGTTCATCTCGACCAAGTTCTATACCGGGCCGCTGGTGGCTGCCCTCGGTGACGTGGACATTTCCTGGATCATCGGTCTGGTGCTGCCCGCCGCCGTCTATTACGTCTGCGCAAAAAAATGGCACAGCGCAGTGCCCGATCACCTGATTCTGCCGGTCGAGCAGAACAGCGTTGTACAACCTAAAACAAGCGGGGCCGGTCGCGCTGCGGCGCAGGCCTGAATTGGACGTGGACAGGCTGGATGCCTCTTGACTGCCGTAAGCCCATTCATGATTAGGAGCGTCACAACAATGAAATCGAACAAGACCCTGCTGACCACATTGCTGTCCATGGGCCTGTTGGCCAGTGCCGGCGCGACCCAGGCTGCCGGCTGGTGCGAATCGGGCAAACCGGTGAAATTCGCCGGCCTGAACTGGGAAAGCGGCATGCTGCTGACCGACGTCATGCAAGTGGTGCTGGAAAAAGGCTACGGCTGCAAGACCGACAGCCTGCCGGGCAACTCCATCACCATGGAAAACGCCCTGAGCAGCAACGACATTCAAGTGTTCGCCGAAGAGTGGGTCGGCCGCAGCGAGGTCTGGAACAAGGCCGAGAAGGCCGGCAAGGTCGTCGGTGTCGGCGCGCCGGTGGTGGGTGCAATCGAAGGCTGGTATGTGCCGCGCTACGTGATCGAAGGCGACGCCAGGCGCAAGCTGGAACCGAAAGCGCCGGAGCTGAAAAACATCGCTGACCTGGGCAAATACGCCGCCGTGTTCAAGGACGCCGAAGAGCCGTCCAAGGGCCGTTTCTACAATTGCCCGGCCGGCTGGACCTGCGAACTCGACAACAGCGAAATGCTGAAAAGCTATGGCCTGGAAAACAGCTACACCAACTTCCGTCCGGGCACCGGACCTGCGCTGGATGCAGCCGTGCTGTCGAGCTACAAGCGTGGCGAGCCGATCCTGTTTTATTACTGGTCGCCAACCCCGCTGATGGGGCAGGTGGATCTGGTCAAGCTTGAGGAAAAACCCGGCGTCGACAAGACCGTGAGCATCAAGGTCGGCCTGTCGAAAACCTTCCATGACGAAGCGCCGGAACTGGTCGCCGTGCTGGAAAAGGTCAACCTGCCGATCGACCTGCTCAACCAGAACCTGGGGCGCATGGCCAAGGAGCGCATCGAGTCGCCAAAACTGGCGAAAATCTTTCTCAAGGAACATCCTGAAGTCTGGCACGCATGGGTGAGCGAAGACGCAGCCAAAAAGATCGACGCGGCCTTGTAGGTCGAGCCATTCCGGCTGCCGCCACCGGCAGCCGGACGCTTGATCGCAACCCCTTGATTGAGAGTCTCTTATGTTTCCCGAAAGCTTTACCTTTTCCATCGCCGACTGGGTCAACGGTTGGGTCGATTCGCTGGTCACCAACTACGGCGATGTGTTCCGCCACATCTCCGACACCCTGCTCTGGGCCATCGTCAACCTCGAAGGTCTGCTGCGCGCGGCGCCGTGGTGGCTGATGCTGGCGATCGTCGGTGTCGTCGCCTGGCACGCCACGCGCAAAGTGGTAACGACGGCCGTCATCGTCGGTCTGTTGTTCCTCGTCGGCGCGGTCGGCCTGTGGGACAAGCTCATGCAGACCCTGGCGCTGATGATGGTGGCGACGCTCATCTCAGTGCTGATCGGTATTCCGCTGGGGATTCTCTCGGCACGCAGCAATCGCCTGCGTTCGGTGTTGATGCCGCTGCTCGATATCATGCAGACCATGCCCAGTTTCGTGTACCTGATTCCGGTGCTGATGCTGTTCGGCCTGGGCAAGGTCCCGGCGATTTTCGCCACCGTGATCTACGCCGCGCCGCCGCTGATTCGCCTGACCGACCTCGGTATTCGCCAGGTCGACGGTGAAGTGATGGAGGCGATCAACGCTTTTGGCGCCAACCGCTGGCAGCAGCTGTTCGGTGTGCAACTGCCGCTGGCCCTGCCGAGCATCATGGCCGGGATCAACCAGACCACCATGATGGCCCTGTCGATGGTGGTGATCGCCTCGATGATCGGTGCCCGTGGCCTGGGCGAAGATGTGCTGGTGGGGATTCAGACCCTCAACGTCGGACGTGGTCTTGAGGCCGGTCTGGCGATCGTGATTCTCGCAGTGGTCATCGACCGCATTACCCAGGCGTACGGTCGGCCACAGCACGAGGTGAGCAAATGATTAACGCAACCGTGAGCAAGATCGAAGTCAAAAACGTCTTCAAGATTTTCGGCAACCGCGCCAAGGATGCGCTGGCCATGGTCGGTCAGGGCAAGACCAAGGATCAGGTGCTGAACGAAACCGGTTGCGTGGTCGGGGTCAACGACCTGTCGCTGAGCATCGGCACCGGCGAGATCTTCGTGATCATGGGCCTGTCCGGCTCGGGCAAATCCACCTTGGTGCGCCACTTCAATCGCCTGATCGACCCGACCAGCGGGGCGATTCTCGTCGACGGCGTGGACATCCTGCAATACGACATGGACGCCCTGCGCGAATTTCGCCGGCACAAGATCAGCATGGTGTTCCAGAGCTTTGGCCTGCTGCCGCACAAGAGCGTGCTCGACAACGTCGCCTACGGCCTGAAAGTGCGCGGCGAGAGCAAGCAGATGTGCGCCGAACGCGCGCTGCACTGGATCAACACCGTGGGCCTCAAAGGTTACGAAAACAAATACCCGCACCAGCTCTCTGGCGGCATGCGTCAGCGTGTCGGCCTCGCCCGGGCATTGGCGGCGGACACCGACATCATCCTGATGGACGAAGCGTTCAGTGCGCTGGATCCGTTGATCCGCGCCGAGATGCAGGACCAGTTGCTGGAGCTGCAAAAGACCCTGCACAAGACCATCGTCTTCATCACCCACGACCTCGACGAAGCCGTGCGCATCGGCAATCGCATTGCGATTCTCAAGGATGGCCGATTGATTCAGGTCGGTACGCCGAGAGAGATCCTGCATTCGCCAGCGGACGAGTATGTCGACCGGTTTGTGCAGCGGCGGGCGGCGGTGGTGTAAGCGGATTTGTGGAGAGACCGCTTTTGTGGCGAGGGAGCTTGCTCCCGCTCGAGCGCGCAGCGGTCGCAAGTTTTGGGCCTGCTTCGCAGTCCAGCGGGAGCAAGCTCCCTCGCCACAGGTTTCATGTATCAACAGAATCGGTATGAGGCTTCAGATGTCCCAGGCTGAAAAAAACGTGATCACCGGTGCCCACCTGCGTTGGCAGGACGTGGTCGCTGTCGCCCGTCATGGCGCGCGGCTGGAGCTGTCCAGCGAGACTTGGACGCGTATCGAAAACGCCCAAGGCATCGTCCAGCGCATTGTCGCCAGCGGTGAGCGCGCCTACGGTGTCAACACCGGCCTGGGCGGTTTGTCTAACGTCTCCCTGCAAGATGAACAACTCAGCCAGCTCTCGCGCAACACTCTGCTCAGCCATGCCTGCGGTGTCGGCCCGGTCCTCAGCAACGAGCAAACCCGCGCGATCATCTGCGCCGCCATTCACAACTACAGCCACGGCAAATCCGGCCTGCATCGGCGAGTCGTTGAAGGACTGCTGGCGCTGCTCAATCGCGGCATCACCCCGCAGGTACCGTCGCAGGGTTCGGTGGGTTATCTGACCCACATGGCGCACATCGGCATAGCGCTGCTCGGCGTCGGCAATGTCAGCTATCGCGGGCAGATCGTGCCGGCGCAACAGGCGCTGGCCGAGGAGGGCCTGCAACCTGTGCCGCTCGGCGCGAAGGATGGTTTGTGCCTGGTCAACGGCACGCCGTGCATGACCGGCCTCAGCTGCCTGGCCATCGCCGATGCGACACGCCTGCTGCAATGGGCCGATGTCATCGGTGCGATGAGCTTCGAAGCCCAGCGTGGTCAGATCGATGCGTTCGATGCCGAGATCATCGCGCTGAAAGCGCATCCGGGCATGCAGCAGGTCGGCGCCAATTTGCGTGCGCTGCTTGAGGGCAGCGAAGTGATCGCTTCGAGCAAGGGCATTCGCACCCAGGATGCGTTGAGCATTCGTTCGATCCCGCAGGTGCACGGCGCCGCGCGAGATCAACTGGAACATGCGATCAAACAGGTCGAAACCGAACTCAACGGCTGCACCGACAACCCGTTGCTGCTCGGCACGCCGGACAACTTTCGGGTCATGTCGCAAGCCAACCCGCACGGGCAGTCGGTGGCGATGGCGGCGGACCTGCTGGCGATTGCCATGGCCGAAATCGGCTCGATTGCCGAGCGCCGCCTCGATCGCCTGGTCAACCCGCACGTCAGCGGACTGCCGGCGTTTCTGGTGGCCAATCCGGGAGTCAACTCCGGGATGATGATCGTGCAATACGTCGCGGCGTCGCTATGCGCGGAAAACCGTCAATTGGCGCAACCGGCGGTCCTCGACAATTACATCACCTCGGGCCTGCAGGAAGACCACCTGAGCATGGGCACCAACGCCGCGCTGAAGCTGCACCGTGCGCTGGAAAACTGCACGCAGATCCTCGCCATCGAATACCTGCTGGCGGCGCAGGCGCTGGAATTTCTCAAGGAACAACGCTTCGGCGCTGGCACCGATGTCGCTTGGCGCCTGCTGCGCGAAACGGTGCCGGCCTACGATCAGGATCGCTGGCTGGCGCCGGACATCGCCGCTGCGGCGAGCGTGTTGAAAGCGCCGAATGTGCTGCACAGCGTTTTACCGAATTTGCACTGACAACTACCCCTGCCAGCGTGCCAAGGCGCGGATCGTTCAAAAGACGAGAGGCGACGGATAACGGAATGCTCCGGAGCGACTGGCAGTTTCTCTTTATTCAAGAGACGAACTCACAAAAGGAGCACATTAATGACTGCGCTGAACCTGATCCCCGGCCAACTGAGCCTGGCCCAACTGCGTGACGTCTACCAGAACCCGGTCACGTTGACCCTCGACAACAGCGCCAGCGCGCAGATCGAAGCCAGCGTCGCCTGCGTCGAGCAGATCCTTGCCGAGAACCGCACTGCCTACGGCATCAACACCGGTTTCGGCCTGCTGGCCTCGACGCGCATCGCCAGTGAAGACCTGGAAAACCTCCAGCGCTCGCTGGTGCTGTCGCACGCAGCCGGTGTCGGCCAGCCGATCAGCGATGAGCTGGTGCGGCTGATCATGGTGCTCAAGGTCAACAGTCTCAGCCGTGGGTTCTCCGGGATTCGCCGTCTGGTGATCGACGCACTGATCGCGCTGATCAATGCCGAGGTTTACCCGCACATTCCACTGAAAGGTTCGGTGGGTGCATCGGGCGATCTCGCGCCATTGGCGCACATGTCGCTGGTGCTGCTGGGCGAGGGCAAGGCGCGCTACAAGGGCGAGTGGATGGAAGCGACCGAGGCGCTGAAAATCGCTGGCCTGACGCCGTTGACGTTGGCAGCGAAGGAAGGCCTGGCGCTGCTTAACGGCACTCAGGTTTCTACAGCATTTGCGCTGCGGGGATTGTTTGAAGGTGAGGACCTGTTTGCCGGTGCACTGGCGCTCGGCAGTCTCACCGTTGAAGCCGTGCTGGGTTCGCGCTCGCCGTTCGATGCGCGCATTCACGCCGCCCGTGGTCAGAAGGGCCAGATCGACGCCGCTGCGGCTTATCGCGATCTGCTCGGTGAGCGCAGCGAAGTGTCCGCCTCGCACCAGAACTGCGACAAGGTTCAGGACCCGTACTCGCTGCGCTGCCAGCCGCAAGTCATGGGCGCGTGCCTGACGCAGTTCCGTCAGGCTGCTGAAGTGCTGGCGATCGAGGCCAACGCGGTGTCGGATAACCCGCTGGTGTTTGCCGCCGAGGGCGATGTGATTTCCGGCGGCAACTTCCACGCAGAACCGGTGGCGATGGCCGCTGACAACATGGCCCTGGCCATCGCCGAAATCGGCTCGCTGAGCGAACGCCGGATATCGCTGATGATGGACAAACACATGTCGCAACTGCCGCCGTTCCTCGTTGCCAATGGCGGTGTGAACTCCGGTTTCATGATTGCCCAAGTGACGGCGGCGGCGCTGGCCAGCGAGAACAAGGCGCTGTCCCATCCGCATTCGGTCGACAGCCTGCCGACCTCGGCCAACCAGGAAGACCACGTGTCGATGGCCCCGGCGGCGGGCAAGCGTCTGTGGGAAATGGCTGAAAACACCCGCGGGATTCTTGCGGTGGAATGGCTGGCGGCGGTGCAGGGCCTGGATCTGCGCAACGGCCTGGAGACCTCGCCGAAACTGGAACAGGCGCGGGCGATCTTGCGCAAGGAAGTGGCGTTTTACGAGAAGGACCGGTTCTTCGCCCCGGACATCAATGCGGCGACCGAGTTGCTGGCTTCGCGGTGTTTGACTGAGCTGGTTCCGGCGAAGCTTTTGCCGAGCCTGTAAGGGACTATTCGCGAGCAGGCTCGCTCCCACAGTTGGAATGCGTTTCCCTGTGGGATCGAGCCTGCTCGCGAAACGATTTTGAACAAGACGAGGACTTGGGATGAAAACCCTCTGGCAGCACTGCCACGTCGCAACCATGACCAACGGCGCCTATTCGATCATCGAGGATGCCGCGATCGTCACCTCGGGCGCGCTGATCGAGTGGATTGGCCCGCGCACTCAGTTGCCGTCCGGCGAATACCCGGCGGTCAATGATCTGCAAGGCGCCTGGGTCACTCCCGGCCTGATCGACTGCCACACCCACACGGTGTTCGGCGGCAATCGCAGCGATGAGTTCGAAAAGCGCCTGCAAGGCGTCAGCTATGCCGAGATCGCAGCGCAGGGTGGCGGCATCGCCAGCACCGTGCGCGCCACTCGCGAAGCCACTGAAGACGAGCTGTTCGCCAGCGCCGCCAGACGTCTGAAAAGCCTGATGCGCGATGGCGTGACCACCGTTGAAATGAAGTCTGGCTACGGTCTCGATCTGGCCAATGAGCGCAAGATTCTGCGAGTCATCCGTCGCCTGGCCGAAGCGCTGCCGATCAGCGTACGCAGCACTTGCCTGGCGGCGCACGCCTTGCCGCCGGAGTACAAGGACCGCGCCGACGATTACATCGATCTGGTCTGCGATCAGATGCTGCCGGCCCTCGCCGCTGAAGGTCTGGTCGATGCCGTGGATGCGTTCTGCGAATACCTGGCGTTCTCGCCGGCGCAGGTCGAGCGGGTGTTCGTCGCCGCACAACGACTCGGTCTGCCCGTGAAGCTGCATGCCGAGCAACTCTCCTCGTTGCACGGTTCCAGCCTCGCCGCGCGTTATCAAGCCTTGTCCGCCGATCATCTGGAGTTCATGGACGAGGACGACGCCATCGCCATGGCGGCCGCCGACACCGTCGCGGTCCTCCTGCCGGGGGCGTTCTACTTTCTGCGCGAGACGCAGTTGCCGCCTATGGACGCCCTGCGCAAGCACAAAGTGAAGATTGCCATCGCCAGCGACCTAAATCCCGGCACCTCGCCGGCGCTGTCGTTGCGCCTGATGCTGAACATGGCCTGCACCTGTTTTCGCATGACCCCGGAAGAAGCCCTTGCCGGCGCGACGATTCATGCCGCGCAAGCGCTGGGCATGGCCGAGAGCCACGGCTCGCTGGAGGCCGGCAAGGTCGCCGATTTCGTCGCCTGGCAAATCGATCGGCCGGCGGATCTGGCCTATTGGCTCGGCGGTGATCTGGACAAGCGCGTCGTGCGTCACGGCGTTGAATCAAATCTGTAGGAGAGCGGTTGTGGACAAGGTTCTGAACTTCAAACAAGGCCGCGTGCCGCTGCTGATCAGCATGCCGCACGCAGGCGTGCGTCTGACCCCGGCGGTCGAGTCCGGGTTGATCCCGGCGGCCAAAAGCCTGCCGGACACTGACTGGCACATTCCGCAGCTCTACGATTTTGCTGAAGAACTGGGCGCCAGCACCCTGGCTGCGGAATATTCGCGCTTCGTCATTGATCTCAACCGGCCGTCCGACGACAAGCCGTTGTACGCCGGGGCGACCACTGGTTTGTATCCTGCGACGTTGTTCGACGGCATTCCGTTGTTCCAGCAAGGTCTGGAGCCGTCTGATGAAGAGCGGGCGACGTATCTGCAACAAATCTGGACGCCGTACCACCGCACCTTGCAGGAGGAGCTGGCGCGGCTGAAAGCCGAGTTCGGCTACGCGCTGCTGTTCGACGCGCACTCGATCCGTTCGATCATCCCGCATCTGTTCGACGGTAAACTGCCGGACTTCAACCTCGGCACGTTCAATGGCGCCAGTTGCGATCCGCAGTTGGCCTCGCAACTGGAAGCAATCTGCGCCCGCCATGATCAGTTCAGTCATGTGCTGAACGGTCGCTTCAAGGGCGGCCACATCACCCGCCAGTACGGCAACCCGGCGCAAAACATCCACGCCGTGCAACTGGAACTGTGTCAATCCACTTACATGGAAGAGTTCGAACCGTTCCGCTACCGCGCCGACCTGGCCGAACCGACGCGGGTGGTGCTCAGGGAATTGCTGCAGGGCCTGCTGGCCTGGGGCAAAAAACACTACAACACCTGACCTGCGAGGGGGGCGCTTGTGTGGCGAGGGAGCTTGCTCCCGCTTGAGTGCGCAGCGCTCACAGGTTTTTCGGGCCGCTGCGCAGCCCGGCGGGAGCAAGCTCCCTCGCCACAGGTTTTGATTGATGTTCTGGAACATGCTCATTGACGCAAATCGGGTTTATGATGCCCAACGGCAGAATAATAGAAGTCCCCTCAGGGATGACCTCGACCCCTTACGGAGCGCGCAATGCAGACTTTGTTTCCGCAGATCAAACCTCACGCCCGGCACGATCTGGCTGTCGATGACACCCATACACTGTATGTCGACGAAAGCGGCTCGCCGGAGGGTCTGCCGGTGGTGTTCATCCACGGTGGCCCCGGGGCTGGCTGCGACGCGCAGAGCCGACGCTATTTCGATCCGAACCTGTATCGCATTGTTACCTTCGACCAGCGCGGTTGCGGTCGCTCCACCCCGCATGCCAGCCTGGAAAACAACACCACTTGGGATCTGGTCGAAGATCTTGAGCGCATCCGCAAGCACCTGGGCATCGAAAAATGGGTGCTGTTCGGCGGCTCGTGGGGTTCGACCCTGGCGCTGGCCTACGCGCAGACCCATCCGGAACGCGTCCATGGCCTGATCCTGCGTGGGATCTTTCTCTGCCGTCCGCAGGAAATCGAGTGGTTCTACCAGGCCGGCGCCAGCCGCCTGTTTCCCGATTACTGGCAGGACTACATCGCGCCGATCCCGCTGGACGAGCGCGACGACCTGCTCAACGCTTTCCATAAACGCCTGACCGGTAATGACCAGATCGCCCAGATGCACGCGGCCAAAGCCTGGTCGACGTGGGAAGGGCGTACCGCGACCCTGCGGCCGAACCCGCTGGTGGTCGATCGTTTCTCCGAGCCGCAGCGCGCGCTGTCGATCGCGCGGATCGAATGTCACTACTTCACCAACAATGCTTTCCTTGAGCCGAACCAGTTGATCCGCGACATGGGCAAGATCGCTCACTTGCCCGGCGTGATCATTCATGGTCGCTACGACGTGATCTGCCCGCTCGACAACGCCTGGGAATTGCATCAGGCCTGGCCCAACAGCGAATTGCAGGTGATCCGCGACGCCGGGCACGCGGCATCCGAACCGGGCATCACCGATGCGTTGGTGCGCGCCGCGAGCAAAATGGCTCAGCGCCTGCTCGACCTGCCACTCGAAGAAGCATGAAGGCGCTGTTACAGCGCGTACGTGGTGCGCGGGTTGAAGTGGCCGGCGAAGTGGTTGGCGCGATCGATCAGGGGTTGCTGGTGCTGGTGGCGGTCGAACCCGACGACACGCGTACCAGCGCCGACAAACTTCTGCATAAAGTGCTTAACTATCGGGTATTCGGTGACGCTGAAGGCAAGATGAACCTGTCGCTGAAGGATGTGAGCGGCGGATTGCTGCTGGTCTCTCAGTTCACCCTCGCCGCTGACACCAAAAGCGGCTTGCGGCCAAGCTTTTCGACAGCGGCGCCACCGGCCTTGGGCGAAGAATTGTTCGACTATCTGTTGAGCCAGGCGAAACAGGTGCATGGCACTGTGGCATCAGGTAGATTCGGCGCCGATATGCAGGTGCATCTGGTCAACGATGGTCCCGTTACGTTTTTGTTACAGACCTGACAGTGGCTGAAACACCTTTTTCGGAAATTTCGACGTTTTCAGGCTGTTTTCGCGATAAATACTTTGTTACCCCTGATGCGTTGTCATCCGGGCTACTAGATAATCGCGCGCTGCGGGGATCGACATTCGTTGATCCGTTTTTGCTTAGGTAGAGACTTGTCTGGATCCGATTGGGGAATCATTTTGCCCCGGCGGAGTCGGAACATTGCTCGCCAACTTGGCAAGGGTGCGCTGGAAGGTCGGTTGTTCATAGCCGAAAACCCCACAGGCACTTCATCTGGCCGTTGGTTTATTGATCTGTTTTCGGCGAGGGTTGCTCGTGATTGTTAGTCCCTGTAATGCAGCAAAAATGTCTGCCAAACGCATGCGAAGTGCTCTGGTAGCGGGTTCGGCGCTCCTGTGCCTGCTCAGCGCCGGTCAGCTTTGGGCGTTCAATCTTGACGACGTATCGGCCAAGGCTAAAGAGCTGGCCGGGCAGAAGTTCGAAGCCCCGCGCAGCAACCTGCCGAACGAATTCCGCGAAATGAAGTTTGCGGACTATCAGAAAATTCGCTTCCTCACCGAGAAAGCCGAGTGGGCGGACAAGAAGACGCCGTTCAAACTGTCTTTCTATCATCAGGGTATGCACTTCGATACACCGGTGAAAATCAATGAAATCACGACGAACACCGTCGAAGAGATCAAATACGATCCGACCCGCTTTGATTTCGGCGACCTGAAATTCGATCCGAAAGCCACCGAGCAACTGGGTTACGCCGGTTTCCGTGTGCTGTACCCGATCAACAAGGCCGACAAGCAAGACGAAATCATGACCATGCTCGGCGCGAGTTATTTCCGCGTTGTCGGCAAGGGTCACACCTATGGCCTGTCGGCCCGTGGTCTGGCAATCGATACCGCGCTGCCGTCGGGCGAGGAATTCCCGCGTTTTCGCGAATTCTGGATCCAGCAGCCGAAGCCGGGCGACAAGCACCTGGTGATCTTCGCCCTGCTCGATTCGCCGCGCGCCACGGGTGCCTACCGACTGACCCTGCGTCCGGGCAGCGACACCATTGTCGACGTCAAGGCGCAAATGTTCCTGCGTGACAAGGTCGGCAAACTGGGCATCGCGCCGCTGACCAGCATGTTCCTGTTCGGTGCCAACCAGCCGTCGAAAGTCCTTAACTACCGCCGTGAGCTGCACGACTCCAGCGGTCTGTCGATCCATGCCGGCAACGGCGAGTGGATCTGGCGCCCACTGAACAACCCGAAACACCTGGCCGTGAGCAACTTCAGCGTCGAAAACCCGCGCGGTTTCGGTCTGCTGCAGCGTGGCCGCGACTTCAGCCATTACGAAGACCTCGACGATCGCTACGACAAGCGTCCAAGCGCCTGGATCGAGCCGAAAGGCGATTGGGGCAAGGGCACCGTCGATCTGGTAGAAATTCCGACCGCTGACGAAACCAACGACAATATCGTTGCGTTCTGGAGCCCGGAAAAAATGCCGGAGCCGGGCCAGCCGCTGGACTTCGCCTACCGCATGCACTGGACCATGGACGAAGCCGCGCTGCACGCACCGGACAGCGCCTGGGTGGCACAGACCCTGCGTTCGACCGGAGACGTCAAACAGTCGAACCTGATCCGTCAACCCGATGGCAGCGTGGCCTACCTGGTCGACTTCGAAGGTCCATCGCTGGCCGCGCTGGCACCGGATGCCGACGTGCGCAGTCAGGTCAGCGTCGGCGACAACGCCGAGCTGGTCGAGAACAGCGTGCGCTACAACCCGGAAACCAAGGGCTGGCGCCTGACCCTGCGGATGAAGATCAAGGACGCGAGCAAAGCGACCGAGATGCGCGCCGCGCTGGTGCAGCCGATCGTCACCGCTGATCTGACCAAATCGTCGCTGCCGGCCTCCAACTCGTCGGTCGCCAAGGCTGACAAGGTCGCCGCCAAGCAACAGGAAAAACTCGACAAGGAAGCCAAGGCCGCCGAAGCCAAACAGGCCGAAGCCAAGCCAGCCGCAGATGCCAAGGACAAGGCCAACAAAGACGCCAAGCAGCCAGTCGCTGCCGACGCGGCCCCAGCCACACCGGAATCGGCGCCGACTGAAGAAGTCCTGACCGAGACCTGGAGCTATCAGTTGCCTGCCGATGAGTAACTCTCAAGTACAGCCAGAGACTCTGTCCGAGTATCTGGCGCATCTGCCGATGACCGACGAGCAGCGCGCGGAACTCGCGGGCTGCCAGTCGTTCAGCGAGTTGCATGAACGCCTGTCATCTTCGACGTTCGACGATCCTGCCGAAGCCGCTCAGGCTTCGGTGGGCAAGCGCTTGACCCTGAGCACCGCCGAAGAACTTGCCGACGCAGAAATGTTGGTGCTCGACGCCAGCGGCCGGGTCAGCATGAAGGCTACGCCGCCGATCCGTCGGACCAAGGTTGTGCCGGAGCCATGGCGCACCAATATTCTGGTGCGCGGCTGGCGCCGCCTGACCGGCCGGACCAATCCGCCGCAGCCGCCGAAAGACGCCAACGTGTTGCCGGCCGCGCGCTGGCGCACGGTCGGCTCGATCCGTCGCTACATTCTGTTGCTGCTGATGCTCGGCCAGACCATCGTCGCTGGCTGGTACATGAAAGGCATCATGCCGTACCAGGGCTGGTCGTTCGTCGATCTGGAAGAAGTCCTGCATCAACCGCTGCTGCAAACCGCCACGCAAGTGCTGCCGTATGCGCTGCAAACCAGCATCCTGATTCTCTTCGGAATTCTGTTCTGCTGGGTCTCGGCCGGTTTCTGGACCGCGTTGATGGGCTTCCTCGAGTTGCTCACTGGTCACGATAAATATCGTATCTCCGGCAAAAGCGCCGGCAACGAGCCGATCCCGAAAGACGCACGCACCGCGCTGGTAATGCCGATCTGCAACGAAGACGTGCCGCGCGTGTTCGCCGGTCTGCGTGCGACGTTCGAATCGGTAGCGGCCACCGGTGACCTGGATCGCTTCGACTTCTTCGTCCTCAGCGACAGTAACGACACCGACATCTGCGTCGCCGAGCAACAGGCCTGGCTGGACGTCTGCCGCGAAGCCAAGGGCTTCGGCAAGATCTTCTATCGCCGTCGCCGTCGCCGGGTCAAACGCAAGAGCGGCAACCTTGACGACTTCTGCCGTCGTTGGGGCGGTGACTACAAGTACATGGTGGTACTCGACGCCGACTCGGTGATGAGCGGCGAATGCCTGACCAGTCTGGTGCGCCTGATGGAAGCCACCCCGGACGCCGGGATTATCCAGACCGCGCCGCGGGCGTCGGGCATGGACACTCTGTATGCGCGCATGCAGCAGTTCGCGACCCGTGTGTACGGCCCGCTGTTCACCGCCGGTCTGCACTTCTGGCAGTTGGGTGAATCCCACTACTGGGGACACAACGCGATCATTCGCATGAAGCCGTTCATCGACCACTGCGCCCTGGCGCCGTTGCCGGGCAAAGGTGCGTTCTCCGGTGCAATCCTCTCCCACGACTTCGTTGAAGCGGCGCTGATGCGCCGTGCCGGCTGGGGCGTGTGGATTGCCTACGACCTGCCGGGCAGTTACGAAGAGCTGCCGCCGAACCTGCTCGACGAACTCAAGCGTGACCGTCGCTGGTGCCACGGCAACCTGATGAACTTCCGCCTGTTCCTGGTCAAGGGCATGCACCCGGTGCACCGCGCGGTGTTCCTGACCGGCGTGATGTCCTACCTGTCGGCGCCGCTGTGGTTCTTCTTTCTGGTGTTGTCGACGGCGCTGCTGGCGGTGAACACGCTGATGGAACCGCAGTACTTCCTCGAACCGCGCCAGCTCTATCCGTTGTGGCCACAATGGCATCCGGACAAGGCGATTGCGCTGTTTTCGACGACCATCGTGCTGCTGTTTCTGCCGAAGCTGTTGAGCATCATCCTGATCTGGGCCAAGGGCGCGAAAGAGTTCGGTGGCAAGTTCAAGGTGACCCTGTCGATGCTGCTGGAGATGCTGTTCTCCATGTTGCTGGCGCCGGTGCGGATGATTTTCCATACCCGTTTCGTTCTGGCCGCGTTCCTCGGCTGGGCGGCAACCTGGAATTCGCCGCAGCGTGACGACGACTCGACGCCGTGGAGCGAAGCGGTCAAGCGTCACGGCCCGCAGACCCTGCTGGGCTTCTTCTGGGCGCTGCTGGTGATCTGGCTGAACCCGAGCTTCCTGTGGTGGCTGGTGCCGATCGTCGGTTCGCTGATGCTGTCGATCCCGGTGTCGGTGATTTCCAGCCGTGTCGGCCTGGGCCTCAAGACCCGCGACGAGAGCCTGTTCCTCATTCCCGAGGAATACAATCCGCCGCAAGCCTTGCTGGCAACCGATCAGTACACCCACGAGAACCGTTGGCACGCACTGAACGACGGCTTCGTTCGCGCAGTGGTCGATCCGCAGCAGAACGCCTTGGCGTGCTCGCTGGCGACCTCCCGTCACGGTCAGGCCGAACCGATCGAGTGGCTGCGTCAGGAGCGTGTGCGGCACGCGATCAAGGTCGGCCCGGCCGGGCTGAACAACCATGATCGCCTACAACTGCTCAGCGACCCGGTGGCGTTGGCGCGTCTGCACGAGCAAGTCTGGGCCGAAGGTCACGCCGAGTGGCTGGACGCCTGGCGCGCTTCGGTGAAAGCCGATCCGCATGCACCGTTGCTGCCGTTGCGACCGGTGAGCCTGCAGGCTCAACCGGCATAAATAGAGAAGCCCCGCACATGCGGGGCTTTTTTTTAAGCTTTTACGGCCTGACCAGTAACAACAATTCCCGGCAAAAAACCTTGTGCAAACGAACGAGTGCGTTAGCATCCGTCCCCGAATTGGCGCGCCTGGGCTTTTTTGCCTGCCTCTGTCGGTTTTCGCGCCGCACACGCAATGGTTTTGGGGACTTGAAGATGAAGAAGTATCTGTCGATGCTGCTGGTCGGCGTCACGGCACTGGTTGCAGTCAATGCGGCGCAGGCCGGCGCGATCGATGACGCGGTCAAGCGCGGCACCTTGAAAGTCGGCATGGATCCGACCTACATGCCGTTCGAGATGACCGACAAGCGTGGCGAAATCATCGGTTTCGAAGTCGACATCCTCAAGGCCATGACCAAGGCCATGGGCGTCAAGCTGGAGCTGGTTTCCACCGGTTACGACGGCATCATTCCGGCGCTGATGACCGACAAGTTCGACATGATCGGCAGCGGCATGACCCTGACCCAGGAACGCAACCTGCGCCTGAACTTCAGCGATCCGTTCATCGTCGTCGGCCAGACCCTGCTGATCCGCAAGGAGCTGGAAGGTACCGTCAAGTCCTACAAAGACCTGAACACCGCCGACTATCGCATCACCTCCAAGCTCGGCACCACCGGCGAAATGGTCGCGAAAAAACTGATCTCGAAAGCCAAGTACCACGGCTACGACAACGAGCAGGAAGCCGTGCTCGACGTGGTCAATGGCAAGGCCGATGCCTTCATTTACGATGCGCCGTACAACGTCGTCGCGGTGAACAAGGTCGGTGCCGGCAAACTGGTGTTCCTCGACAAGCCGTTCACCTACGAGCCGCTGGCCTTCGGCCTGAAGAAGGGCGATTTCGACAGCCTCAACTTCATCAACAACTTCCTCCACCAGATCCACGAAGACGGCACCTACGATCGCATCCATGACAAGTGGTTCAAGAGCACCGAGTGGCTCAAGGACATGGAATAACCCGGTCACCTGTGGCGAGGGAGCTTGCTCCCGCTCGGCTGCGAAGCAGTCGTAAACTGGTTGACTCGTTCTACCCGACATTGCGCGATGGCTGATTTCAGGGCTGCTGCGCAACCCAGCGGGAGCAAGCTCCCTCGCCACAGAGGAAGTGGGCCCTGAATGTTATGGATTTTCCTTTGATGAAACAGAAAAAAGCCCAATGGCCCTGGCACGTCCTCACCGTGCTGGTGCTGGTCGGCCTGGCGGGCGCGTTGTATTACGCGACGTCGCTGATGTCCTACGAATGGCGCTGGAACCGCGTGCCGCAGTACTTCGCCTATCAGGCCGAAGAGACCCAGCGCGCCGCGGACATTTCCACCGTCACGGAACTGGTGCGCAAGGGCAGCAGCGCTCAGGTCACGCTGCGCAACGACGCGGGTGACGAACAGCACCTGACCGTCGACGAGAACAGCCTGCAATTCGCTCAGGGCGACGATGTCGCTGAAGGCGACGTCGTGGGCGTGACCCGGCACTGGGCGGCAGGACCGCTGTTGTGGGGCCTTTGGACCACGCTTTGGTTGTCGGTGGTCTCCGGCGTGCTCGGGTTGCTGATCGGCCTGGTCACCGGTCTGTGCCGCCTCTCCAGCAACCCGACCCTGCGCGACCTTTCAACGATTTACGTTGAATTGGTGCGTGGCACGCCGCTGTTGGTGCAGATCTTCATTTTCTACTTTTTCATTGGCACAGTAATGAACCTGTCCCGCGAATTCGCCGGGATCGCCGCGTTGTCGCTGTTCACCGGTGCCTACGTGGCGGAAATCATCCGTTCCGGTGTGCAGTCGATTGCCCGCGGGCAGAACGAAGCGGCGCGTTCGCTCGGTCTGAGTGCCGGTCAGTCGATGCGCCATGTGGTGCTGCCGCAAGCATTCAAGCGCGTGCTGCCGCCACTGGCCGGTCAGTTCATCAGTCTGGTCAAGGACACCTCACTGGTGTCGGTCATCGCTATTACCGAACTGCTGAAAAGCGGCCGGGAAGTCATCACCACGTCGTTCTCGCCGTTTGAAATCCTGTTCTGCGTGGCCGGCCTGTACCTGTTGATCAACCTGCCGCTGTCGAAAATCGCCAGCCGGCTTGAGCGGAGGCTCGCGCAAAGTGATTGAAGTCCGCGATCTGGTAAAAGTCTTCGACACCCGGGGCCAGGTGGTGCGTGCCGTGGATAACGTCAGCACCACGGTCGCCAAGGGCGAAGTGCTGGTGGTGATCGGCCCGTCCGGTTCCGGCAAGTCGACCTTTCTGCGCTGCCTCAATGGATTGGAAGAATTCGATTCCGGCTCGGTGAGCATCGACGGTCTGCAACTGGCCGACGCGAAAACCGACGTCAACGCCTACCGCCGCGAAGTCGGCATGGTCTTCCAGCATTTCAATCTGTTTCCGCACATGACCGTGCTGGAAAACCTCTGCCTGGCGCAGAAAGTCGTGCGCAAGCGCGGCAAGAAAGAGCGCGAGGCCAAGGCCATGGCGCTGCTGGAAAAGGTTGGCATTGCACAGAAGGCCAACGAGTTTCCCTCACGCTTGTCCGGCGGCCAGCAGCAGCGCGTGGCGATTGCCCGGGCGCTGGCGATGGAGCCGAAAGTCATGCTGTTCGACGAGCCGACCTCGGCGCTGGACCCGGAAATGGTCGGCGAAGTGCTGGACGTAATGAAGAACCTGGCCGTGGAAGGCATGACTATGGTCTGCGTCACCCACGAGATGGGTTTTGCCCGGGAAGTGGCGGATCGGGTGTTGTTTTTCGATCACGGCAAACTGCTCGAAGACGCTGCGCCGGCGGAGTTCTTCGCAGCGCCGAAGGATCCGCGAGCTCAGGCTTTCCTGCGTCAGGTTCTCTAGCTCACACCTTTCTGTGGCGAGGGAGCTTGCTCCCGCTCGGCGGCGAAGCCGTCGTAAACCGGTCAATCCGAATTCATTTGAGCGAATTCGGTTGACTGGTTTTGGGGCTGCTTCGCAGCCCAGCGGGAGCAAGCTCCCTCGCCACAGTAGTTTTGCAGTAATGTTTAAACCTTGAAACGGCCCACCAGCATCTGCAGATGCGTCCCCAGCCGCGCCAGCTCCACGCTGGAAGCTGCGGTCTCTTCACTCGCCGCCGAGGTCTGATCCGACACATCGCGCACATTCAGCACGCTACGGTTGATCTCTTCGGCCACCGCGCTTTGCTGCTCGGCAGCAGCGGCGATTTGCTGGTTCATCGCCTGAATCGCCGACACGGTGCGAGTGATGCTTTCCAGTGAGCCACCGGCACGGCGGGTCAGTTCGACGCTGCTGTCGGTCAGGCTGCGGCTGTTGTCCATGATCGTTGCCACTTGCTGGGTGCCGTTTTGCAGGCCGACGATCAGTTCTTCGATCTCTTCGGTGGACTTCTGCGTGCGTTGCGCGAGGCTGCGCACTTCATCGGCCACCACGGCGAAACCACGCCCGGCCTCACCGGCACGGGCCGCTTCGATGGCGGCGTTGAGCGCCAGCAGGTTGGTTTGCTGAGCCACCGACTTGATCACGTCGAGGACGCTGCCGATCTTGTCGCTTTCGCGCTTGAGCTCGCTCATGGCTTCGGTGGAATGCCCGACCTCAACGGCCAGACGCTCGATCTGGGCGATGGCTTCGCCGACAACCTTGTCGCCTTCGCGGGCCTGTTGGTCAGCGGCGACGGCGGCTTCGGAGGCTTCCTCGGCGTTGCGCGCGACTTCCTGCACGGTGGCGGCCATTTCGTTCATGGCGGTGGCAACCTGATCGGTCTCGATTTTCTGATTGTTGACCCCGGCGCTGGTCTGCTCGGTCACCGCGGACAGTTCTTCGGCCGCGCTGGCGATCTGTGTCACGCCGTCGCTGATGCCGCCGATCAATTCGCGCAGGCCCTGGGTCATGGTTTGCATCGAGCGCTGCAGCTGGCCCAGTTCGTCGCGGCGCAGGGACACCAGGTTGTGAGTCAGGTCGCCCGCCGCGACGCGCTCGGCGACTTTCAGGGTCTGGGTCAGCGGAATGATGATCTGGCGGGTGATCGCCCAGGCGGCAATCAAGCCGAAGGCCAATGCCAGCGCGGTGGCGATCAGCAGCAGGTTCTTGGCGCGCGCCGCGTCGGTATCGCGCACGACGGTTTGCGATTCGGTGAGTTTCTTGCTGAGCGCCATCAGGATGTCACCCTGCGCGGTCATGTTCGCCAGTGCAGCGGTGTTCTTAATCTGCGAATCACGGAATTGGGCAACGGCGGCGCGGTAGGCCTTGAGCGAGTCGGTGGCTTGCTGCAGGTTGGCGATGTGCTGTTCCGGCACGCGGGACGGCAGGCTCTCGAGATTTTTCAGGGCATTGTCGATGGCGGTCAGCGCCGGTTGTTCGGCTTCAGCCTTGCCGCTGTAGGTATAACCACGTACCTGATAGCGCGCCTGCTGCAGCAATTTGCTCAGCTCGATCACCGCGTTGTATTGCGCGACGCTGTCGCCTTGCAGCAGCGCGCTCTCGACGTCGCCGACCTTGGCCACGGCATTATCGGCATTGGCGCCGAGCTTGCTGCGCGCGTCTTCGCGCTGCACGGTGGCCTGGGTCATTTCGCCGAAGGCGCGTTTGTATTGCGCCACGGCGGCCAGTTGCTGATCGACCATCGCCACATCGGACGGCTGCTCGATCATGCCGCGTGCCGATTGCAGGCCGCTTTCGAGTTTGTTGAGGAACTCATTAACCGCGCCCGGGCCTTGTTCGCCACGGCGCATGTCGTAGTCCATGCGCGCCAGGCGCAGGTCTCGGGTCAGCTCGTTGAGGCTGGAGATGAAGCCGAGCTTGTCGCCGCGGCTGATGATGCCGCTCATGCCGGTCCAGCCGGTGAAGGTGATCAACAGCGTCAGCAACAGCACCAGGCCAAAACCGATGCCCAGCTTAAGTTTGACGCTGACGTTTCCAAGACTTTCGGCTAACCATCGGTACATGCGACCACTCCCTTCGGACCACTAATTGGACTTATGGGGACTGTATCGGCCGGGTGATGGCAATCTGTAACGCCTCTTTTCCTCCATCGCTCGTGATCCTGTGCAAGGGAGCATGCCCGCGCTCGTGATCCTGTGGCAAGGGAGCATGCTCGCGCTCGTGATCCTGTGGCAAGGGAGCTTGCTCCCGCTCGTGATCCTGTGGCAAGGGAGCTTGCTCCCGCTCGGCGGCGCAGCCGTCGTAACACCAACAGTTGCGTTGCTTGTTGGAGAAAAAACGATGGCCGCTTCGCGCCCAAGCGGGAGCAAGCTCCCTCGCCACAAAAGGTTGGTGGGTTAGAAGAGTCGAGCGAGCAGGGCGGTGACGGCGGTTTCGACGCGCAGGATGCGCTCGCCCAGTTGCACCGGTTGCAGGCCGGATTTGGCCAGCAAATCGATTTCGTAGGGAATCCAGCCACCTTCGGGGCCGATGGCCAGGGTCACCGGTTCGCTCAGCGCGCGTGGGCAGGGCGGGAAATTGCCGGGATGGCCGACCAGGCCGAGGGTGCCCTCGGTGATCGCTGGCAGTCGATCTTCAACGAAGGGCTTGAAGCGCTTCTCGATGATGATCTCGGGCAACACGGTATCGCGAGCCTGTTCAAGACCGAGAATCAACTGCTCACGAATCGCCTCAGGCTCTAGGAACGGCGTCTGCCAGAAGCTTTTCTCGACGCGATAGCTGTTGACCAGAATCACCTTTGCCACGCCCATGGTTGCCACGGTCTGGAATACCCGGCGGAGCATTTTTGGCCGCGGCAGGGCCAGCACCAGGGTCAGCGGCAGCTTGGTCGGTGGCGGTTGATCGAGGCTGACGCGCAGCTCGGCTTCGCCGGCATCAAGGCGCAATAATTCAGCCGAGCCCATCAGGCCGTTGATACGCCCGACGCGCAGGCTGTCACCGACCTGCGAACGGTGAACCTCCTGCATATGGGTCAGGCGGCGATCACGCAGCACCACCCGGTCGGCCGCAATGAAGTCGGCCTCTTCGAGCAACAGCAGGTTCATGCCTGGGTCGCTGGCGGCTGGTCGTTGTGATCGTCGGCCGGGTCTTCGTCCGGGCGTTCGCGTTTGCTGATCAAGCCGCCGAACAGAATGCCGATTTCAAACAGCATCCACATCGGTACCGCCAGCAGGGTCTGCGAGAAGATGTCCGGCGGGGTGAGGATCATGCCGACCACGAAGCAGCCGATGATCACGTACGGACGGATCTTCTTCAGGTAGGCCACATCGACCACGCCGATCCACACCAGCAGTACCACGGCCACCGGGATTTCAAACGCCACGCCGAAGGCGAAGAACAGCGTCATGACGAAATCGAGGTAGCTGGCGATGTCGGTCATCATTTCCACGCCGGCCGGGGTGGCGGCGGCGAAGAATTTGAAGATCAGCGGGAATACGAAGTAATAGGCGAACGCCATGCCGGTGTAGAACAGCAGGATGCTGGACACCAGTAGCGGCACCGCGATGCGCTTTTCATGCTTGTACAGGCCCGGCGCGATGAAGCCCCAGATCTGATGCAGGATCACCGGGATCGCGAGAAACAGCGAAACCATCATAGTCAGCTTCAGCGGCGTCAGGAACGGCGACGACACATCGGTGGCGATCATCGTCGCGCCGACCGGCAGGTACTGGCGCAGCGGCGTCGAGACGAAGGTGTAGATCTGCTGGGTGAAGGCGAACAACCCGGCAAAAATGATGAAGATCGCCGCCACACAACGCAGCAGGCGAGTGCGCAACTCGGTGAGGTGCGAAACCAGCGGCATGTGCTGGTCGTTTTCGGGGAGATCGCTCATGGGGCTCGCGGCGGCAGTGTAGGGTCTTTAGGCGCTGGTGCAGTCGGCGCGGCGGTCGGGGCTACGTGTTCAACCGAGGTTTCAGCAGGAATCGCGTCGGTCGCCGCAACAACGGGAGCCGCTGCGGGAGGCGTCGTCGGCGCATGAATCGTCGGCTCTGCCACTGGCTGCACAGGCGTTGGCTCCTGGTGAACCGGGGTGAAAATCTTCCGTGCCTCCTGTTCCAGCGACAGAATGTGCTCGTTGTGCAGTTGCCGACGAATTTCGTCGGCACCGATCTCACGTTCAACTTCCTGTTTGATCGCGTTGAAGCTGCGCTTCAGCCGGCCGACCCACAGCCCGGCGGTGCGCGCAGCGCCCGGCAGACGCTCGGGGCCCAGCACCAGCAGGGCGACGAGGCCGACGAGCAGCAGTTCAGAGAAGCTGATACCAAACATTAGTCAGTGCTCACACGTCTTTGCGGATCGGCTCTTCGACTTTCTGCGCCTGCACGTCGATGGTGTGCGGCGGGTTGGCCTGAGCGGTGGTTTGCGGCTGCACCGGTGGCACAGGTTGCGCCGGAGGGGTCACGCTCGGCTCGGCCGGTTTTTCGTCATCGTTCATGGCTTTGCGAAAGCCCTTGATCGACTCGCCCACGTCGGTGCCGAGGTTTTTCAGTTTCTTGGTGCCGAACACCAGCACCACGACTACCAGAATGACGACCCAGTGTTTCCAGTCAAAAATGCCCATGTGGCGGTTCCTCTCAAATAGTTGTTCAGGCGGACGGACGCGAGGCTTTCTCGACGTGTCCGGACAGGCCGAAGCGACGGTCCAGTTCATCCAGGACGGCCTGCGGATGCTGCCCCAGTTGGGCGAGCATGACCATGCTGTGGAACCACAGGTCAGCGGTCTCGTAGATCACGTCGCTGCAGTCGCCGCTGATGGCAGCGTCCTTGGCGGCAATAATGGTTTCGACCGACTCTTCGCCGACTTTCTCCAGAATCTTGTTCAGCCCCTTGTGGTACAGGCTGGCGACATACGAACTGTCGGCGGCTGCGCCTTTGCGCTCCTCGAGCACTTCGGCCAGACGGGTGAGCGTGTCACTCATGCTTGTGTCCTGCGCTATAGATGGC
Source organism: Pseudomonas sp. SWRI99 (assembly GCF_014270125.1). Classification (NCBI taxonomy): domain Bacteria; kingdom Pseudomonadati; phylum Pseudomonadota; class Gammaproteobacteria; order Pseudomonadales; family Pseudomonadaceae; genus Pseudomonas; species Pseudomonas sp. SWRI99. The sequence continues at coordinate 147,258 of NZ_JABWQR010000001.1, read as the reverse complement.
GTGCGGGTCTTTCAGTACCGGGTCGACCGTTTTCCAGTCGCCGTTTTCGAAGACACGGTAAAAGCAGCTTTGACGGCCGGTATGGCAAGCGATGTCGCCGATCTGTTCAACCATCAGGATGATCACGTCGGCATCACAGTCCAGCCGCATCTCATGCAGGGTCTGCACATGACCGGACTCTTCGCCCTTGCGCCACAGCTTGCCACGCGAACGTGACCAGTAGATTGCACGATTCTCTGCGGCTGTCAGTTCCAGCGCTTCGCGGTTCATCCAGGCCATCATCAACACGCGCCCGGTCTTGTGATCCTGGGCAATCGCCGGCACCAGGCCGTCAGCGTCCCACTTGATCTCGTCCAGCCAGTTCTTCATCTTCAGTTCCTGAAGCAGCTGCAAGCTATAAGCTTCAAGCTGCAAGTAAGGGCAGTGTCGCGTTTTGCCTGTCGGGCGGTTCAAGTCGCCGCCCCGTCGCTTGAGGCTTGCAGCTTATAACTTGCAGCTCAAACCTGCTATCGGCGAACGACCAGATACAAGCCGACCGCCACCATGATACCCGCAGGCCAATGCGCCCAATCGGTCAACGGACCACCCGCGGCGAGGATCGCGCCCCCGGCCAGATGGGCGCAGCCGAGCAAGCGCAAGAACCAGTCGTCCTTGCGTTTGTGCCACGGTGGCGGCGGGTCTTTGGCGTGGGGTTGCGACATGCGTTCGAGCAGGTCGCGGGCCATGTTGGCCAGGTGCGGCAATTGTTCGAACTGGCTCTGCACGTTGCCGATCAAGGCTTTCGGGCTGACGCGCTCGCGCATCCAGCGCTCCAGAAACGGCTGCGCGGTGTTCCACAGATCCAGATCCGGGTACAGCTGACGACCGAGGCCTTCGATGTTCAGCAGGGTCTTTTGCAGCAGCACCAACTGCGGCTGCACTTCCATGTTGAAGCGCCGCGCGGTCTGGAACAGGCGCATCAGCACCTGGCCAAATGAAATATCTTTTAACGGTTTTTCGAAGATCGGTTCGCAGACAGTCCGGATTGCCGCTTCGAATTCGTTGAGCTTCGTTTCCGCCGGCACCCAGCCCGAATCGATGTGCAACTGCGCCACACGGCGGTAGTCACGCTTGAAGAAGGCAAACAGGTTGCGCGCCAGATAGTCCTGATCTTCAGGCGTCAGGCTGCCGACGATGCCGCAGTCGATCGCAATATATTGCGGGCTCCACGGATTGACGGTGCTGACGAAGATGTTGCCCGGGTGCATGTCGGCGTGGAAGAAACTGTCGCGGAAGACTTGGGTGAAGAAGATTTCGACGCCGCGCTCGGCGAGCATTTTCATGTCGGTGCGCTGGTCGGCGAGGGTCGCCAGATCAGTGACCTGGACCCCGTAGATGCGCTCCATCACCAGCACTTTCGGCCGGCACCAGTCCCAATAGACTTGCGGCACGTACAGCAACTGCGAACCTTCGAAGTTGCGGCGCAACTGGCTGGCGTTGGCTGCCTCGCGCAAAAGATCGAGTTCGTCGTAGATGGTTTTTTCATAGTCCTGCACCACATCGACCGGGTGCAGCAGGCGCGCATCGGCGGAGAACTTCTCGGCAGCGCGGGCGAGGATGAACAGCCACGCCAGATCCTGGGCGATGATCGGCTTCAGTCCCGGGCGGATGACCTTGACCACCACTTCTTCGCCGCTTTTCAGTTGCGCCGCATGCACTTGCGCCACCGAGGCCGAGGCCAGCGGTTCAACGTCGAAACGGCTGAACACTTCGCTGATTTTTTTGCCCAGTTGCTCTTCGATCAGTTTGATCGATAGCTGAGAGTCGAAGGGCGGCACGCGGTCCTGCAGCAGCATCAGCTCATCGGCGATGTCTTCCGGCAGCAGGTCGCGGCGGGTCGAGAGAATCTGCCCGAACTTGATGAAGATCGGCCCCAGATCCTGCAACGCCAAACGCAAACGCGCACCCCGGTTCAGTTCCAGTGGCTTGCGCGGCAGCCAGCGCCACGGCAGCAGAAAGCGCACGGCCAGGAGAAACCAGGGCAGCGGCAGGTCGAACAGCAGGTCATCGAGGCGGTAGCGGATCACGACGGACTGGATGCGCAACAAACGGCGGACGGCGAGCAGCTTCATGCGTTATCGCTTGGGTCGAGGGATCGGGAAAGGCGCTCGAAACGCGCCTCGAGACGTTCCAGATCGAGTTTGATCCGGTCCAGTTCGCTGAACCGCGCTTCGGCTTCGCGCTGCCCGACGAGGGTGCGCGACTCTTCGGCGAGGTATTCGGCGAGGTTCTGGTTGAGGCTGGCAAATCCTTGTCGATACCAGCGTGCGCGGCTGCGCAAATGGCCGCCGAGCAATGGCGTGGCGACCGGGCCGAGCCAGCGCGAGAGTTCGTACTCCCAGTCCAGCTCAAGGTCCTGCAGTACGCCGGCCAGCTCCAGCAACACGCCGCTGTCGCCATCGAGCTCGACTTCCGGGGCATGCAGCACCGCGGTCTTGTCTTTGCTCAAGGCCAGTTTCAGCAGGCTGGAGGCGGGCGCCCGCAGGGTGCAATCGACGTTCGCTGCCCACTGTGAAGCGAGCATCAGGCCTTCGTCACTCGGCAAAATATACAGTTGCAGCGCCGGGCTGCGGCAATCGACGGCAATCACTTTGCCAGTCAAGTGCGCCAGCCGCGGCAGCGCCGTGCTGTCGAGACGCAGCACCCGGTTGAGGCCGAGTTCAACGCTGGCGAGCAGCCCGGTAAGCAACATCAGGGCTTGATGCCGCGGTGCAGGGCGACAATGCCTGCGGTCATGTTGTGATAGGTCACGCGGTCGAAACCGGCGTCGACCATCATCGACTTCAGGGTTTCCTGATTGGGGTGCATGCGGATCGATTCGGCCAGGTAGCGATAGCTTTCCGAGTCATTGGTGATCAGCTTGCCCATCAGCGGCATGAAGGCAAACGAGTAGGCGTCGTAGGCCTTCGACATCAGTGCGTTGGTCGGCTTGGAGAATTCCAGCACCAGCAGACGTCCGCCGGGTTTGAGTACGCGCAGCATCGAACGCAGGGCGTCTTCCTTGTGCGTCACGTTGCGCAGGCCGAAGGCGATGGTCACGCAATCGAAATGGTTGTCCGGGAATGGCAGTTTTTCCGCGTCGGCCTGGACGAATTCGACATTGCCGGCGACACCCAGATCGAGCAGGCGATCACGTCCGACCTTGAGCATCGATTCGTTGATGTCGGCGAGTACCACCTGGCCGGTCGGGCCAACGAGGTGGGAGAACTTGCGAGTCAGGTCGCCGGTGCCGCCGGCGATGTCGAGCACGCGGTTACCGCTGCGCACGCCCGACAGTTCGATCGCGAAACGCTTCCACAAACGGTGCATGCCGCCCGACAGAAGGTCGTTCATCAGGTCGTATTTGGCGGCTACCGAATGGAAAACCTCAGCGACTTTTTCCGCTTTCTGGCTTTCCGGAACGTTTTTGAAACCGAAGTGCGTGGTGGGTTCGGCATCGCTGCCTTTGCGCTGATCAGTCATATCGCTGTCACCAAAAGAGAATGCGCGACATTCTAATCCCCAAGCCATGCTTTGTCTTGGAGTGGCTAAAGGTAAGATGGTCGACCTTCGGGACGATTTGCCGCAGCCGCGGTCAAGATTTACCGACAGATACTCATCAATCAGGAGTCATCCAATGGCCAAAATCAGTGTTGAGCGTGCGCACAGCCTGGGCAAGGAAGCCGCCCGCGAGAAAGCCGAAAAACTCGCCGCAAAGCTGAAAGATCAGTACGGCCTGGAGCCGCAATGGTCGGGCGACACCCTCAACCTCAAACGTTCGGGCGTGAAAGGTGAAGTGCACGTGGCGGACGATTCGATCAAGGTCGACGTCGAGCTGGGCCTGATGATGTCGGCCATGAGCGGCATGATCAAAGCCGAGATCGAGAAAGCCCTCGACAAAGCTCTGGCCTGAGTCCCTTGTGCAACGCGATCCCCTGTAGGAGTGAGCCTGCTCGCGATAGCGGTCTGTCAGGCGACATCATTTTTGACTGATACACCGCTATCGCGAGCAGGCTCACTCCTACATTTGTTTTTGTGGTGCTCCCGCTGGTTAGGGTGCCCTTTCTAATTTTTCGACCTACTTTGTGCCTCAGCCCGACACGTTCGCGGGCAGTTCCTCAATCCTTCTGCGCGTGAGGTGCACCATGGCCAAAGTTATTCTGAAGAAAAAAATCGACGCTCCGACCTCCACTGTAAGCGACGTCAAATCCTATGCCCGCAAGATCTGGCTGGCAGGCCTGGGGGCCTACGCCAAGGTCGGGCAAGAGGGCAGCGAGTACTTTCAGGAGCTGATCAAGGCCGGTCAAGCGGTTGAAAAGAAAGGCAAAAAAGCCGTCACCGAAAAACTCGTCGCAGCCAATGCCGAGATCGATGAAGCCGCCACTCAGGTCAGTTCGTTCAAAGGTCGCGTCGAGGTGCAACTGGACAAGGTCGAGAAGGCCTTCGACAACCGTGTGGCAAGCGCCTTGAATCGTATCGGCATTCCGTCTAAACATGACGTTGAGACACTCTCTGCTAAGCTCGATGAGCTGACGGCATTGCTCGAACGCGTCGCGCGTAAATCTTAAGGAGAACGGGATGGCTGGTAAAAAGAACACCGATAAAGAAGGCAGCTCGTGGATCGGGAAGGTCGAAGACTACTCCCGAAAAATCTGGCTGGCGGGTTTAGGCGTGTACTCGAAGATCGACTCTGACGGCACCAAGCTCTTCGATGCATTGGTCAAAGACGGCGAGAAAGCCGAGAAACTCACCAAGTCCGCCGTCGGCAAGAAAGTCGAGGACTCGACGACATCGGCCAAGTCGCGCATCAGCGGCGTGAAAGACCGCGCCCTGGGCAAGTGGGACGAGCTGGAGGGGGCTTTCGACAAGCGCCTGAACAGCGCGATCTCGCGCCTTGGCGTACCGAGCCGCAACGAGGTCAAGGCACTCAATGCCAAGGTCGACACGCTGACCAGACAGATCGAAAAACTCACCGGTCTGAAAGCGCAGCCTGTGGCGGCGAAAACCGCTGCGGCAAAACCGGCCACAAAAACGGCAGCGGTCAAACCTGCGGCGAAAACCGCAGTCAAGCCGTTGGCCAAAGCGGTGGCTAAACCTGCTGTGAAAGTGGCGGCCAAGCCGGCGGCCAAAACTGCCGCTGCCAAGCCTGCGGTCAAGGCTGCAGCCAAACCGGCCGCAGCCAAAACCGCTGCGAAACCGGCCGCTAAACCTGCGGCTAAAACTGCAGCGAAACCAGCGGCCAAGCCAGCAGTGAAAACCGCGGCCGCCAAGCCTGCTGCGAAGCCTGCAGCGAAATCGGCTGCGGCGAAAAAACCTGCTGTGAAAAAGCCGGCCGCGCCGAAAACCGCTGCGCCGAAACCGGCCGCCACGCCATCGGCTGCTCCGACAGCGGCGGCCAGCGCGTCGAACTCCGTTTCGGCTCCGACCCCGGCGGCTACCCCGACTGCAACTTCGACACCGTCGACGCCAACCAGTCAGTCCTGACGCTTCAGAGCAAAACAAAACGCCCGGCCTGTGAAGGTCGGGCGTTTTTCGTGCATCTCACTATCACCGCAAATCCCTGTGGGAGCGAGCTTGCTCGCGAAGGCGTCCGTTCAGGCAATTGAGTTGCCGGATGACATACCGAATGCGGTATGTCATCCGGCAACTCAATTGCCTGAACGGACGCCTTCGCGAGCAAGCTCGCTCCCACATTGGATAATCATCGCAACGTAGTACCGCTCAGTCGTGATCCTCAAGATATTGCAGCGCCATCCGCTCAGTCGCCACCTTGACCGGCGGCAGCAGATGCGGTGCCACCAGCATCATGATCTGGTACACCACCAGCCTGACTTCCCCCGCACGGTGGAGAATTCGTTGGTAGTCCAGGGAGAACAGCAACGTCAACGTGATCTGCTCGACCAGTTGGCCCAATGCCTGAGTATCGCTGACCAACTGCCCGGAAGCCTTCAACCTTGCCAGCAACGACGCCAGCGTCCTCTTCAACGCATTGAGCAAATGGCGGATGCCCTTGGCCAGTTTCGGCAAGCGTCCGGCGAGGTTTGACAGGTCCTGAAACAGGAAGCGGTACTGCGCCAGCCGCTCGACGATCAAATGCAGAAACAGCCAGTAGTCCTCCGGCGCCAGTTCGACCTCGGGCGGCGGGTCGAGCAACGGCGTCAGTTCCAGTTGAAAGCGTTCGAACAGACCGAGAATCAGCGGCTCCTTGCCATGAAAGTGGTAGTAGAGGTTGCCCGGGCTGATGCCCATTTCGTTAGCCACTTCCATGGTGGAGACGTTCGGCTCGCCCTTTTCGTTGAACAGTTGCAAAGCACATTCGAGAATCCGGTCGCGGGTTTTCATCCAGTCTTCTTAGAAAATTCGCTTGAGCGTCAGCGCACATGCACGTAAGTGCCGGGCGCAGCCTCCATCGGTGGATAGTTCGGGTTGCCGAGGGTCATCCGGGTTTCCTGTTGCGCGCCCGAGCGCTGCTGTACCCATTCCAGCCATTGCGGCCACCAGCTGCCGTCGACGTGTCTGGCATCGTAGTACCAGGCCCGCGGATCGCTGCTCAGCTTGCCGTTCTCGACGTACGCGGCTTTTGCATTGTTCGGCGGGTTGAGGATGCTCTGCACGTGGCCGCTGTTGGACAGCACAAAGCGGCGGTCGCCGCCGAGCAGCAGGGTCGAGCGGTACACCGCGTCCCACGGCGTGATGTGGTCGTTCATGCCGGCGACGCTGAAGCTGTCGACAGTGACCTTCTGCAGATCGATCGGGGTGCCGCAGACCTCCAGGCCGCCCGGATGGGTCAGTGGGTTGTGCTTGAAGAAGTCCAGCAGATCGCCATGAAACGCCGCGGGCAGGCGGGTGTTGTCATTGTTCCAGTAAAGAATGTCGAAGGCCGGCGGCTCTTTGCCCAGCAGGTAGTTGTTGACGAAATAGCTCCAGATCAGGTCGTTGGGGCGCATCCAGGCAAACACCTTGGCCATGTCGCGACCGTCGAGCACGCCCTTCTGGTAAGAGCGACGCTTGGCGGCTTCGAGGGTTTGTTCGTCGGCAAACAGCGTGGCCGGCGTTTCGATCTGGCTGTCGAGCAGGCTGACCAGATAAGTGGCACTGGCGACGCGACGCAGTTGCCGTTTGGCCTGCAGATGCCCTTGCAGGGCGGCGATGGTCAGGCCTCCGGCACAGGCGCCCATCAGGTTGACCTCGCGCGCGCCGGTAATCGCCCGGCAGATGTTCATCGCTTCCTCCACCGCTTCGACGTAGCTCGACAGGCCCCACTCACGGTGTCGCACATCGGGATTGCGCCAGCTGATCATGAATGTCTGCAGACCGTTTTTCAGGGCGTACTGGACGAAGCTGTTGTGCGGGCTCAGGTCAAAAATGTAGTACTTGTTGATTTGCGGCGGCACCACCAGCAGCGGCTTGGCGTACTGCTTTTCGCTCATCGGTCGGTACTGGATCAGCTCGAGCAGTTCGTTGCGAAACACCACGGCCCCGGGGGTGGTCGCGACCGTTTTGCCGACCTCGAAAGCCTGTCGTGTCACCTGCCTCGGCAGACCATCATTGTGCAGCAAGTCATCGAACAGATGGCTGAGGCCACGGACCAGGCTGTGGCCGCCTGAATTGAACAGCTCCTTGACCGCCAATGGGTTGAGCAGCGTGTTGGACGGCGCGACGGCATCGTTGAGCAGAGTGAAGGCGAAGTGCGCACGGGCACGGTCGTCAGGGTTCATGTCGCTGTCGTCGATCCAGCTTTTCACTTGCTTCTGCCAGGCCAGATACGCTTGCAGGCTGCGCCGGTAAAACGGGTTCAGGCTCCAGGCCGGATCGGCAAAGCGGCTGTCGTTCGGGTTGGTCGGGTGCAGGGTTTCGCCGAGCAGCACGCGGCCCAGTTGGCCGCCAAGTTTCAACGCATGCCTGGCACTGTGGACCGGGTTGCGCAGGCCATGGGCAGCAACGCTGCGCAAAGTCGAGAGCAGATCCCGACCGCGCAGGCCGGCGATCGCACTTTGTGCGTTGATGAACACGGCGGGGCTGGGCACCACGCCCGTCGCTGGTTTGTCACGCATGACTCAACACTCCTTCGTCTTCAGGCCAAAAACAAACGCGCCGAACCAGAACACCATAGACGCTGTTGCGGGTTGCTGCCTGCGCGGCGTCCTGCCGCGCTGGCGTGTAAAACGTCCTGCATAAAGCCTGCCGCAGCGGTTATCCGCCCAGCGATGTCGGATGCGGGTGCATCACGGCGCGTTGCCGCTCCTCCTGGAGAAATTTCATGATGATCGGCGCCACTGCTTCGGCGCGGGTGATCAGGAACAAGTGACCGTCGTCGATGACGTGCAATTGCGCATTGGGAATGCGCCAGGCAAGCAAGCGCATGTTGATCAGCGGAATCAGCGGATCGTCATCGCCGGCCAGCACCAGCGTCGGCTGATGGATCTTGTGCAGCCAGTGGATGCTGGTCCAGCCCAGGCCTGCGAACAGTTGCCAGTAGTAACCGAGCTTGCCCGCCGAGCGCACTTTTGCCGCGTGGCTGGCCGCCAGGGTCGGATCGCGGCGGAACGAGCCGCCGTAGATCAACGGCGCGATGCGGATCACGTGGGACGGTTGGATATAGCGCCGCGGACTCGCCATCATCCACAGCACCTTCGGCTTGCCCGGCACCATCACCGCGCCGGCGGCAGTCGCGGCCAACACCAGTTTCTTGCAGCGCTCGGGGTAGTCGTAGGCAAACTGCTGCGCCAGCGCGCCGCCCCACGACACACCGATCACGTTGACCTGGCCATAATCGAGGTAGTCGAGCATGCGTGCCGTCAGCTTGGCCAGCCCGGGAAAACGATACGGCCGATTCGGTGTCGACGATCCGCCGACACCGGGCACGTCGAAGGCGATCACTTCCAGATCCGGGTCCAGCGCCGCGACAAACGGAAACACCAGCTCCAGGTTGGCGCCGATGCCGTTGAAAATCAGCAAGGGCGTCAAGTGCGGCTTGCCCGGGCGTACCGCCGTGCGGAGGGTCTGGCCATCCAGATCGACGGTGCGGAATATGAACGGTTGCGGCATGGGTCAAACCCTTCGGGTCAGTTGGGAGCAGTTGCAAGCCGCAAGCTTCAAGCCGAACCCGTTCAGCCTGTCGCTTGCAGCTTGAAGCTTGCCGCTATCTCTCATGTACGTAAGTGCCTGGCGCAGCCTCGCCCGCCGGGTATGCCTTGTTGCCCAGTTTCGTCGGGGCCTTTTTCAGGTTGCCCGAGCGTTCGGCCAGCCAGGCTTGCCAGTGCAGCCACCAGGAGTCGGTGTGTTTGGTCGAGTTCTCCTGCCAGTCATCGGCCGTCGCGGCCATTTCTTCACCGGTCATGTAGCGCGATTTCGGATTGCCCGGCGGGTTGAGAATGCTCTGGATATGGCCGCTGCTCGACAGCACAAATTCAACTTTTCCGCCAAACAGCTGCGCCGACTTGTAGCAGGACTTCCACGGTGTGATGTGATCGTTGGTGCCGGCCAGCGAGAAGATGTCGGCAGTGACCTGCTTGAGGTCGATCGGCGTGCCGCACACTTCCAGTGCATTGGGGCGAATCAGTGGGTTGTTTTTGAACATCTCGATCAGGTCGCCGTGGAATGCCGCTGGCAGGCGCGTGGTGTCGTTGTTCCAGAACAGGATGTCGAAGACCGGCGGCTCGTTGCCGAGCAGGTAGTTGTTGACCCAGTAATTCCAGATCAGGTCGTTGGGGCGCATCCAGGCGAAGACCTTGGCCATGTCCTTGCCTTCGAGCACGCCGGCCTGATACGAGTGGCGCTTGGCGGTCTCCAGGGTTTGCTCATCGACAAACAGCGCGACGTCGCTGTCCAGCGTCGTGTCGAGCACACTGACCAGCAACGTAAGGGCATTGACCTTGTTCTCGCCCAGCGCCGCGTAGTGGCCGAGCAGGGCGGTGCAGGTGATGCCGCCAGAGCAGGCACCGAGCATGTTCACGTCTTTGCTGCCGGTAATTGCGCTGACCACGTCGACGGCTTCTTTCAGCGCCTCGATATAGGTCGACAGGCCCCACTCGCGCTGGGCCTTGGTCGGATTGCGCCAACTGACGATGAACGTCGGCACGTTGTTGCGCAGGCAGAAGCGCGCCAGGCTCTTGTCCGGGCTCAGGTCGAAAACGTAGAACTTGTTGATCTGCGGCGGCACCACGAGCAACGGCCGCTCGTGGACCTGCTCGGTGATCGGTCGGTACTGGATCAGTTCCAGCACATCGTTGCGAAACACCACCGCGCCTTCGGTCACGCCCAGGCTCTTGCCGACCTCGAACGCGCCCATGTTGACCTGGCTCGGCATGCCGCCGTTATGCACCAGATCCTTGGCCAGATGCGAGAGGCCGTCGAGCAGGCTTTTACCGCCGGTTTCGAAGAAGCGTTTGACCGCTGCCGGGTTGGCGGCGGTATTGGTCGGGGCCATGGCTTCGGTCATCAGATTGATGACGAAGTGCCCGCGAGCAATGTCTTTCGGTGACAGGCTGCTGTCATCGATCCAGGCGTGGAGTTCCTTGCGCCAGGCCAGATAGGTTTGCAGGTAACGTTTATAGAGCGGGTTCTGGCTCCACGCCGGATCGGCAAAGCGGCGGTCATCGCCGGCCGGTTGCAGAGCCGATTTGCCGAGCAGCACATTCTTCAGCTCGAGGCCGAAATGGGTCACGTGCCTGACGCTATGGATCGGTTGTCTGATGGCCTGTTTGAGCACCATGCGAGCAGAGGCCAGCAGATCCTTTCCGCGCAGCCCGACGACGGGATTAAGCCCCAGGGTGTTTTCCGAGGCTTGGTACTTCAGGTCATCGTTATTCTTGTTACTCATCTACGACGCTCCATTGTCCTGAGACGAGTACCCGGTGTGCGCTGTCGGTTCCACAGCCAATGCCGGGTACTGCTGCTCGGGTGACCGTTGATTCTGCATAGCTGCTTTACAGGCTTAGAGCACTGCAGGGAACTTGCCAGCTCCATTGGTTACCCGAGTTTAATTTTTTTCGCAAGCGGCCCATCCTGGGCCGTATGAGCGCAGCATTCAAACAGATGAAATTAGAAAATGCCCTCTAAAGAGCAAGAGCCACGGCCTAGAGCATCAGCTTGACGAATGACTCGTTCGGGTCGCGGGACTTTCCGGCGGCGCGCAGCTCGGCCAGATAATCGTCCCAGAGTTCGTTCTGGCGTTTGCCGAGTTCGTAGAGGTATTCCCAAGTGAACAGGCCACTGTCATGCCCGTCATCGAAGGTCAGTTTCAGTGCGTAGTTGCCGGCCGGTTCCAGCTTGCTCAAACCCACGTTGAGCTTGCCGAATTGCAGGATCGGTTTGCCGTGGCCCTGGACCTCGGCGGAGGGAGAATGCACGCGTAGAAATTCGGCGGGCAGGGTGAATTCCTCACCGGACGCGTAGGTCAGCGTCAGGGTTTTCGAGGCTTTGTGCAGTTTGATGTCGGTGGGAATCATGAAAACAGCCTTCAGCTGCAAGCAACAAGCCGCAAGCTTAACTCAGCTCGCAGCTCGCAGCTTGTAGCTTGTAGCTTGTAGCTTGTAGCTTGTAGCTTGTAGCTTGTAGCTTGTAGCTTGTAGCTTGTAGCTTGCAGCTTTACAGAATGTAGCGGGACAGGTCTTCGTTCTGCGCCAATTCGCCGAGGTGGCTGTTGACGTACTCGGCGTCGATCAGGATCGGCGTGTCGTCATGGGCGCTGGCCAGATCGCCGGCACTGAACGACACCTCTTCGAGCAGACGCTCAAGCAATGTGTGCAGGCGACGGGCACCGATGTTCTCGGTCTTCTCGTTGACCTGCCAGGCGATCTCCGCCAGACGCTTGATGCCCTCGGGCTGGAACTGGATGTTCAGGCCCTCGGTTTTCAACAGCGCACAGTATTGCTCGGTGAGCGAGGCGTGCGGTTCGCTGAGGATGCGTTCGAAGTCTTCCGGGCTCAGCGCCTTGAGTTCGACGCGGATCGGCAGACGACCTTGCAGCTCCGGCACCAGATCGCTCGGCTTGCTCAGGTGGAACGCACCGGAGGCGATGAACAGGATGTGGTCGGTCTTGACCATGCCCAGTTTGGTATTCACGGTGCAGCCTTCGATCAGCGGCAGCAAATCGCGCTGTACGCCCTCACGGGAGACATCGGCACCGCCGACGTTGCCGCGCTTGGCGACCTTGTCGATCTCGTCGATGAACACAATGCCGTGCTGCTCGACGGCTTCCAGCGCCTTGGCTTTGAGCTCTTCTTCGTTGACCAGGCGCCCGGCCTCTTCGTCGCGGACCAGCTTCAGTGCTTCCTTGACCTTGAGCTTGCGCGACTTCTTCTTGCCCTTGCCCATGTTGGCAAACAGCGACTGCAGCTGGTTGGTCATTTCTTCCATGCCCGGCGGCGTGGCGATTTCGATGCCGGACACTTCAGCGACTTCGATTTCGATTTCCTTGTCATCCAGCTGACCTTCGCGCAGGCGCTTGCGGAACAGCTGGCGGGTGTTGGAATCGGAGCTCGGCGCTTCTTCATTACTGAAGCCCATGCGTGCCGGCGGCAGCAGCGCGTCGAGGATGCGGTCTTCGGCGGCGTCTTCGGCGCGGTGGCGCACGCGGGTCATTTCCTGCTCGCGAAGCATCTTGATCGCAGCGTCAGCCAAATCACGAATGATCGATTCGACGTCACGGCCGACGTAACCGACTTCGGTGAACTTGGTCGCTTCGACCTTGATGAACGGTGCGTTGGCCAGTTTCGCCAGGCGCCGGGCGATCTCGGTTTTACCGACACCGGTCGGGCCGATCATCAGGATGTTTTTCGGGGTCACCTCAACGCGCAGCTCTTCAGGCAGTTGCATGCGGCGCCAGCGGTTGCGCAGGGCGATCGCGACGGCGCGCTTGGCATCGTCCTGGCCGATGATGTGGCGGTTGAGTTCGTGGACGATTTCGCGGGGAGTCATGGACATAATAATTGGCGGTCCTCAAGCAGAAACAAGCCGTGGCACATTGGCCGCAACAGGCTTATTCAGCGAGATCCTGCTCCTCAATGGTCTGGGTGTGGTTGGTGAATACGCAGATGTCGCCGGCGATGCCGAGGGCGGTTTCGACGATTTCGCGAGCCGACAGGTCGGTCTTTTTCAACAGCGCGCTGGCCGCCGCCTGTGCGTAGGCGCCGCCGGAGCCCATGGCGATCAGGCCATCTTCGGGTTCGACCACGTCACCGTTGCCGGTGATGATCAGCGAGGCGTCTTTATTGGCGACCGCGAGCATGGCTTCGAGGCGGCTCAGGGAGCGGTCGGTGCGCCATTCTTTGGCGAGTTCGACAGCGGCGCGGACCAGGTGGCCCTGATGTTTTTCAAGCTGGCCTTCGAAACGTTCGAACAGGGTGAAGGCGTCGGCAGTGGCCCCGGCGAAACCGGCGATGACCTGGCCGTGGTACAGGCGACGGACTTTTTTCGCGTTGCCTTTCATCACGGTGTTGCCGAGAGAAACCTGGCCGTCGCCGCCCATGACGACTTTGCCGTGGCGGCGGACTGAAACGATGGTGGTCAAGGGAAGAGTCTCCACACAGCTGGGCGAAAGTGCCTTATGCCCATTCATATGGGGGTGGTGACAGGGATTTCAACCATGGCGCGGCAGAGGGGACGAGCGGTGTGGTGAGGGGATGCAAGTCCCTGTGGCGAGGGAGCTTGCTCCCGCTCGGCTGCACAGCAGTCGCAAATTCAGCGGATGCGGTCTGTCTGATGCCCGAATTCACAGGGTTTAGGGGCGCTTCGCACCCCAGTGGGAGCAAGCTCCCTCGCCACAGCAAGCTCCCTCGCCACAGTCAGCGGCTCTGGCGTTGTTGTAACAACAGGTTGCTGAAGCCTGCACCGGCCAGTTGTTTCTGCGCCGTGGTCAGTTGTTCACGGTTGCTGAAAGGCCCGACCAGAACGCGATACCAGGTCTCGTCCTTGACGGTGCCGGACTCTACCGCCACCGTTTGGCCGAGCAGAATGATCTGCGCACGGACCTTGTCAGCATCCGTCTCCTTGCGGAACGAACCGGCCTGAAGGAAGAACTTGGTCACCGGCGCCGCTTTGCTCACCGGCGGCGCGGGTGGCGGGGTGATCCCGGCCAGGGCTGCCTGAGCCCGTGCAGTATCGATCTTCGCTGCTTCGGCCGGGGTCACTGGCGTGGTCGGGATCGCCGGCACTTGTGGCGTCGGCAGGGTTTTCTCCGGCACGGCGTCCGGCGGTACGATCACTTCCGATTCCGGCAGCAAGGTGTAGAAGTCATACTTCGGCTTGACCGGTTGCGTCGGACTCGGCGGGGTCTTGTTGGCCTCGGCGATCTTCGACGCTTTCTGCTGCTGCTCGACCTTCTCGCGCTTGACGGTATCGCTGCCCTTGCCCGGTTCCAGTTTCATCAGAAACACGATGAACGCACCGACGGTCAGGCCGATGGCCATCCACAGCCAGCCCGGAATCGGTTGTTTCGCAGGTGCCTGATAGCGGCTGGCGCCGCGTTTGGGTGCAGGTTTTTTCTTGGCGGCCAACTTACATACGCTCCAGAGTTTCCAGACCCAACAGCTCCAGGCCTTGCTTGAGGGTGCGACCGGTCAGTGCGGCCAGGCGCAGGCGGCTCTGCATTTGCGCCGGGGTCTCGGCGGCGAGGATCGGGCAGTTCTCGTAGAAGCTGGAGAACAGGCCGGCAACGTCATACAGGTAGGTGCAGAGAATGTGCGGCGTGCCTTTCTCGGCAACGCTGTTGAGCACTTCGCCGAACTGCGCCAGTTTCGCCGCCAGTTCGTGCTCGTGTTCTGCTTCGAGAACGATCTGTCCCTCGACTTCGCTGAAATCCTTGCCCAGTTTGCGGAACACGCCGGCCACCCGGGTGTAGGCATACAGCAGGTACGGTGCGGTGTTGCCTTCGAAATTGAGCATCAGGTCGAAGTTGAAGCTGTAGTCGCTGGTGCGATGCTTGGACAGGTCGGCGTATTTCACCGCGCCGATGCCGACGACCTTAGCGATGTTGCGCAATTCGTCTTCGGCCAGGGTCGGGTTTTTCTCTTTCACCAGGCTGTAGGCGCGCTCCTGCGCTTCGGTCAGCAGGTCGATCAGCTTCACGGTGCCGCCGTCACGGGTCTTGAACGGACGGCCATCGGCGCCGTTCATGGTGCCGAAACCCATGTGTTCCATTTCCATCGGATGGGTGACGAAACCGGCCTTGCGCGCCACGGCGAACACTTGCTGGAAGTGCAGGGCCTGACGCTGGTCGACGAAATACAGCGCACGATCGGCCTTCAGCTTGCCGCTGCGGTAGCGCACGGCGGCGAGGTCAGTGGTGGCGTACAGGTAACCGCCGTCAGCCTTGACGATGATCACCGGCAGCGGGTCGCCGTCGGCATTCTTGAACTCATCGAGGAACACGCACTGGGCGCCGTTGCTCTCAACCAGCATGCCCGCGGCCTTGAGGTCGTTGACCACGTTGATCAGATCGTCGTTGTAGGCGCTTTCGCCCATGACGTCGGCCATGGTCAGTTTGACGTTGAGCAGTTCGTAGATCTTCTGGCAGTGCGACAGCGAGATGTCCTTGAACCGGGTCCACAGCGCCAGGCATTCGGCATCGCCGGCCTGCAGCTTGACCACCAGGCCACGGGCGCGGTCGGCGAATTCTTCGGATTCGTCGAAACGCTGCTTGGCGGCGCGGTAGAAGTTTTCCAGATCGGACAGCTCGTCGCTGGTGATCGGGTTTTCCTGCAGGTACGCCATCAACATGCCGAACTGGGTGCCCCAGTCGCCAACGTGGTTCTGGCGGATCACGTCGTCGCCGAGGAATTCGAGTACGCGCGCCACACCGTCGCCGATGATGGTCGAGCGCAAGTGGCCAACGTGCATCTCTTTCGCCAGGTTCGGTGCCGACAGGTCGACCACGGTGCGCTGCGCCGGGCCGGCCTTGCGCACGCCGACATGGGCATCCGCGAGGGCGGCGTCGAGGCGCGCGGCCAGGGCCTGGGTATTCTGGAAGAAGTTGATGAAGCCCGGGCCGGCGATCTCGGCCTTGGTGACGTTTTCGTCAGCCGGCAGCGCGGCGATGATTTTTTCCGCCAGATCACGTGGCTTCATGCCCGCAGGTTTGGCCAGCATCATTGCGATGTTGCTGGCGAAGTCGCCGTGGGTCTTGTCGCGGGCGTTCTCCACCTGAATCGCCGGCGACAGGCCTTCAGGCAACACACCTTCGTTGACGAGTTGGGTGAGGGCTTGCTGGATCAGCTGGCGAATGGTGTCTTTCATGGTCTTCTCTTTCGACCGCAAGCGCGGCGGGCGCATCGGTGCGCGGGTGGAAAAACTGGGCATTATCCGTTGCGAAGACGGGCTTGCCAACCTTAGCAGGCAGCTTATGGACTTGTGGTGACAAATTGCCCTGTGGCGAGGGAGCTTGCTCCCGCTCGACTGCGAAGCAGTCGTAAAAAAGTAAGCTGCAGATATAAGGCCAGATTGCCAAGCCTGATATCAGGAGCGCTTCGCGCCCCAGCGGGAGCAAGCTCCCTCGCCACAGGTCAGCTCAATACAAATCCACCGGATCGACATCCAGCGACCAGCGCACCGCCCGCCCGCTCGGCATCTGTTCCAGCACCAGCAGCCAACTCGCCAGCAACCGGTGCAGCGGTGCCCGCGCCGACGCCTGCAACAATAGCTGCGCACGATAGCGCCCGGCGCGGCGTTCCATCGGCGCCGGCACCGGTCCGAGCAACTCGATCGCGCTCAGATTCAGCTCGGCCAGCAAACGCTCGGCCGCGCTGCACGCTTCATCGAGAAAGCCCTCCGCCTGCCCCGGCTTGTGTGCTTCGGCGCGCAGCAGCGCCAGATGCGCAAACGGCGGCAGCCCGGCGGCACGGCGCTCGCTCAGCGCTTGCTCGGCAAAGGCGAAATAGCCCTGCTCGGTCAGTTGCACCAATAAAGGGTGATCGGCCAGATGCGTCTGGATGATGACTTTGCCCGGCTCTTCCGCCCGTCCGGCGCGCCCGGCGACCTGCACGATCAACTGCGCCATGCGCTCGCTGGCGCGGAAGTCGCCGGAAAACAGGCCGCCGTCAGCATCCAGAATCGACACCAGCGTCACCCGTGGAAAATGGTGCCCCTTGGCCAGCATCTGCGTGCCGACCAGAATGCATGGCTGGCCTTTCTGGATGGTCGCGAACAGCTGATTCATCGCGTCTTTGCGCGAGGTGCTGTCGCGATCGACGCGCAGCACCGGGTAATCGGGAAACAGAATCGCCAGGCGTTCCTCGGCGCGCTCGGTACCGGCGCCCACCGGCCGCAGATCGACCTTGTTGCACTTCGGACACTGGCGCGGCGTGCGCTCGACATAGCCGCAGTGGTGGCAGCGCAGTTCGCCGTAGCGCTGATGCACGGTCATGCGCGCATCGCAACGCGAGCACTCGGACATCCAGCCGCAATCGTGGCAGAGCAGGGTCGGGGCAAATCCGCGTCGGTTGAGAAACACCAGTACTTGCTGGCCATTGGCGAGGGTCTGGCCGATGGCTTGCTGCATCGGCCCGGAAATGCCGCTGTCCAGCGGCCGGCTTTTCACATCCAGACGCAGGAAGCGCGGTTGTTTGGCGCCGCCAGCGCGCTCGTTCAGGCGCAGCAGGCCGTAGCGCCCGGTGTAGGCGTTGTGCAGGCTTTCCAGTGACGGCGTCGCTGAGCCAAGTACGATCGGGATATTTTCCTGCCGCGCGCGCACCAACGCCAGATCGCGGGCGTGGTAGCGCAAACCTTCCTGCTGTTTATAGGAGCCATCGTGCTCTTCATCGATGATGATCAGCCCGGGTTTTTTCATCGGCGTGAACAGTGCCGAACGGGTGCCGATAATAATGTCGGCCTCGCCATCGCGGGCGGCAAGCCAGGCTTCAAGGCGTTCGCGATCATTGACCGCCGAGTGCAGCAGGGCGATGCGCGCATTGAAACGCTGCTCGAAGCGCGCCAGGGTCTGCGGTCCGAGGTTGATCTCCGGGATCAGCACCAGCGCCTGCTTGCCGGCCTCGAGGGTTTCGCGGATCAGCTGCAAATAGACTTCGGTCTTGCCGCTGCCGGTTACCCCAGCCAGCAGAAACGCGTGATAGCTGTCGAAGCCGGCGCGAATAGCTTCATACGCCGCACGTTGTTCACTGTTGAGCGGCAGTTCCGGTTGCGCCAGCCAATGTTCATGGCGCGTGCCGGGCGCGTGCCGGCGAATTTCTACCTGCACCAGCCCCTTGTCCAGCAGCAGATCGAGGCTGTCCTTGCTCAACATCAGTTTGCTCAGCAACTGATGAGCCACGCCGTGGGGGTGCTGGGCCAGCGTGGTCAGGGCTTCACGCTGGCGCGGCGCACGGGCGACTCGCGGGTCGTCGACGCTGGCGCCGGGGGCAATCGACCAGAAACGTTCCTGCCGGGCCTCGGCCAGCTCGCCCTGACGCAGCAGCACCGGCAGCGCCCAGTTCAAGGTGTCGCCGAGGCTGTGCTGGTAATACTGCGAGGTCCACAGGCACAGCTTGAACAGCGCCGGCGGCAGCGGTGAAGTCGCGTCGAGCAGGGCCAGGGCCGGCTTGAGTTTTTCCACCGGCACTTCGCTGGTATCGGTGACCTCGACCAGAATCCCGATCATCTCGCGCCGCCCGAACGGCACCCGCAGGCGCATGCCCGGCTGCAATTGCTCGCGCCGCACGCCGGCCGGCGCCCGGTAGTCGAACAGGCGGCGCAGGGGCGAAGGCAGGGCGAGGCGCAAAATGGCGTCGGGCACGCGGGGGGATCTCTATAAACGGGCGGTATGGCTAGGCACATAACCTTGTAGGAGTGAGCCTGCTCGCGATAGCGGTCTGTCATTCAACATTTATGTCGTCTGAAATACCGCTATCGCGAGCAGGCTCACTCCTACAAGGGAATCGCGTATTGGGCCGGGAGCCTAGCAGACGGTCGGTCTCGGTGACAGCTTGCGTGATCGAAAAGGTCTGGTAGAATCCGCGGCCTAATTACGTGCGGTATTCAACAATAGTGTTGGGTGGCGGCACGCTAGCCTGAGGAAGACACCATGAAAGCCGATATCCATCCGAACTACCCGGAAATTGCTGTTACCTGCAGCTGCGGTAACAAGTTCGAAACTCGTTCGACCTTCGGCAAAGCCCTGTCGATCGACGTTTGCAACGAATGCCACCCGTTCTACACCGGTAAGCAGAAGACTCTGGACACCGGCGGTCGTGTGCAGAAGTTCGCAGACCGTTTCGGCGCTTTCGGCAAAGTTGCTCCAAAAGCCTGAGGCTGATCATTTTGGAAAGTCGTCTCGACTTCTCCGGACTGATGAAAAAGGCGTCCCTTGCGGGCGCCTTTTTTGTGTCTGCGATTTGGCTGTCCGGCGCGCAGGCCTTCTGTCCAGCGCCCTCAGGGCTGACCAGTGTCAGCGTGCAGCGCGTGGTTGATGGCGACACGCTGCGCCTGAGCGATGGCCGCAGCGTGCGGATGATCGGCCTCAACACGCCGGAACTGGGCAAGCAGGGCCGCAGTGACGAGCCATTCGCGGTGGCGGCGCGCAAACGTCTGCAAGCCTTGGTGGATGACAGCGGCGGTCGGGTCGGTTTACTGCCTGGCAAGCAGGCGAAAGATCACTACGGGCGCACCCTGGCGCATGTTTACAGTGCGCAAGGCGCCAATATCGAGGCGCAAATGCTCGCCGATGGCCTTGGATTTCAGGTCGCGGTGGCGCCGAATGTCGATCTGGTTGCCTGCCAGCAGACCGCCGAGCGCAGTGCGCGGCAAGCCGGTCTGGGTCTCTGGCGCCAGTCGCCTGTACTGAAAGCGCAGCAGATTCAGCGCTCGGGTTTTGCCGTGGTCAGTGGTCGTGTGAGCAAGGTCCAGCGCAATCGCGGCGGAATCTGGATCGAAATGCACGATGCGCTTGTATTGCGTGTTGCACCCAATCTGGTCGGACAATTCGACAATGCCCGGCTCCAGGCCCTCAAGGGCAAGCAGATCGAGGCGCGCGGCTGGGTGGTCGATCGTTCGCGGCGCGGTGGATTACAAACGGGACAGCCGCGCTGGCTGCTTCCGCTGACCGATCCGGCAATGTTGCAGGTTTTGCGCTGACGAAAAAATTGTAGACATTTTTTAAGTCGATTGTGAACAGTCAAGCCCTTGTGCGCCGTGGCTCTTGGCCCAAAGTCGTAGGGCCGGGCGCTTGACAGGGGTGACCGCTCAGTCTTGTGGGGACTTTGCGAGGCGCGTATCCTCGCTGACCAGTCTGTCCAACAGTAAAAAGCGGAATGCCAAAATGTCTGATCTGAAAACTGCCGCTCTCGAATATCACGCCCATCCTCGTCCGGGGAAGCTGAGTGTCGAGCTCACCAAGGCCACTGCTACCGCCCGCGACCTGTCGCTGGCCTACAGCCCCGGCGTAGCTGAACCAGTGCGTGAGATCGCCCGCGATCCTGAACTGGCCTACAAGTACACCGGCAAGGGCAACCTGGTGGCAGTCATTTCCGATGGCACCGCGATTCTCGGCTTGGGTAACCTCGGCCCATTGGCCTCCAAGCCTGTGATGGAAGGTAAAGGCGTGCTGTTCAAGCGCTTCGCCGGCATCGACGTGTTCGACATCGAAGTCGACTCGGAAAGCCCGCAAGCCTTCATCGACACCGTCAAGCGCATCTCCATCACCTTTGGTGGCATCAACCTGGAAGACATCAAGGCGCCAGAATGCTTTGAGATTGAGCGCGCTCTGATCGAGCAGTGCGATATTCCGGTGTTCCACGATGACCAGCACGGCACCGCAATCGTCACCGCTGCCGGCATGATCAACGCTCTGGAAATCGTCGGCAAAACCCTGCAGGACGCGAAAATCGTCTGCCTGGGCGCCGGTGCTGCGGCCATCTCCTGCATGAAGCTGCTGGTGAGCATGGGCGCCCGCATCGAAAACATCTTCATGGTTGACCGTACCGGCGTGATCCACTCCGGCCGTGACGACCTGAACCAGTACAAAGCCGTGTTCGCCCACGCTACCGAAAAGCGCACCCTGGCTGACGCACTGGCAGGCGCTGACGTGTTCGTCGGTCTGTCCGGTCCTAACCTGCTGAGCGCCGAAGGCCTGCTGTCGATGGCAGCGAACCCGATCGTGTTCGCCTGCTCCAACCCGGATCCGGAAATCTCCCCGGAACTGGCGCACGCAACCCGTAGCGACGTGATCATGGCCACCGGCCGTTCGGACTACCCGAACCAGGTCAACAACGTGCTCGGCTTCCCGTTCATTTTCCGCGGTGCCCTGGACGTTCGCGCCAAGCGCATCAACGAAGAAATGAAAGTGGCGGCGGCCAACGCCCTGCGCGAACTGGCCAAACTGCCAGTGCCACAGGACGTGTGCGACGCCTACGGTGGTGCACCGCTGGAATTCGGCCGTGAGTACATCATTCCGAAGCCAATGGACAAGCGCCTGATCACCCTGATCTCCGACGCCGTGGCCAAAGCCGCGATCGAGACTGGTGTGGCTACTCTGCCGTATCCGAAGAACTACCCGCTGAAAAGCGTGGATGACGTGTTCAACGGTTAAAAGCAGCCGCCCATAAAAAAACCCAGCCTGGTGCTGGGTTTTTTTATGGGCGGCTGCAAGCTGCAAGCTGCAAGCTGCAAGCTGCAAGCTGCAAGCTGCAAGCTGCAAGCTACAAGCTACAAGCTGCAAGCTGCAAGCTGCAAGCTGCAAGCTGCAAGCTACAAGCTACAAGCTACAAGCTACAAGCTACAAGCGGTGTGCGGGGTTCGCGCTTTTGCTTGCCGCTTGTAGCTTGTAGCTTGCAGCTGCTCCCCTAGAACAAATCGATCGGCGCCTGTTCATCCGCCGGTAACGGACTGCCCGGCGCTACGCCATTGCCCAGCTCGTTCACCGATGGCGGCGTGTCTTCAGCCTTGAACAGCTCGAAGTACGCGCCCGGTGTGCTCGGCGACGCTGCACGGCCACTGACCGGATCCACCCGCAGGCTGAGCAAACCTTCCGGCTCAGGCTGCACATGCGGCGGCTTGTCTTTCAGCGCGGCCGACATGTAATTCATCCAGATCGGCAGCGCCACGGTGCCGCCGAACTCACGACGACCGAGGCTTTCCGGCTGGTCGAAACCGGTCCAGACCGTGGTCACGTAATCGGCGTTGTAACCGGAGAACCAGGCGTCTTTCGACTCGTTGGTGGTCCCCGTCTTGCCGGCGATATCGCTACGGCCCATGGCCAGCGCACGCCGGCCGGTGCCGAGCTTGATCACGTCCTGCAACATGCTGTTGAGAATGTAGGTAGTGCGCGCATCGACGATGCGTTCAGCCACTGCTGGCGCTTGCGGCACCGCTGGACTACCCGCGGCTTCACCCGCAACCGGAGCGGCGTTGACCGTGAACGATTCGGTGTTCGGTGCGGCGATGCCGTCGGTCGCCGAGCCGCCCTGCGGTACGGTCGGCGGGTTGGCGACAAACAGCGTGTCGCCGTTGCGGCTTTCGATCTTGTCGATGATGTACGGGGTGATCTTGTAGCCGCCGTTGGCAAACGTACTCCAGCCAGTGGCGATTTCCATCGGCGTCAGCGTCGCGGTGCCCAGCGCCAGCGACAGATTCGGCGGCAAGTCCTGCTTGTTGAAGCCGAAGCGGGTGATGTAGTCGATGGTCTTGCCCACACCCATCGCTTGCAGCAAGCGGATCGACACCAGGTTGCGCGACTTGTACAGCGCCTCGCGCAGACGGATCGGGCCGAGGAAGGTGTTGGTGTCGTTCTTCGGCCGCCAGACCTTGTCCAGGTACTCGTCGACGAACACGATCGGCGCATCGTTCACCAGGCTGGCAGCGGTGTAGCCGTTGTCCAGCGCGGCGCTGTAGACGAACGGCTTGAAGCTCGAGCCCGGCTGACGCTTGGCCTGCATGGCGCGGTTGTAATTGCTCTGCTCGAACGCGAAACCGCCGACCAGCGAGCGGATCGCGCCGTTCTGCGGATCCAGCGACACCAGCGCGCCCTGGGCCTGCGGAATCTGGCTGAACTTGAGCGAGTTGTCCTTCTGGCGCTGCACCCGAATCAGGTCGCCGACCTGCGCGACATCGGCTGGCTGGCGCGGGTTGGGACCCATGCTGTTGGTGTTGAGGAACGGTCGCGCCCATTTCATGGTGTCCCAGGCCACGTGTTCTTCACCGGTACGCGTCAGCACTTGCAGGCCGGCCTTGTCGACCTGGGTGACGATGGCCGGTTCCAGGCTGCTGATGGTGCGCTGTTTGGTCAATTCGCTGGCCCAGGCCTCGCGCGTCTTGCCCGGCAGGCGCGACTCGGGGCCACGGTAGCCGTGACGCTGGTCGTAAGTCATCAAGCCTTCGTGCAGCGCGGTGTTGGCCATTTCCTGCAGGTTGCTCGGCACCGTGGTGGTGACGCGGAAGCCTTCGGTGTAAGCGTCGCTGCCATAGCGCCCGACCATTTCGGCGCGGGCCATCTCAGCGATATACGGCGCGTTCACTTCCGGAGTCGGCACGTGGTAGCTGGCGTTCAGCGGCTCGTTGATCGCGGCGGTGTAGTCGGCTTCGCTGATTTTCCCCAGTTTGTACATGCGCCCGAGGATCCAGTCGCGGCGCTCTTTGCTGCGTGCCGGGTTGGCCAGCGGGTTGAAGCGCGACGGTGCCTTCGGCAGGCCGGCAATCATTGCCATCTGCGCCAGGCTGACGTCACGGATCGACTTGCCGTAATACACCTGCGCCGCCGCTTCGATGCCATAGGCGCGGTTGCCCAGATAGATCTTGTTGACGTACAGCTCAAGGATCTCGTCCTTGGTCAGCTGTCGCTCGATCTGCAGGGCCAGAAGAATTTCGGTGGTTTTGCGCGAGAAGCTGCGCTCGCTGGTGAGGAAGAAGTTCTTCGCCACCTGCATGGTGATGGTGCTGCCGCCGGACTGAATGTGCCCGCTCTTGATCAACTGGGTCGCCGCGCGCATCAGGCTGCTTGGATCGACGCCGTAATGGTTGGCGAAATTGTCGTCTTCAGCACTTAGTAACGCATTAATGAAATTGGGCGGAATGTCGGCGAAACGGATCGGCGTGCGGCGCATTTCGCCAAACTCTGCGATCAACTTGTCGTCGCTGCTGTAGACCCGCAGGGGAATCTGCAACTGAATGCTTCTCAGCGCCTCCACAGACGGCAAACCCGGACTAAGGTAAAGAAACGCGCCGCTGAGACTCAATAGCAGTCCGCAGAAAACGGCGACGATGGACCAACCGAAAAATTTCAGCAGACGAATCAAGGCTTTTGGACATCCAAGGCAAAGAATGAATTTGGCGACGGGGTTGCGCTACACACAAAACGACCGGCGCTGGCAGTAAAAAGCGGAAAAAATCGCTGGGCATTATAAGCACTTTTCCGCCGGGGGCGTCATTGGCGCTTCTGTCAAGGCGGGAGTGAAGGAACGCAATGCGTATTACAGAGTCCGTAACTCACGGAAAGTCATAGGGAATTGGTAGTGCTGGGACTCTTCAAGAAAAAGACCAACGCGTTACTGGGCATCGACATCAGTTCCACTTCGGTGAAGCTGCTGGAACTGAGCCGCCACGGCAATCGCTACCGGGTCGAGGCCTATGCGGTGGAGCCGTTGCCGGCCAGTGCCGTGGTCGAAAAGAACATCGCCGAACTCGAGGGCGTGGGCCAGGCCCTGAGCCGCGTGCTGGTCAAGGCGCGTACGGGTCTCAAAAGCGTGGCGGTGGCGGTGGCCGGTTCGGCGGTCATCACCAAGGTCATCGAGATGGACGCCGGGCTGTCCGACGACGAGCTGGAAAACCAGCTGAAGATCGAAGCCGACCAATATATTCCCTATCCGCTGGATGAAGTCGCGATCGACTTCGAAGTCCAGGGCGTGTCGCCGCGCAACCCGGAACGGGTCAGCGTGCTGTTGGCCGCCTGCCGCAAGGAAAACGTCGAGGTGCGTGAAGCAGCGCTGGCGCTTGCCGGGCTGACCGCGCGCGTGGTGGACGTTGAAGCCTATGCGCTGGAGCGCTCGTTCGGCCTGCTGGCGACACAACTGGCCGCCTCCCAGGAACGTCTCACGGTCGCGGTGGTGGACATCGGTGCGACCATGACCACGCTCAGTGTCCTGCACAACGGCAAGATCATTTATACCCGCGAGCAATTGTTCGGCGGCCGCCAGCTCACCGAGGAGATCCAGCGCCGCTACGGCCTGACCGTCGAGCAGGCGGGGCTGGCGAAAAAGCAGGGCGGGCTGCCCGACGATTACATCAGCGAGGTCTTGCAACCGTTTCGCGAGGCGCTGGTACAGCAGGTCTCCCGTTCGTTGCAGTTCTTCTTCGCTTCCGGCCAGTACAACGCGGTCGACCATATTCTGCTGGCCGGCGGCACGGCCTCGGTGCCCGGCCTGGATCGCCTGATCGAACAGCGCCTGAACACCCCGACCCAGGTCGCCAATCCGTTTGCCGACATGGCCCTGAGCAGCAAGGTCAATGCCGGGGCGCTGGCCAGCGACGCGCCGGCGCTGATGATTGCTTGCGGGCTCGCGCTCAGGAGTTTCGACTGATGGCGCGGATCAACCTTTTACCCTGGCGCGAGGAGCGCCGCGAAGAACGGCGCAAGCGCTTCCTGCTGGCCCTGATCGGTGTGCTGGTCGGCTCGGTCGGCGCGGTGCTGATCGCCGATCAGATCATCAGCGCTGCCATTGAAAGGCAAACGGCGCGCAACGACTACATCGGCAAGCAGATCGCCCAGGTCGATGAGCGCATCAAGCAGATCAGCGAACTCAAGGCGCGCCGCCAGCAACTGGTCGAGCGCATGCGCATCATCCAGGACTTGCAGGGCAACCGGCAGCTCAGCGGACGGATCTTCGATCAATTGGCGCGCACCCTCCCGGACGGGGTGTACTTCACCGACGTGAAGATGGTCGGCAAGACCTTGTCGATCAGTGGCGCGGCGGAATCCAACAACCGGGTTTCCGAGCTGATGCGCAACCTCGACGCCTCCGACTGGTTCGACGCCCCGAGCCTGAACGAGGTGAAAGCGACATCGGCCGATCAGTTGGAACAGTCCAACACCTTCGAGCTGACCGTTCGTCAAACCCAGCCAAAGGCCGGGGAGGACGACCGATGAAACCCAACGGATGGCTCGAAAGCCTGCGCAGCGTCGACTTCAACGATCTGGATACCAGCAACATCGGCTCCTGGCCGCCCGCGGTAAAAGTCATTGCCGCAGGGCTTTTGATGGTGTTGGTGCTCGGGCTTGGCTACCACTTTTTCATCAGCGACATGGAGAATCAGCTCGACCTCAAGCGTGAAGAAGAGATCACCCTCAAGGAACAGTTCGCCAGCAAGGCGCGGTTGTCGGCCAATCTCGAGCTGTACACCCAGCAGATGAAGGAGATGGAAAACACCTTCG
Organism: Pseudomonas sp. SWRI99; assembly: GCF_014270125.1. Lineage (NCBI taxonomy): Bacteria > Pseudomonadati > Pseudomonadota > Gammaproteobacteria > Pseudomonadales > Pseudomonadaceae > Pseudomonas > Pseudomonas sp. SWRI99. The sequence goes on along the minus strand of NZ_JABWQR010000001.1, from coordinate 120,890 downwards.
GCGTGTTACTGCGGCAATTGCCCAGCGACACCGAAGTGCCAGGGTTGCTGGAAGACATCACGCGCACCGGTCTGGGCAGCGGCCTGGAGTTCGAGGAGATCAAGCTGCTGCCGGAAGTCACCCAGCCGTTCTACATCGAACTGCCGATCCGGATCACCGTCACCGGCGCCTATCACGATCTCGCGACCTTCGTCAGCGGCGTGGCCGGGTTGCCGCGTATTGTCACCCTGCATGATTTCGAACTGGCACCGGCCAACCCCGAGGGCGGGCCTAAGCTGCGCATGAGTATCCTCGCCAAGACCTACCGTTATAACGACAAGGGGCTGCAGAAATGACCCCGCTGCGTTTTTTCGGCTTGTCGATGGCTCTGCTGGTTTTGCAGGGCTGCGGTGGCAGCGATGACTTCAGTGATCTCGATGCTTATCTCAATGAAGTGCGTCTGCGCCCGGCCGGCCGGATTGAACCAACGCCGACATTCCGGTCTTACCCGACATTCACTTACAGCGCGGCGAATCTGCGCAGCCCGTTTTCGCGGCAGGTGCGCGTCGATCTGGCCGGGCAGCGGCACGGTTCACGCAACGTCAAGCCTGACCCCAACCGGGTCAAGCAATACCTTGAAGGCTTCAATATCGAGCAGTTCGAGATGGTCGGCACGATCGCCAATGCCTCCGGTTCCTTTGCGCTGTTGCGCGGAGCAGGCGGGGTGCATCGATTGAAAGTCGGCGATTACCTGGGGCGCAACGATGGCCGCATCGTCGCCATCAGTGCCACCCAGGTCGATGTCATCGAAATTGTCCCCGACGGCCAGGGCGCCTGGCTGGAGCGCCCGCGCACCATTCCTTTGAAAGAGCACTCATAGTGGAAGTCGAATAATGAACAGGATTTTCTCCACCCTCGGTTTTTCGCTATGGATAGCGCTGATGTCGCCGATGGTACTCGCGGCCAACCTGAAGACGCTGGACGTAGCGGCGTTGCCAGGGGACCGTGTCGAACTGAAGCTGGCGTTCGACGGACCGCCACCGCAGCCCAAGGGTTACACCACTGAATTGCCAGCGCGGATCGCCCTTGATCTGCCCGGCGTCACCAGTCGGCTGGCGAACAAGACGCTTGATCTGGGCAGCGGCAATGCGCGCACCGCTACGGTGGCGGAAGCCAAAGACCGCACGCGCCTGATTGTCAGCCTGACCCAACTGGCGCCTTACAGTACTCGAGTCGAGGGAAACAATCTGTTCGTGGTGGTCGGGCAGGGTGCGCCTGCTGCTGCGCCGCGCACTGCGGCGGTTGCGCCCCGTGCCACCCCGGCGGCGACAGCGCCTGCCAAACCGTCGGTGCCGCGTAACCGCGCCATACGCGGCGTCGACTTCCAGCGGGGGACGGAGGGCGAGGGCAATGTGGTGATCGACCTGTCCGACCCGACCATCGCCCCGGACATCCAGGAGCATGACGGCAAGATCACTCTCAGCTTCGCCCACACGCAATTGCCGGAAAAACTGCGCGTGCGCCTCGACGTCAAGGACTTCGCCACCCCCGTGCAGTTCGTCAACGCCGCGGTGACCGGGGACCGCACGGTGATCAGCGTCGAGCCCAGCGGCACGTTCGACTATTCCACTTTCCAGACCGACAACAAACTCACGGTCAGCATTCGTCCGATGACGGTGGACGACCTGCAAAAACGCAACGCTGACCGCAACAGCTATGTGGGCGAAAAGCTCTCGCTGAACTTCCAGGACATCGACGTGCGTTCGGTGCTGCAACTGATCGCCGATTTCACCAACCTCAATCTGGTCGCCAGCGACACGGTGCAGGGCGGCATCACCTTGCGTCTGCAGAACGTACCGTGGGATCAGGCGCTGGATCTGGTGCTGAAAACCAAAGGCCTGGATAAACGCAAGATCGGCAACGTGTTGCTGGTGGCGCCGGCCGATGAAATCGCGGCTCGCGAGCGTCAGGAGCTGGAATCGCAGAAGCAGATCGCCGAGCTGGCGCCGCTGCGCCGCGAATTGCTGCAGGTGAACTACGCCAAGGCGGCGGACATCGCCAAGTTGTTCCAGTCTGTGACCAGTGCCGAGGCGAAAATCGATGAGCGCGGCTCCATCACCGTCGATGAGCGAACCAACAACATCATTGCCTACCAGACTCAGGATCGCCTCGACGAACTGCGGCGGATCGTGGCGCAACTGGATATTCCGGTGCGTCAGGTGATGATCGAGGCGCGGATTGTCGAAGCCAACGTCGATTACGACAAAAGCCTCGGCGTGCGCTGGGGCGGCTCGATTCAAAACAAGGGCAACTGGAACGCCTCAGGGGTCAACGGTTCGTCGACCACCATCGGTACGCCGGGGAGCACCAGCACCAACTCGCCGTTCGTCGACATGGGTACCGTCAACAACACCTCCGGTATCGGCATCGCCTTCATTACCGACAACGTTCTGCTCGACCTCGAGTTGACGGCCATGGAAAAGACCGGCAACGGTGAGATCGTGTCACAACCCAAAGTGGTGACTTCCGACAAGGAGACCGCAAAAATCCTCAAGGGCACTGAAATTCCCTATCAGGAAGCCAGTTCCAGTGGCGCGACCTCGGTATCGTTCAAGGAGGCTTCGCTGTCGCTGGAAGTGACCCCGCAGATCACTCCGGATAACCGCATCATCATGGAGGTCAAGGTTACCAAGGACGAACCGGACTACCTGAACAAAGTGCAGGATGTGCCGCCGATCAAGAAAAACGAGGTCAACGCCAAGGTGCTGGTCAACGACGGCGAAACCATCGTAATCGGCGGTGTTTTTTCAAATACTCAGAGCAAGGTTGTAGATAAGGTGCCATTTCTTGGCGATGTGCCGTATCTTGGCCGCCTTTTCCGGCGTGATGTGGTTTCGGAGAAAAAATCCGAGCTGCTGGTATTTCTCACTCCGCGTATCATGAATAACCAGGCGATTGCTGTGAGTCGTTGATTCTGTGCGAAATTTGATACTTGTAGGACCGATGGGTGCTGGCAAAAGCACCATCGGCCGATTGCTGGCCAAAGAGCTGCGCCTGCCGTTCAAAGATTCCGACAAGGAAATTGAGCTGCGCACGGGTGCCAATATCCCATGGATCTTCGACAAGGAAGGCGAGCCCGGCTTTCGTGATCGCGAGCAGGCGATGATCGCCGAGCTGTGCGCGTTCGATGGCGTGGTGCTGGCGACCGGCGGTGGCGCGGTGATGCGTGACGCCAATCGCAAGGCCCTGCATGAGGGCGGACGCGTGGTGTATCTGCATGCGTCCGTCGAACAGCAGGTCGGCCGCACGTCCCGCGACCGCAATCGGCCGTTGCTGCGCACCGCCGATCCGGCGAAAACCCTGCGTGATCTGCTCGCCATCCGCGACCCGCTGTACCGGGAAATTGCCGATCTGGTGGTGGAAACCGACGAACGGCCGCCGCGCATGGTGGTGCTGGACATTCTCGATCGTCTGGCGCAGCTTCCTCCCCGTTAAAGCAGCGCTCGAAATGCGCTATCCTCGGCGTCCTGCCACAGCCCGCCGAGGGCGTGGCGGATGGCGGGCGAGCGGCGTCATACCCGCTACAGTCCGCAGGACACCAATAATTCAGGGCAGGACGCCTGCTTTCATCTTCACTGTGGGGACACATGCAGACACTCAAGGTCGACCTGGGCGAGCGCAGCTACCCGATTCATATTGGCGAAGGTTTGTTGGATCAGCCCGAGTTGCTGGCGCCACACATCCACGGGCGTCAGGTGGCAATCATCTCCAACGAGACCGTGGCGCCGCTCTACCTTGAACGTCTGACCCGCAGCCTGGCGCAGTTCTCGGTGATCTCGGTGGTGTTGCCGGACGGCGAGGCCTACAAGAACTGGGAAACCCTGCAATTGATCTTCGACGGTCTGCTGACCGCCCGGCATGATCGCCGCACCACGGTGATCGCCCTCGGCGGCGGGGTGATTGGCGACATGGCCGGCTTTGCCGCTGCCTGCTACCAGCGCGGCGTCGACTTCATCCAGATTCCCACCACTTTGTTGTCTCAGGTCGATTCGTCGGTCGGCGGCAAGACCGGCATCAACCATCCGCTGGGCAAGAACATGGTCGGCGCCTTTTATCAGCCGAACGTGGTGCTGATCGATACCGCGTCGCTGAAAACCCTGCCGGAACGCGAGCTGTCGGCGGGGCTGGCAGAAGTCATCAAGTACGGCCTGATCTGCGACGAGCCGTTCCTGACCTGGCTGGAAGAAAACGTCGACGCCCTGCGTGCGCTGGACCAAACCGCGCTGACCTATGCGATCGAGCGTTCCTGCGCGGCCAAGGCTGCCGTGGTCGGTGCCGATGAAAAGGAAACCGGCGTGCGCGCCACGCTCAACCTTGGCCACACCTTCGGCCACGCCATCGAAACCCACATGGGCTATGGTGTCTGGCTGCATGGCGAGGCGGTCGCGGCGGGTACCGTGATGGCGCTGGAAATGTCCGCGCGGCTGGGCTGGATCTGCGATGCAGAGCGCGACCGCGGCATTCGTCTGTTCCAGCGTGCCGGTCTGCCGGTGGTTCCGCCGACTGAAATGAGCGAAGCCGATTTTCTGCAACACATGGCAATCGACAAAAAAGTGATCGACGGTCGTCTGCGCCTGGTGCTGCTGCGCCGGATGGGCGAAGCGGTAGTGACCGACGATTATCCGAAAGAGGTTCTACAGGCCACGCTGGGAGCGGATTACCGCGCCCTGGCTCAGCTTAAAGGTTAATAAGATTCCGATGACTAGTTTGCATGCCGACGAGGCGTTTCTCGGCCATTTCCAGTTAAGCCACGACCCTTTCGCGCCACGGGTGCCGGGCTTCAAGTTTTTCCCGGCCCAGCGCAAACCGGTGCTGGGGCAACTGCATCATCTGGCGCGTTACAGCCAGTTGCTGCTGGTGGTCACCGGCCCGCAGGGCAGCGGCAAGACGCTGTTGCGTCAGGCGCTGGTTGCCAGCACCAATAAACAGTCAGTACAGAGCGTGGTGGTGTCCGCCCGTGGTGCCGGTGATGCCGCAGGCGTGCTGCGCCAGGTGGCGCAGGCGCTGGATGTCGCCCAGGCCGAAGTCGGCGCGATTCTGGAGCAGGTGGTGCAACTGGCCCTCACCGGGCAGGAAGTCTATCTGCTGGTGGATGATGCCGAGCAGCTCGACGAGTCCGCGCTTGAAGCGCTGATGGCGCTGGGCGCGGGCACGCCGGAAGGTCGTCCGCATGTATTCCTGTTCGGTGAGTCGTCGCTGATCGCTCAGCTCGAGGCTTTGCAGCTCGAAGAAGAGCGTTTTCACGTCATCGAATTGCAGCCGTACACCGAAGAAGAGACCCGCGAATATCTCGACCAGCGGCTGGAAGGCGCGGGCCGGGGTGTCGAACTTTTCACCGCCGATCAGATCTCTGATATTCACGAAAGCTCCGAGGGCTGGCCGGGCAATATCAACCAGGTCGCTCGCGATGCTCTGATCGAAGTCATGATTGCCAGCCGCTCCGCGGTGAAGCGTCCAAGTATGGGGTTCAACATGCCGAAGAAACACGTATTGGCGATTTCCGCCGTCGTTGTGGTCGCGGTCGCCGCCGCCTGGCTGATGCCGGGTCGCAGCAAGGCACCGACCACCGGTGCTCCGGCCAATGAACAGGCACAACTGCCGCTGGGCCAGGGCGCCGCCAACGGTGGCGCGCCAGCCGTCGAATTTGCCGGCAATACCCAGCCAATGCCGTTGCCATTGGTCGGTAACTCGCAACCGGTCATGCGCGGTCCGCTGGCCGAAGAGGCCGGTGGCATCACCGAAGGCGATGACGGTGTGCCGCTGGAAGGCTCCAGTGATACGCCGCCAACCGTGACCACTTCCGCACCGCCTGCCGGTGTTCCGGCCGGTCCTGCGCCGACCCCGGTTCCGGTACCTGCGGCAAAACCCGCCCCGACGCCGGCTCCGACGCAAGTCGCCACGGCCAAGCCAGCTCCAGTAGCGCCAGCACCTGCCGCCAAACCAGCGCCAGCGCCGGCCAAACCGGTTGCCGCTGCCAAGCCTGCCGAGAAACCGGTCACCGTCGCCAAAGCGTCCGGTGGCAGCTGGTACGCCGGTCAGCCGACCAGCAACTACGTGGTGCAGATCCTCGGCACCAGCTCGGAAACCGCCGCGCAGAACTTCGTCAAAGAGCAGGGCGGCGAATACCGTTATTTCAAGAAAGTCCTCAACGGCAAGCCTCTCTACGTGATCACCTACGGCAACTTCGCCAATCGTGACGCAGCCGTTTCTGCCATCAAGGCCTTGCCAGCGAAGGTTCAGGCTGGTAAACCTTGGCCTCGCACTGTCGCCAGCGTCCAACAGGAACTGGCAACAACTCGCTGAAGATTCGGCGGCCTTACCCAGGCCGCCTCTCCCGGCACCTCAAAATCTCCACGAGTGCGCGCCGCCTGAAAAGGCCGCGTGCCTTGTGGTGTCTGCGTCACAGTAGTTTTTGAGTCGTTGCGGTCAGAATTTAAAAAAGTTTTGACTAGCACAGCATATCGCTTTAAACCTTTCACAAATGCGACATGAATTTGCGACAGTTCGTCGTCAAATTTGTGAGCCTCTGTGTCGCTGTGTACAATGACCACCCTTTTGCCCCCGCTAAGCCGGCGTACGTTCGGCGCGGATCGCAAGTGGTTGAATTGAAAAGAAATTTGCCTCGAATAGAGGCAGCCTGGTGAGAAAGTGTCTATGAAAGCAGGTCTGTACCAACCAGATGAATTCAAGGATAACTGCGGTTTCGGCCTGATAGCGCATATGCAGGGCGAACCCAGTCATACCCTTTTGACGACGGCCATCGAGGCCCTGACCTGCATGACCCACCGCGGTGGGATTAATGCCGACGGCAAGACCGGTGACGGTTGCGGTCTGCTGATTCAAAAGCCTGACGCGTTCCTGCGAGCCATTGCCCAGGAAACCTTCAGTGTCGAGCTGCCCCGGCAATATGCCGTGGGCATGGTCTTTTTCAACCAGGATCCGGTTAAGGCCGAAGCCGCTCGCGAGAACATGAACCGCGAAATCCTCGCCGAAGGCCTGCAACTGATCGGCTGGCGCAAAGTGCCGATCGACACCAGCGTGCTCGGCCGCCTGGCTCTTGAGCGTCTGCCGCAGATCGAGCAGGTCTACATCGGCGGTGAAGGCCTGAGCGATCAGGACATGGCCGTCAAGCTGTTCAGCGCGCGTCGCCGTTCGTCGGTGGCCAATGCCGCTGACACCGACCACTACATCTGCAGCTTTTCGCACAAGACCATCATTTATAAAGGCCTGATGATGCCGGCCGACCTGGCCGCGTTTTATCCGGACCTGAGCGATGAGCGCCTGCAAACCGCAATTTGCGTGTTCCACCAGCGCTTCTCCACCAACACCCTGCCGAAATGGCCGCTGGCGCAGCCGTTCCGCTTCCTCGCCCACAACGGCGAGATCAACACCATCACCGGTAACCGCAACTGGGCGCAGGCCCGTCGGACCAAGTTCACCAACGATCTGATGGATCTGGAGGAACTCGGCCCGCTGGTCAACCGTGTCGGTTCCGACTCATCCAGCATGGACAACATGCTTGAACTGATGGTCACCGGTGGCATTGACCTGTTCCGTGGCGTGCGCATGATCATTCCGCCTGCGTGGCAGAACGTCGAAACCATGGACCCGGACCTGCGTGCGTTCTACGAGTACAACTCGATGCACATGGAGCCGTGGGACGGCCCGGCCGGCGTGGTGATGACCGATGGTCGTTACGCGGTGTGTCTGCTCGACCGTAACGGTCTGCGCCCGGCGCGCTGGGTTACCACCAAAAACGGTTTCATCACCTTGGCCTCGGAAATCGGCGTGTGGAACTACCAGCCGGAAGACGTGCTCGCCAAGGGCCGTGTCGGCCCTGGCCAGATCTTCGCCGTGGACACCGAAACCGGGCAGATCCTCGACACCGATGCGATCGACAACCGTCTGAAATCCCGTCATCCGTACAAGCAATGGCTGCGCAAGAATGCCCTGCGCATTCAGGCGACCATGGAAGACAACGACCACGGTTCGGCTTTCTACGACGTCGATCAGCTCAAGCAGTACATGAAGATGTATCAGGTCACGTTCGAGGAACGCGATCAGGTGCTGCGTCCGCTCGGCGAGCAAGGTTACGAAGCCGTTGGCTCGATGGGTGACGACACGCCGATGGCCGTGCTGTCCCAGCGTGTGCGCACACCGTACGACTATTTCCGTCAGCAGTTCGCGCAGGTGACCAACCCGCCGATCGACCCGCTGCGTGAAGCGATCGTGATGTCGCTGGAAATCTGCCTCGGTGCCGAGCGCAACATTTTCCAGGAGTCGCCGGAACACGCCTCGCGCGTGATCCTCAGCTCGCCAGTCATCTCGCCGGCCAAGTGGCGCTCGCTGATGAACCTCGACCGTCCGGGCTTCGAACGGGCGATCATCGACCTCAACTACGACGAAAGCCTCGGCCTCGAAGCGGCGATCCGCAACGTCGCCGATCAGGCTGAAGAAGCCGTGCGCGCCGGGCGGACCCAGATCGTCCTGAGCGACCGCCATATCGCCCCGGGCAAGCTGCCGATCCACGCCTCCCTGGCCACCGGCGCGGTGCACCACCGCCTGACCGAAAAAGGCCTGCGTTGCGATTCCAACATCCTCGTTGAAACCGCAACGGCACGCGATCCGCACCACTTTGCGGTATTGATCGGTTTCGGCGCCTCGGCGGTCTATCCGTTCCTGGCCTACGAAGTGCTGGGCGACCTGATCCGTACCGGTGAAGTGCTGGGCGATCTCTATGAGGTGTTCAAGAACTACCGCAAGGGCATCACCAAAGGCTTGCTCAAGATCCTCTCGAAGATGGGCATTTCGACCATCGCTTCGTACCGTGGTGCGCAGCTGTTCGAAGCCATTGGTCTGTCCGAGGAGGTCTGCGACCTGAGCTTCCGTGGCGTGCCAAGCCGCATCAAAGGCGCACGTTTCGTCGACATCGAGGCCGAGCAGAAAGCCCTCGCCATCGAAGCCTGGAGTCCGCGCAAGCCGATCCAGCAGGGCGGTCTGCTGAAGTTCGTCCACGGTGGCGAATATCACGCCTACAACCCGGACGTGGTCAACACCCTGCAGGCCGCAGTGCAGCAGGGCGATTACGCCAAGTTCAAGGAATACACCTCGCTGGTGGATAACCGTCCGGTGTCGATGATTCGCGACCTGTTCAAGGTCAAGACCCTCGACACGCCGCTGGACATGAGCGAGATCGAGCCGCTGGAGTCGGTGCTCAAGCGCTTCGACTCCGCCGGTATCTCGCTGGGCGCATTGTCGCCGGAAGCTCACGAAGCCCTGGCCGAAGCCATGAACCGCCTCGGTGCGCGTTCCAACTCCGGTGAAGGTGGTGAAGATCCGGCACGCTACGGCACCATCAAAAGTTCGAAAATCAAGCAAGTCGCCACTGGCCGTTTCGGTGTGACCCCGGAATACCTGGTCAACGCTGAAGTGCTGCAGATCAAGGTCGCGCAAGGCGCCAAGCCGGGCGAGGGCGGGCAACTGCCGGGCGGCAAGGTCAACGGTCTGATCGCCAAGCTGCGTTATGCAGTGCCGGGCGTGACCCTGATTTCGCCACCGCCGCACCACGACATCTATTCGATCGAAGACTTGTCGCAGCTGATCTTTGACTTGAAGCAGGTCAATCCGCAGGCACTGGTTTCGGTGAAACTGGTTGCGGAAGCGGGCGTCGGCACCATCGCCGCCGGTGTGGCCAAGGCCTATGCGGACTTGATCACCATCTCCGGTTATGACGGTGGTACCGGTGCGTCGCCGCTGACCTCGATCAAATACGCCGGTGCGCCGTGGGAACTGGGCCTGGCTGAAACCCACCAGACCCTGCGCGGCAACGACCTGCGCGGCAAAGTCCGGGTACAGACCGATGGCGGCCTGAAAACCGGCCTCGACGTGATCAAAGCGGCGATCCTCGGTGCCGAAAGCTTCGGCTTCGGCACCGCGCCAATGATCGCGCTGGGCTGCAAATACCTGCGCATCTGCCACCTGAACAACTGCGCCACCGGCGTCGCGACTCAGAATGAGAAGCTGCGCAAGGACCACTACATCGGCACCGTCGACATGGTGGTGAATTTCTTCACCTACGTCGCCGAAGAAACCCGTGAGTGGCTGGCCAAGCTCGGCGTGCGCTCCCTCGAAGAGCTGATCGGTCGTACCGATCTGCTGGAAATCCTCGAGGGCCAGACCGCCAAGCAAAACCATCTGGACCTGACGCCGCTGTTGGGCAGCGATCACATCCCGGCGGACAAGCCACAGTTCTGCGGTGTTGAGCGCAACCCGCCGTTCGACCAAGGCCTGCTGGCCGAGAAAATGGTCGAGATGGCGTCGTCGGCGATCAACGACATGAGTGGCGCCGAGTTCGACCTGGACATCTGCAACTGCGACCGTTCGATCGGCGCGCGGATCTCCGGCGAAATCGCGCGCAAGCACGGCAACCAGGGCATGGCGAAAGCGCCGATCACTTTCCGCTTCAAAGGCACCGCCGGGCAGAGCTTCGGCGTGTGGAACGCCGGCGGTCTGAACATGTACCTGGAAGGCGACGCCAACGACTACGTCGGCAAGGGCATGACCGGCGGCAAGCTGGTGATCGTTCCGCCGAAGGGCAGCGTCTACAAGACTCAGGAAAGCGCCATCATCGGCAATACATGCCTGTACGGCGCCACTGGCGGCAAGCTGTTCGCCGCTGGCACTGCTGGCGAGCGTTTCGCCGTGCGTAACTCCGGTGCCCACACCGTCGTGGAAGGCACTGGCGATCACTGCTGCGAATACATGACCGGTGGTTTTGTCTGTGTGCTGGGCAAGACCGGTTACAACTTCGGCTCAGGCATGACCGGTGGTTTCGCCTACGTGCTCGATCAGGACAACACCTTCGTTGACCGGGTCAACCACGAACTGGTGGAAATCCAGCGGATCAGCGGCGAGGCGATGGAAGCCTATCGCAGCCACCTGCAGAACGTGCTGAACGAGTACGTCGCGGAAACCGACAGCGAGTGGGGTCGTGAACTCGCCGAGAACCTCGATGATTACTTGCGTCGTTTCTGGTTGGTCAAACCGAAGGCAGCGAGTCTGAAATCTCTGCTCTCCAGTACGCGGGCAAGCCCACAGTGAAGCAGCTGCAAGCCGCAAGCTTCAAGCGACAAGCTAGAAGCTTGCGCGGTGAGGCGGATTAATTTGATTTTCTTGCAGCTTGAAGCTTGTAGCTTGAAGCTGTCGTGTACGAGGTTTTGAAGATGGCCGAACGTCTCAGTAACGACTTTCAATTCATTGATGTCGGGCGCAAGGATCCGAAGAAGAAACTGTTGCGTCAACGCAAGAAAGAGTTCGTTGAAATCTACGAACCGTTCAAACCCCAGCAGTCGGCCGATCAGGCCCACCGCTGCCTGGGTTGCGGCAACCCGTATTGCGAATGGAAGTGCCCGGTGCACAACTTCATTCCCAACTGGTTGAAACTGGTCGCCGAGGGCAACATCCTCCAGGCCGCCGAGCTGTCGCACCAGACCAACACCTTGCCGGAAGTCTGCGGCAGGGTTTGTCCCCAGGACCGTCTGTGCGAGGGTGCCTGCACCCTCAACGACGGCTTCGGCGCGGTGACCATCGGTTCGGTCGAGAAGTACATCACCGACACCGCGTTCGCCATGGGCTGGCGTCCGGACATGTCCAAGGTCAAACCGACCGGCAAGCGTGTCGCGATCATTGGCGCCGGCCCGGCGGGTCTGGGTTGTGCCGATGTGCTGGTGCGCGGCGGCGTGACCCCGGTGGTGTTCGACAAGAACCCGGAAATCGGCGGCTTGCTGACCTTCGGCATCCCCGAGTTCAAGCTGGAAAAGACCGTGCTGAGCAATCGTCGCGAAGTCTTCACCGGCATGGGCATCGAGTTCCGTCTCAACACCGAAGTCGGCAAAGACGTGACCATGGAACAACTGCTCGCCGAGTACGATGCGGTGTTCATGGGCATGGGGACTTACACCTACATGAAGGGCGGCTTTGCCGGTGAGGATCTGCCGGGCGTTTACGACGCGCTGGACTTCCTGATCGCCAACGTCAACCGCAACCTGGGCTTTGAAAAGTCGCCGGAAGATTTCGTCGACATGAAAGGCAAGAAGGTTGTAGTGCTGGGTGGCGGCGACACGGCGATGGACTGCAACCGCACCTCGATTCGCCAGGGCGCCAAGTCGGTGACCTGTGCTTACCGTCGTGACGAAGCGAACATGCCTGGTTCGCGCAAAGAGGTGAAGAACGCCAAGGAAGAAGGCGTGAAATTCCTCTACAACCGTCAGCCGATCGCCATCGTCGGTGAAGACAAGGTCGAAGGCGTGAAAGTGGTCGAGACCCGTCTCGGCGAACCGGACGCCCGTGGCCGTCGCAGCCCCGAGCCGATTCCCGGTTCCGAAGAGATCATCCCGGCCGACGCCGTGGTCATCGCGTTCGGTTTCCGCCCGAGCCCGGCGCCGTGGTTCGAGCAGTTCGAGATCCAGACCGACAGCCAGGGCCGCGTTGTTGCGCCTGAGCAAGGTCAGTACAAGCACCAGACCAGCAACCCGAAAATCTTCGCGGGTGGCGACATGGTGCGCGGTTCTGACCTGGTGGTGACGGCGATCTTCGAAGGGCGTAATGCGGCTGAGGGGATCCTCGATTACCTCGGCGTCTAACAAACGACGCGATCTGATCGTTCCCACGCTCCGCGTGGGAATGCCTCCATGGACGCTCTGCGTCCGCTCTTAACGTCGTGACGCAGAGCGTCACAGGATGCATTCCCACGCAGAGCGTGGGAACGATCTGCCCGAGTGAAACCGCAATTAATTGACCCGATAGACAAAAGGCTGACCCACATCCGTGCCTTTTGCCTCGCGCTCTGAGAAAATGCCCGCACTTTTTTTCCGGATGCCGACATGACTGCCCTGAAGAACGACCGCTTCCTCCGCGCCCTGCTCAAGCAACCCGTTGATGTCACCCCAGTGTGGATGATGCGCCAGGCCGGTCGCTACCTGCCGGAATATCGCGCCAGCCGCGCCCACGCCGGCGACTTCATGAGCCTGTGCATGAATCCGGAATTCGCCTGCGAAGTCACCCTGCAACCCCTCGACCGTTATCCGCAGCTGGACGCGGCGATCCTGTTTTCCGACATCCTCACCATTCCCGATGCCATGGGCCAAGGTCTGTACTTTGAGACAGGTGAAGGTCCGCGTTTCAAAAAAGTCGTCAGCACAATGGCCGATATCGAAGCCCTGCCGATCCCTGATCCACACAAGGATCTCGGCTACGTGATGGACGCGGTCAGCACCATCCGCCGCGAACTCAACGGTCGTGTGCCGCTGATCGGTTTCTCCGGCAGCCCATGGACTCTGGCGACTTACATGGTCGAAGGCGGTTCGTCGAAAGACTTCCGCAAAACCAAAGCGATGCTCTATGACAACCCGCAAGCCATGCACCTGCTGCTGGATAAACTGGCGCAGTCGGTGACGTCGTACCTCAACGGCCAGATCCAGGCCGGTGCGCAAGCAGTACAGATTTTCGACACTTGGGGCGGTAACCTGTCGGCGGCGGCGTATCAGGAATTCTCGCTGGCCTACATGAAGAAAATCGTCAGCGGCCTGATCCGCGAGCACGACGGCCGCAAAGTGCCAGTGATCCTCTTCACCAAGAACGGCGGCCTGTGGCTGGAAAGCATCGCCGAGGCGGGTGCCGACGCACTGGGCCTGGACTGGACCTGCGACATCGGCAACGCCCGCGCCCGTGTCGGCGACAAGGTGGCGCTGCAAGGCAACATGGACCCGACCGTGCTCTACGCCAAACCGCAAGCGATCCGCACCGAAGTCGGACGCATCCTGGCCAGCTACGGCAAGGGCAGCGGGCATGTATTCAACCTCGGCCATGGCATCACGCCCGAGGTTGATCCGGAACACGCCGGCGCATTCCTTCGCGCGGTGCATGAGCTGTCGGCGCAGTATCACGAGTGATCGAAGCCCAATAAAAAACGCCCGGCTAACTGCCGGGCGTTTTTGTTTGAACAAACTTCAACGACCGAGCAGTTGCTCGGCGTAGCGGGCGATAATGTGGTCGAAGGCTTCATACTCTCCATTTTTTGGTTCGCGATATCGTTTAACAATTGCTTCAAGTTCTTCCACTGAGAAGTCTGACAGGAAGTCGTCATCAAAAATCCCCTCCAGTTTCTCTTTGCGGCGATTGTTAAGAAAACTGATATCTAGGGCGAGTATTTTAATCATGTTCTCGGCTGCTATCGCGGCGTTCGCACTCTCTATCTGACCAATCAGCGTATACCTGAATTGGCTTTCGCAGTCTTCATCAAGCGGTGATATGTTTGCGTCCTCAGTAAATCTGTTGCCCTTGTTATGCCCGCAATGGGCTGGCTTTGGCTCATCGGTTTCACCTTGGCAGGAAGCGTGAAGATTGGCGTAATCCAGATCCAAATAGTAGAAGGGCGTCTGAGGACGAAAGTGCTCTATGTGACTGGACCGCCGGGTGATTTTGTTACCGCAATAACAGCACACATAGCCCTGTTCACGGAGCAGACTCTCGTGTAATTCGTGTTTCTGTGGGTTAGGTAGTATCGAGTAAGAAGGTGTCCACTCCTCATTCGCCAACGCTTTCCACTGAGTAAATGAAGATGGTTCAGTTCCTTTGATCACTCGCTTCATCGGCCGATAATCTCCTTGCGCCTCATCAACGCTTCGGCGCGTAGAAACTCGGGTAAATCAGGGGCTTTTTCTTTTAGCGCCTGAAGCAAGGATTTTGCCTTCTCAGGGTCGTTATCTTCGAGGGTTGAGAACAACTCCGAGAGTAATGCTTCAATTTCTGGGTCGCGTTCTGCTACGTCCATAACTTCGGCGAGAACGCTACTGGAGTCGAGGCCATAGGTGACCCGTGGATGCGAAGGCACGCCATCAGTCAGAATGATGACTTCTTCCGGTTTTAAGCTGCCAATGATTTGAGGGGAATGGCTGGCAGCGATGAATTGGATTTTTGGAAATGCAGTTTTCAATGCGAGGACAATGCTTCTTTGCCATGCTGGATGAAGGTGGATATCCAATTCATCGATGATAACGACACCTGAAGTTTCTTTCAGAACGCACTTACCCATATGAGGGTTGAGGATACACATGCGCCGAGCGATATCAGTGAATAAAGCGACCATGCCGCGTTGGCCATCGCTTAAGCTTCCGAACTTGGAGACTACATTATTGCCCAAGTCGACAATTAAGCTTGCTAGCTCTACGTCGTAATAGAGTCCACGAGAACCCGGTAGCATCGCTTGCAAAGCAGAGTTAACCAGTGAAAGTTCATCGTCAAAGTCACTCATTGGCTTAGCCGAGCGGAAGGCTTTTTGCAATTGCTCTAAAGTTTTTTTAACGAGCCAGTTTTCGAAGTCTTGCAGGTTGGTAGCAGCGTTCGACCAGTTTTTATAGGCGTCAAGTCGTGACAATTTGAGAGCCGCAGCCTGTTCTGTAGTTGCGCCTTCAGAAGTCCAGCGGCGGTCCGCCCGATAAAATGCGATGAGCGGGAGACTAATGTCTCCTGCGAGTACCGAAGGGCTGAAGTGCGTCATGTTCAAAAGCGGTAATGGTGCAGATTCATCTGAAAGTCGAGTTTTTGTTCGCACCCAATGCGCTTTTTTGAAGGCATCTCCGTTGCATGCCAAAGTTAGCGGGAAAATCTTCTCAAAGCGGGTTCCGTTTTTATGATGGTTAATAACCGTACGTACATCGTCATCATCGGAAACCTTCATGGGGTGGCCCGCTGAGGCAAACAAATCGCTAAAGCTTTGGGCGGCGGCATTCAGCAATGACGTCTTACCGCTGCCATTGACCCCCACCACCAGATTGAACCCTGGCTGGAAGTAAAAAGTGGCATCTTCGTAGCAACGAAAATTTTGAATGTGGAGACGGTCCAGGCGCATTCTGGCTTCCCTTTACCAAAGCAGACGAATGTCGTCAGTGTACCTTGGCGCGCGATTACCGCTAGGGCGCAGTTGTGGCTAAACCTGTGCTGCGCCGGGCAACGGCGGCAACTTCGCCAGCTTCAACGCCACCAGCAGCGCAACCAGCAACAACGCGCCGATAAACAGCCCGATCCCGTTCCACCCACCCAAATGCCAGAACACTCCGCCCGCCGTCCCGGCAATGCTCGACCCGGCGTAATAGCTGAACAGGTACAGCGACGACGCCTGTCCCTTGGCCGTCAACGCGCGCCGACCGATCCAGCTGCTCGCCACCGAGTGCGCGGCAAAGAAGCCGAAGGTGAACACCAGCATGCCGACGATCACCAGCAACAACGAGGTGAACATCGTCAGTGCCAGCCCGGCGAACATCAGCGCAATCGTCGCCCAGAGCACTTTGCGCCGCCCCAGTTTGTCCGCCAGTGAACCGATTTTCGCCGAGCTGTAGATCCCCGACAGGTACACCACCGAGAGCAAGCCGACATACACCTGATCAAGGTTGTACGGCGCCGCCAGCAAGCGGTAGCCGATGTAGTTGAACAGCGTGACAAACGCGCCCATCAACACAAACGCTTCGAGAAACAGCAGCGGCAGGCCGGCGTCGCGAAAGTGCAGGGTGAAGCCCTCAAGCAGACTGCGCGGGTGCAGCGAGCGGGCGCGGAAGTTGCGCGACTCCGGGAGGATCTTCCAGAACACCGCCGCAGCGATAAGCGCCAGTCCACCGATCACCAGCATCGCCGTGTGCCAGCTGACGAAATCGATCAGCACCCCGGTGATCAAGCGTCCGCTCATCCCGCCGATTGCGTTGCCACCGATGTATAAACCCATCGCCAGGCCGATGTGTTGTGGATGAATTTCTTCGCTGAGATAGGTCATCGCGACCGCTGCCAGGCCGCTCAACGACAAGCCGATCAGCGCACGCATGATCAGCACGCCGTGCCAGCTCGGCATCATCGAACTGGCGAGCGTGCACAGCGCGGCGGCAAACAGTGCCGTCACCATCACCGGTTTGCGCCCTATGCGATCGGAAATCGGCCCGGTGATCAACAGACCGAAGGCCAGCATGCCGGTTGCCACTGACAGGATAAGGCTGCTCTGCGCCGCATTGATCCCGTATTCGTGGGACAGCAACGGCATCATCGGTTGTACGCAGTAGAGCAGGGCAAACGTCGCAAAGCCGCCACAGAACAGCGCCAGTACGGTGCGCATGAACGCCGGCGTGCCTTTTTCGATGTAGATCTCCTGCAGCTCGGCGAGGGCATCGTCGCCGGCAGAGGGAGGGACTTCGTGGGCAAGGGGCGCGACAGCAGTTTTCACTTCAGACCTCGGAAAGCACAGCCGGGCAGGCAATGAAAAAATCATATAGCTGGCTAATGTTTCTATCCAATATATTGTTCGACCTGTTTGATAGCTTCTGCGACCTAATGGAAATCCTATGGAATTGCGTCATCTGCGTTACTTCATCGCCGTCGCCGAAGAACTGCATTTCGGCCGCGCCGCACAGGTGCTGGGCATCTCCCAGCCACCGCTGAGCCAGCAGATTCAGGCGCTGGAGCAAGAAGTCGGCGCGCGTCTGTTTGAAAGAACCAATCGTCGAGTTGAACTCAGCGAGGCCGGTCGCTTGTTTCTGCAAGAGGCGCGGCTAGTGCTGGCCCAGGTCGACAAAGCGGCGGATGTTGCGCGTCGGGCGCAGTTGGGCGAACTGGGGGAGTTGAAGATTGGCTTCACCTCGTCGGCGCCGTTCAATTCGACGATTCCTCAGGCGATCTTTTCCTTTCGCCAGCGCTTCCCGGCGGTACATCTGAACCTGCGCGAGATGAGCAGCACGATGGTTGCCGATGCCTTGGTCGATCAGTCAATCGAAGTCGGCATCATGCGCCCGCTGGGCTTGCCGGATTCGCTAAGCGTCGTGGAGTTGATGCGGGAGCCGTTGGTGGCGGTGCTCAGTTCGAAACATCCTTTGGCCCAGGGCAGCGACGAAGGTCTGTTTCTCTCGGCGCTGGCGCTTGAGTCCTTCGTGTTTTTCCCGCGCAGCTATGGCAGCGGTCTCTATGCGCAATTGCTGAGCCTGGCCCGTGACGCTGGCTTCAGCCCACACTTTGCCCAAGAGGCCGGCGAGGCAATGACCATCATCGGTCTGGTGGCGGCAGGTCTGGGGGTGTCGGTGCTGCCGGCGTCTTATCAACGCATGCGCATCGACGGCGTGGTCTATCGCCCGCTGCTCGATCCCGAGGCGATTTCGGCGGTGTGGCTGGTGCAGCGCAAGGATCAGAAATCGCCGATGGCCAAGGCGTTTGTCGAACTGCTCACGCGCAAAGTTGAGCCTCTGATTGAGTGAAGGCTGCTGGCCCTTTCGCGAGCAGGCTCGCTCCCACATTTGATTTCGGGTGAAAACAGAAATTGTGTATGGCCTCTATCCCATGTGGGAGCGAGCCTGCTCGCGAAGAGGCCAGAAGCAGCCCCCCAGACATTCAGGTGCCAACTAAGGCAACCGCACCAAATCCCCCCTCAACGCCACCCGCGTGACAAAAATCCCCGCCCGGCACTCGTACGTATTCAAATCCTTGCGCACCCGCTGGTCGTAATAACTGACGATATTGACCACCGCATTCGCCCCGACCCGCTTGGCATCGGCCTGCAACTTGATCAGGTTCGACTGCAACACCCACTCGCAGGACCGCTGGTCGCTCTTGTTGAAACCATTGGTTTTCAGGTCGCTGATCACACCGCGGCGCAACAACTGCTGAGTGCCCTGCGGCCCGTTACCGATCAGGTAAAACTTCACGCTGCCATCGAGTCGCCCGGCACGAATGGCGTTCGACAGCACGGTTTCGAAAGGCATGTACATCAGGTTCGTGGCGTGGCTGGCGCCGGGCAGGAGTGTGAAAAGCGCAACGGCGATCAGGACTTTCACGTGCATAGGGTCATCTCCTTGACGTAGCGACGGGTATTCGCTGACTCAACGAGTGTAGACACCGTACATCAGCTTCAGAGAAACAATGTGGAGCATCTGTGGCCCAAAGGCTACACTTCGGCCATGGCTGAGATTCTTCGAAGTTCCACATTTTCCAGTTGGCTTTCAAAATTGGCTGATAGCCGCGCCAGGATGCGTATTCAGGTGCGAATTGATCGTATGGCCGATGGAAACTTTGGTGATGTCAAAGCCATCGGAAGGGCTCAGCGAAGTCAGAATTGACTACGGTCCCGGATATCGAGTCTATTTCATGCAACAAGGTCGGCAAGTGGTCATCCTCCTTTGCGGCGGAGACAAGAGCAGCCAACCCCGAGATATCAAGCAAGCCAGGCTCATCGCGAAATCCTGGCAGGAGCAAAACCCATGACCGAACAATTCACTCGTTGGGACTCAGCCGAGTACCTCAAGACAGAAGAGGACATGGCCAATTATCTGGATGCCTGCATGGAGGAGGCTGGAGACGACCCGGCTTTTATCGCCAAGGCACTGGGCACCATAGCGAGAGCGCGAGGCATGACCCAGGTCGCACGTGACGCAGGGCTGTCCCGAGAGAGCCTCTACCGCGCACTTTCAGGCGAAGGAAACCCAGAGTTCGGAACAATCCTCAAGGTGGTAAAGGCGTTGGGGTTGAAGTTACACGCCAGTACCTGAACAAGGTTAAATGACAAAGGGCGCCGAATGGCGCCCTTTGTTGTTTCTACTGTCCAATCAATCCACGTGCGCCAAATCACCGCGCAACGCCACGCTCGACACCACCAGCCCGGCGCGGCACTGGAATTTTTCGGTGTCTTTGTACAGGTCGCGCTGGTCGACGCTGGCGATGTTGATCACGGCGTTGGCATCGGCTTTCTTCGCGGCGTCCTGCAGCGTTGCCAGGGCTGATTGCAAAGCCCAGAAGCAGGCGTCTTCGTCGGATTTGTTCGAGCCGTTGGTCTTGCGGCTGCTGCTCACGGTATCGAGTTTGCGCACCTGTTTTGGCAGGGTTTCGCCCGCCAGATAGAACTTCACGCTGCCGTCGAGCAGGCCGGCGTCGGTGGCGCGTTTGACGCCCTCGCGAAAGCTCAGGTAAGTCGGCTCGTCGGCGCCCTGTTTGATGATGCCAAGGTTGTTCACGTACTCGATGTCCGGGTTGATCGACAGCTCTTTCAGCACGTTGTCGCGCAGGCGGTTGACCCAGCGGTTGTAGTTGCCGTGGATTTTGCCGTCCTTTGCGTTGAGGCCGTAGCTGCTGCGGTAGTCGATTTCGAACGAGGTCGGGGTGAACGGAATATCGACTTCGGCGTGATGGCGGCCGCGGACGGTGATGGCGGCTTTGATCATGCCCGGACGCACCGATTGCACGACCCATTGACGGTCGTTCAGTGCGGTGACGATCGCGCGGCTCATCTGTTGCTGGGTGAAACCGAGGTTGGGCGAGAACTCTTCCTTGGCGTTATACACCGGTTTGCTGGTGCAACCGCCGAGTACAAAGGCCAGGGCCAGCAGGGCGGCGATGCGGTAAAACTGAGTCATTCCCTTCACTCCAAATGTCTTGCGGTCAGTGCCAGCGGCGGAAAATCAACGAGGTGTTGACGCCACCAAAAGCGAAATTGTTGTTCATCACGTAGTCGTGATGCATCTGGCGGAATTCGCCGCGCAGGTAGTCGAGCTTGCCGCAGTGCGGATCGACCTCGTCGAGGTTGAACGTGTGCACGTACTCGTCGCGATTTAGCATCTCGATGCTGAACCATGACTCCAGCGCGCCGCAGGCTCCCAGCGTGTGGCCAAGGAAACTTTTCTGCGAACTGATTGGCATGCGCTCCCCAAACAAACTACTGGTCGCCAGTGTTTCGGCAATGTCGCCCTGTTCTGTAGCCGTGCCGTGGCCATTGACATAACCGATGGCCTCCGGTGTCAGCCCGGCGTCTTCCAGCGCCAGCTCCATGGCGCGACGCATGGTCAGCTGTTCCGGGCGGGTGGTGTGCTGGCCATCGGCATTGCTGCCGAAACCGACGATCTCGGCGTGGATATGCGCCCCACGCGCCAGCGCATGCTCCAGTTCTTCGAGCACCAGCATGCCGCCGCCTTCGCCGATGACCAGACCGTCACGGCCCTTGTCGTAGGGGCGCGGACTGGTCTGCGGTGCATCGTTTTTCAGGCTGGTGGCGTAGAGCGCGTCGAAGACCATGGCTTCGGTCGGGCACAGCTCTTCGGCGCCGCCGGCGAGCATCAACGGCAAGCGCCCGAACTTGATCGCCTCATAGGCGTAACCAATGCCTTGGCTGCCGCTGGTGCAGGCGCTGGACGTCGGGATCAGGCGACCAGTGAGGCCGAAGAAAATGCTGATATTGGCAGCAGTGGTGTGCGGCATCATGCGCACGTAGGAGTTGGCGTTGAGCCCCTCGGCCACCGAGTTGAGCAGCATGTTGCCGAACGCCTTGATCTCGTCGGTGCTGCCGGTGGACGAACCGCACGCCACACCCATGCGCCCGTCCTTGATCGACTCGTCGCCCAGTAGTCCGGCATCGGCCAGGGCTTGTTCCGCTGCCCCGACTGCCAGACGCGAAACCCGGCCCATGCTGCGCAGTTGCTTGCGGGTCCAGTGCGCCGGTACCACGAAGTCATCGATAGGCCCGGCCAGGCGCGTGTTGAGTTCGCTGAAGCGGTCCCACTCGTCCATGCG
Source organism: Pseudomonas sp. SWRI99 (assembly GCF_014270125.1). Classification (NCBI taxonomy): domain Bacteria; kingdom Pseudomonadati; phylum Pseudomonadota; class Gammaproteobacteria; order Pseudomonadales; family Pseudomonadaceae; genus Pseudomonas; species Pseudomonas sp. SWRI99. The sequence continues at coordinate 99,269 of NZ_JABWQR010000001.1, read as the reverse complement.
GCGAATGCCGCTGCGATTGGCCGCGAAGTTGCCGGCAATGGTCTGCCAGTCGCTGCCCAGCGAGGTGATGCCGGCCATGCCGGTGACGACGACGCGCTTCATCAGCACAGGCCTCCGTTGACCGCCAGGACCTGGCGGGTGATGTACGAGGCTTCCGCCGACATCAGGAAATTCACTGCGGCGGCCACTTCTTCAGGGCTGCCCATGCGTTGCGCGGGGATCATTTTCATCAGTTCTTCCACCGGCACGTTTTCGTCGAGCATGGCCGTGTCGATCAGGCCCGGCGCGACGCAGTTAACCGTGATTTTGCGCTTGCCCAGCTCGATCGCCAACGCTTTCGCCGCGCCGATCACGCCGGCCTTCGACGCGCTGTAATTGACCTGGCCGCGATTCCCGATCAGCCCGGACACGGAGGTGATGCAGACGATGCGCCCGGCGGCGCGACGGCGGATCATCGGCATGATCAGCGGGTGCAAAACGTTGTAGAAACCGTCAAGGTTGGTGCGCAGGACAACGTCCCAATCGTCATCGCTCAACGCCGGAAATGCGCCATCGCGGGTCAGCCCGGCGTTGAGCACCACGCCGTAATAAGCACCATGGGCTTGGACGTCGGCTTCAAGGATATTTTTGCAGGTCTCGCGTTCGGCCACGTCGAATTGCAGGATGCGCACACGGCGGCCGAGCGCTTCGATTTCAGCCTGCACCGCTTGGGCTTCGGCCACGCCACTGCGGCAATGCAGGACGATGTCGTGCCCGGCTTGCGCCAGACGCAGGGCAATGGCGCGGCCGATGCCACGGCTGGAGCCGGTGACCAGTACGGATTCAGTCATCGTTCGACTCCTTGGTTTGTTGCAGATATTGGTTGGCTTCGGGCGGACGGAACACGTTCAGCCGGGCGCTGGCATGAATGCCGTCGCCGTTGATATGGCATTCGAAAACGCCCATGCCGTTGTCGTCCTCCAGCGAGCGCAGGCCATGAATGGTCAACTCGCTGCCTGGCGGAAACGCCTCGACATTGCACTCGAATTTGCGCGTGCCGAGCAGGAAACCCAGTTCTACCGGGTTGCCTTTTTGTCGTGCGTGGCAACCGGCGAAGGCGGCGACGCTTTGCGCCATCAGCTCGACCCCGACCCACGCTGGCAGGCTGCCGTCGGGCAGGTTGAACAGACCCTCGGCTTTGACGGTGAGAGTTGTGCAGATTTGCTCGTCATCGAAACTGAGGACCTTGTCGATCAGAATCATGTCGCCCGCATGGGGCAGCAGTTCGGCGAGCGGCCAGGCAATCATGGGGCGTCTCCGATAATCAGGCTGACGTTGTTGCCGCCGAAGGCAAACGAGTTGCTCATCAGGTAGCGCGGTGCAATGGACGTCAGGCGGTCGCGGGCTGTCACCCACTTGAGCGACGGCAGTTGGCTGTCGGCGTGTCCGTCCCAGACGTGTGGCGGCAACGCGTCAGTGGGGTTGGCGGCGCTCAGGCTCAGCCAGCAGAACGCCGCTTCCAGCGCACCGGCCGCGCCGAGGGTATGGCCGGTCATCGGTTTGGTCGACGAACAGGCCACGCCTTCGGGGAACAGCGTGGCAACCGCCAGGCTTTCCATGGCGTCGTTGTGTTGGGTGGCGGTGCCGTGCAGGTTCAGATAATGAATTTGCGCTGGCTGCAACTGGGCGCGGCTCAGGGCTTTCTGCATCGCTTGCAGCGCGCCACGCCCACTCGGCTCCGGTGCGGAAATATGGTGCGCATCGGAACTGGCGCCGGCACCGAGCAAGGCGATGGCCGGGCCGTCGCCCGATTGCCGGCTCATCACGAACAACACGGCGGCCTCGCCGATGTTGATGCCGTTGCGATTGGCCGAAAACGGATTGCAACGCTCGTCGCAGACGGCTTCCAGCGCAGAGAAACCATTGAGGGTCAGCTTGCACAGACTGTCGACACCGCCGCACAGCACCGCGTCGCACAGGCCCAGATCAAGCAGGCGTTGCGCGCTCATCAGCGCCCGGGCGCTGGACGTGCAGGCGGTGGAAATTACGTAGGCCGGGCCGCTCAGTTGCAGCCAGTCGGCGAGGAAGTTCGCCGGAGCGCCGAGTTCCTGCTGGCGGTAATCGTATTGCGCGGGAAATTGCTGTTCGCGAATGTAATGCGCCAGACCGCGGCTGGCCTCGTCGATGCCGGAAGTGCTGGTGCCCAGCACCACACCGATGCGCTCAGGTCCGTAGGTCTGGATCGCGCGGTCGATGTCGTCACGGATCTGCAGCGCGGCCTCCAGCAGCAGTTGATTGTTGCGGCTGCTTTGATCGGCCAGTTGCGCAGGGATCGGCGCCAGATCACCGCGCACGGCGGCCACCGGCAACGTCCGTTCGGCCACCCAGCCGGACTCGCGGCGCATCCCCGAGCAGTCGCCGGCGAACAGGTTGCGTGCGACTTCAGACTTGTCGCGGCCCAGCGCGCAGATCACGCCGAGGGCATTCAGGTAAGCGGTCATGGCGTCGATTCACCTAACTGGGAAACGCGATAATGCGGGCCTTCGGGCAGGATCAATTGAAAACTCAACGATTGTGCATAACAGACGTCCCAGCGCGCAGGCAAGGCGCGACGTTCGGCCTGTTGTTGCGCGTCAGGATAGTTGCGCAGCAGCTCGGCGGACGGCGTCAGGGCGAACAGCAACGCCGCAAACAGCTCGCGCGCTTCCTCATTGGGCGGCAGCAAGCCATCGGCCTGCCAGTGTCCATCGATCAACTGCTGACGCGCCTGGGGAATGCCCAGCGGGTCCATCATCGACCAGCGAATACCGGCACCTTCACGCTGGATCACCAGCAGCCAGTCCTGGCGCTGTCCGGCTTGCTCGCGTTCGATGTGCAGTTGCAGCGGCAGGGGCAGCGTCGGGTGGCCGGCCGGCAATGGTGGCTGGCTGGCGCAGGCACTCAACAGAAGCAGCATGCCGACCACCAACAGTCGCCACACAGAGGACAATGTGGGAGCGGGCTTGCTCGCGAAGACGTCGGTAGATTCGACATCCATGCAAGCTGACCCACCGCTTTCGCGAGCAAGCCCGCTTCCACAGGGAGCGATGTAAGCAGGTCGAAAGTGGCGCATCAGGTAGCCACTGCAAGCGGCTTGCGCGCCACGACATTCACCAGGGTTTCCTCGCGCTGGCCGAATGGTTTGGGTTTGCTCAACCCGAACCGCTCCAGCAAACCAAAATCCTTCGACCGACTCCACCACAAATACGGGTACGAGACATTGCCCTCGTCAAATTCAAAACCCTGCTCGCGAATCATCTCTAGATACTCAGCGGCGCTCTTCTGCACCTGCATCGGATGGCGGAACAGCCAGCGAATCACCCAGGTATCAATGTAAGCCTCGGTGGATTCGGCGAACAGCAGATAACCGCCGGGCTTGAGCACCCGATAAAACTCGGCCAGCGCCTTTTCCTGCTCCACCAGATGGTGAAAGGTCTGGTGACAGAACAACAGGTCGACACTGGCGTCCGCGACCTTGAGCGTCGCGCAGTCGCTGCCGATCAGCTCGACGTCCAGGCCCAGACGCGCGGCTTCCTCAGCGCTCAGCGCCAGGCTGTGCGGGTCGGCGTCGATGCCGATCAGCCGCTGCGGGGCGAAGGTCTGGCGCAAATGGCCGAACGACTTGCCCTGGCCGCAGCCGGCATCCAGCAGCACTGGGTGTTCCGGCAACGCTGCGCTGAACAGCCCGCGCAAATCGTTGATCGCCACGCGCAACACATGGTGCTGCCAGGTGTGGCTGCGCAGGAACCAGAAACCGAAGCGGGTTTCCTCGACGTAGCTGTCGCTCAAGTAGTTCATGGGGCGTCCTTTGCACAGAGTTCAGAAACCATTTTCAAACGGCGACGGGCTTCGCTGACAAACGGGTTGCGTTCGTCCCAGGCGTAGCCAGCGAGAATCGAGCAGATCATCCGACGAATCGGTTCCTGACCGTCCTCGAAAAAGATCACGTCCTGGAACGTACCGGCGTACCAGCCTTCGACGTAACAGCGGAAGGTGTCGACGCCGCGTTTCAGCGGCTCGGCGAACTCGCGTTGCCAGTCGACGCTTTCACCTTGCAACTGTCGGTGCAGCACCGCCGCCGCCATGCTCGCCGAACGCATGGCGATGGTCACCCCGGAGGAAAACACCGGGTCGAGAAATTCTGCCGCGTTGCCCAGCAGCGCAAAGCCCGGACCGTGCAGGGTCTTGACGTTGGCCGCGTAGCCGCCGAGGGTGCGTGCCGGTGTGTCCCAGACCGCGTTGTTCAGCACCTTGGCGAGGCTCGGGGTCTCGGCGATGAAACTGCGCAGGCAGGCGTCCAGATCGCTGTCGCGGCCATTGAAGTGCTCGGCGGCCGCCACCACGCCCACCGAGCAACGCCCGTTGCTGAACGGGATCGTCCAGAACCAGATATCGCGGTGCAGCGGGTGGGTGGTCACGAGGATTTTTTCGCGGTCGAACGCCGGGTGGTCGATGTGATCCTCGACATGGGTGAACACGGCCTGGCGCACCGGGAAATTCGACGGCGCTACTAGATCAAGCAAGCGCGACAACACGCGGCCGTAACCGCTGGCATCGAGGACGAATTCGGCTTCGACGCGGTAGGCGCTGCCGTCTTCGCGGCGCACATCGAGCTGCGGTTGCGCCCGGTCGAAATCGACGCTGACAATTGCATCGCCATAGCGAATTTCCGCGCCTTGCAGCGCTGCCTGATCGGCCAGCAGCTTGTCGAAATCGGCGCGTTGCACCTGGAAGGTGGTCGGTTTGCCATTGGTGAAGGTTTCGCTGAAATCAAACGCGCTGTAGCGCTCGCCCCAAGCGAACGCTGCGCCGGTCTTGCGCTGGAATCCGGCGGCATTGACGGCCTCGAGCATGCCGGCTTCTTCGACAAAATCCAGGCAATGGCTGAGCAGGCTCTCACCGATGGAAAAGCGTGGAAAATGCTGGCGCTCGATCACCAGCACATCGTGGCCCTTGCGCTTGAGCAAGGCGGCGGCGATAGCGCCGGAAGGGCCGGCGCCGATGATCACGACCTGACGGGATTCCATTTCAACGATTGGCACGTGAGCTCCGGGGCAGAGGATGAGGCAGGTTCAGCGGCGCGCGATGCAGACCTATCAGCGCTGGCAGTAGCGTTGCGATCAGGCCCATCAGCATCAGCGCGAAGTACAGCGCCGGGGTGATGAGCTGTTGCTGCAGCAGCAGATTGAGAAAAACGATTTCGCTCAGGCCGCGAATGTTCAGCAAGACGCTTTCACGCCAACGGCTGGCGCCGGCGAACGAGGCGCCAGCCCAGCCGAGGCCGAGCCAGTTGCCCAGCAGTTTACTGGCAATCGGCAACAGCAGCAGCGCCGCCCATTGCCCGGCGTCGAGACTGGCGAGAGCACTGTGCACGTCGATCTGGACGATGCCGAAGGTGAGGATCAACGGAATGGCGATCCAGGTCTGCAAACGGCTCATCCAGCGTGCGGGCAACGGCAGCACCAGCGGCACCTTGAGTACCGCCATGCACAGCAGATAGCCGATGCCGAAAATCAGTGCATTGAGTTTGTAATGCTCGGCCATCACCAGCAGCGCGAAGAACCCGAGGCTGTAGGTCAGCGGGCGGCGCACCTGAAGCAGGCGCAACAGCAGCGGCACGCCCGCCATGCCCAGGGGCAGCAACAGACTGCTCAGGTGCAGACTGCCCTGGGCCAGGCCGAACAGGGTCCAGCAGGTCAGGTCGATGAGGATCGCGGTCTGCACCAGGCGCCGGGTAGCGGCGGGCGGGTAATCGATGTGGCGCAAATACAGGTACAACACCGGGATCGCGGTAATCGCGAACACCAGTCCGATTGCCAGCGAGTTGAGCCACGGCTGCGTCGGCAGCAGCCAGGACGCCACGGCCAACCCGCAAGCGAACGGCACGGCGAAACTCGGTACAGCGATTTTTACGCTCTGACGGTCGAGGCGCAGGTCGATGACGTCGCTGAGAATGTGCCCGAGCAGCAAGGCGAAGCTCAGGCTGTAGAGGTTTTTCAGCCAGTGCGGCGCGATCAGTTGTGCGCCGCTGAGCTGCCAGCCCGGCTCGATCCAGAAGTACATCAGCAGCGGCAAACCGAAGCTCGCCAGCAGCAACTGACTGACGATCGGAATCAGGCCGAAATGACGGCCGACACGGGTCGCCAGCGCAAACAGCGCCAAGGCCAGTAACCAGAAGCCGAAGACCATCATGATTTTGCCTGCGCGGCAGGTGCATGGCGCCCGGCCCACGGGGCGAGCATGAAGCTGAAGGCCAGACCGAGGCTCACCGACAGACCGAAGTTGCTCACCGCCGGCGTGCTGGACACCGCCAGCAGGCCGAACGACAGCCAAGTCGTCACTGCCGCGAGCAATGTACCGAGCAGACTTACCGCTGCGCCACCGACCTGCTCGCGCATCAGGATCGCGTAATCGACGCTGATCGCCGTCACCAGCAGCAGGCCGAACAGGCTGAACAGGGTCAGCGGCTGACCGAGCCAGCCAAGGCTGGCCAGACTGCACAGCGCCGCCAGCAGCGGCAGGGCGACGATGCGCAGCGCGCCGGTCAGGCCGAACGGCAGAATCAGCACCAGCACGATCAACACGCAGGAGGCGAGTTTCAGTTCGGCGGCGCTGATCTGCGTAGCGGCGAACACCTTGTTCAGATCACCCAAGCGATCGACGAGTACCACCCCCGGCAAATCCAGCGCCTGCACCCGCAACAAAGATGGATTGTTCAAGCCCTGCAAACTGGTGATCGCCGCGACGCCGTCTTCAGTCGGGCCAAGCCATAGCGTGCGATAAGGCTCGCCGAGCGGGCCGGCCAGCGCTGCGTCGATGTCTTCGGCTGGCAGCGTTTGCAATTGCTGTAGTTCGTTTTGCAAAGCCGACGCTGGCACGCCGAGGTCGAGCAGCGGTTGCCAGAACGATGGCAGTCTGTTCAGTGATTCGCGCACTTGCTGCTGCTGGCTTGGCGCGCTGACCAGTTGATCGAGGGCCAGAAAGCCTTGCAGCTTGTCGAGGTTGACCAGTTGCTGCAGCCGCTCGCTCAGCGCCGTCTGGCGCTCGAGCAATTGCTGCTGATCGGCGGCGCGGACGAGGAAGAACTGGCTGGTCGGCTGATATCCGGTGATGCGCGCGATTGTCTGCGCTTCGTCGGTCAGATGCTGCGGCGCGCCGACCCATTGGCGGATGTCGTTTTTGCTCTGCAATTGCATCAGGCCGCCGACGCAGAAGGCGATCAGCAGGGCCAGCAGCACGGGCGTGCGAATGCAACCGAGCAGCGCCTCACGCAGATGAATCAGGCGTTCGGCCAGGCGCAGCGGCCATTGCGCCGGACGCAGTTCGACATTTTTCAGCAACGCCGGCAGCAGGCAGACCGCCGACAGATAGGCGCCGAGCAAACCGGCGGCGGAGAACACCGCTATCTGCGTCAGTGCCGGGAACGGTGTCCAGGCCAACGCCAGATAACCGATGACGCTGGTGATCAGGCTCAGCGTCAGCCCCGGCAAGGTCAGGCGCAGGGCTGGCCAGCTGCGCCAGGGCTTGAGGCTCCAGCTCTTGGACAGGTAGTGCAGCGGATAATCCACGGCCACGCCGATCAGACTCGAGCCGAGCACCAGTGTCATCACGTGCATGTGTCCGAACAGCGCCACGCACGCCACCGCGCCAAACAGCATGCCCACCACCACCGGCACGAATGCCAGTAACACGCGCCAGCGACGAAACGCCAACAGCAGCAACAGCAGAATGCCAACCGTCGCGCCGCCGCCCACCCAGGTCATTTCGCGCGTGGCTTGTTGCTGGCCGTTGGCGGCGTACAGCAGGCCACTCGCGGCGAGCAACTGCACGTTGGCCTGCGCTGCCTGTTTGCGACTGTGCTGGAGCAAGTCTGCCACTTGCAGCGGCAGGTTCATGTCGAATGCGTTGCCCGTGGTGCGCGCGCGCAACAGCACCCAGCTCTTGCCGTCGGCATCGGCGACCAGTGCGCCGCTGCCAATGTCCAGTTGCACTGCGCCGTGTTTCGGCTGGCTGTTCTGGATGCGCCCGGTCAGGCCCAGCCAGTCGTCCTGACTCGGCACCAGGGTGAAACCGTTGAATGGGTCGAACAGCGCTTGCACCCGCTGCTGAATGAAGACGTCCGGATGCTCGCTGAGCAGTTGCCGATCATCCGCCGAGAGCATCGCCAAACGCCCTTGCAGCAGTTGCGTGCGCAAGGCCGGCAGGTCCGCTTGCAGGTTCCACTGCACGGACTCGAACAGACCGCTGGCCTGCCATTGCTCGCCCAGCGTTTGCGCCATGGTCAGCGCTTGCTGGCGATCGAGGTGGCCGACCAGCACCAGCATTTCGCGGTTGAGCGGCTCCTGCATGCGCTGTTCGGCGCGCAGTTCGAGGGCATCGGGATGGGTGCCGGGCACCAGCTCCATCAAGTTCGCCGACAGCGGCGCACCGTTGCGCCACTGCCAACCGGCCAGCGCGATGACCGCCAGCAGCAGAATCAGAAACAGCCAGGGCAGTTTGCGTTCACTCGGCAAAGTCATGTTGCTCCGCGTCGCTCAACGGTTGCTCGGCCGTGCTGTCCTGCAGGCGCAGCACGGTGCTGTCGCCTTGGGTTTCCAGCAATTCGATGGTTTGCACCAGCGTGCCGCCATCGATGTTGATCTGGTTGAACACTTGCTTGAGCAGCAGTGAGCGCGGCGTTAGCGTCAGTTTCCATTGCTGTGCCGTGCCGCTCAGGGTCAGCTCGAAATCCCGTTGCAGGCCACTGCTGTCACCTTGCAATACAGCGAGGAACAGACGGTTCTGCTCGGCACCGGCGCTCTTGTTGGGCAGCAGTTGCCAGCCGTTGTTGCCACGCCGGGCGATGCCTTTGCCGGTAATGCGGTAATCCTGTTGCAGTGGGGTTTTCAACAGCCACAACAGACCGTGATTTTTCGCCAGGACAAAACGGCCCTTGCTGATCAGCGGTTGCGGCAGGGCGCGCAGGTGTTTTTCCTGAGTGAACTGGCCGTGGATCACGTCCGGTTTCGCCAGTTGTTCGCTGAGCTGTTGCAGGTCGAAGGCGTTGGCCCATGACGATATCGCCAGCAGCGCAAAAGCGCTCAGACCTTTAAGCAAAACATTCATCGCAGCATCCTTTCCACGGCATCGGTGAAGACTTTCGGTGAAGCCAGTTGCATCTCGCGATTGCTGACCTCGACGGCGACCTGCACCGAGCTGGCGCGGGTCAGGCGTTCGCCGGTGTCCAGGTCGGTGATCAGGTAGTTGATCTTCAGGCGGTTTTCCCACTCGACCAGGCTCGCGCGTACGTTTAGCCGTTGACCGAACACCGCGCCGCGCACATAGCGCAATTGCAGGTCGATAATCGGCCAGGCGTAGCCGGACTCGACCATGTGCGTGTAGTTGTGGCCGATCTTGTCGAGCAGCGCGCATCGCGCCACTTCCAGGTATTTGACGTAATGCCCGTGCCAGACCACGTGCATGGTGTCGACGTCAAAAAACGGCACGAGAATTTCCGTGTCAGCGTGCAATACCCCGGCGCTACGCATGCAGCCTCCAGTGTTGTGCGGCGATGCGTTGCAGGCACAGGCGCAGCTCGCCTTCCAGCGCACGGTCTTCGATGACCGGCGGGAAGTCTTTGCCGAGTTCTTCGTGCATCGCGGCCAGCGCTGGGGGCAGCGGGCGTGCATCGGCGGCTTGAGCGCGCAGCCACACGCCCTGATTGGCGGCGAGCAAGGTCGCGGCGGCGACCTGTTCGGTCAGTTCCAGCACGCGAATCGCATCACGGGCGGCGATGGTGCCCATGCTCACCTTGTCTTGGTTGTGGCACTCGGTGGAACGCGAGAAGACGCTGGCCGGCATGGTGTTCTTCAGCGCTTCGGCGGTCCAGGCGCTGGTGCCGATCTGCACCGCTTTGAAGCCGTGATTGATCATCGCCCGATCCGCTGGTGCGCCGGACAGATTGCTCGGCAAGCCATGGTTGTAGCGCTCATCGACCAGCAGCGCCAGTTGCCGATCAAGCAGGTCGGCGACGTTGGCCACGAGGTTTTTCAGGCTGTCCATGGCGAAGGCGATGTGGCCGCCGTAAAAGTGCCCGCCGTGCAGCACGCGCTCGGCTTCGGCGTCGATGATCGGGTTGTCGTTGGCGCTATTCAGTTCGGTTTCGATGAACGCGCGCAGCCAGTTCAGGCTGTCGGCCAGCACGCCGAGTACATGCGGCGCGCAACGCAACGAGTAGCGGTCCTGCAAACGATGCAGCGGGGCGGTTGGCGCATCGATTGCCAGATCCTTGCGCAGCCACGCGGCCACTTGCATTTGCCCCGGATGCGGCTTGGCGGCGAACAGGCGCTCGTCGAAGTGCTCCGGATTGCCTTGCAGCGCAACCACGTTGAGCGCGGTGATGCGCGTGGCCAAGTGCAGCAGGTAATCGGCGCGGGCGAAGGCCAGGCAGGCGAGGCCGGTCATCACCGCCGTGCCGTTCATCAGTGCCAGCGCTTCTTTCGGCCGTAGTACCAACGGCGTCCAGCCCAGTTCGCGATGCACGTCGACGGCCTGACGGCGTTCGCCACGGAACATCACTTCGCGTTCGCCGGACAGGGTCGCGGCAACGTAGGACAGCGGCGTCAGGTCGCCGCTGGCGCCGACCGAGCCTTCTTCGGGAATCAACGGCAGGATGTCGTAGTCAAGGAACGCGTGCAGACGCTCGAGCAACTCGATCCGGACCCCCGACACGCCGTGGCACAGTGACTGCAAACGCGCCGCCAGCACCGCGCGGGTGGCTTGCGCGTCGAGCAGTTTGCCCAGGCCACAACCGTGGAAGGTGTAAAGGTGACGCGGCAGCGCTTCGACGTGATGCAGCGGTACCGCGACCACGCAGGAATCGCCATAACCGGTGGTGACGCCGTAGATCACACCTTCCTTGTCCAGCAGTGAATCGAGAAAACGCGCACCCTTGGCGATGCGCTCGCGGTAGGCGGCGTCATCCTGCAACCGCACGGGGGCCTGACGGTTGGCCAGGGCCAGCACGTCTTCGATGCGCAAAGGGCGTTCGCCGAAGGTTACCGGCTCATGGGTTGGCGTCGTCATCGGTCTTCCAGAAAGGGTAAAAGTTGAACCATTGCTGCGGGGCTTCGAGGCAATAGTGACTCAGGCGCTGCGCATAGCGGGTGGCCCACTGATGAATGACCTGCTCGCGCTCGCGGCGCGTCCACGCCACCGTGTCGGCGAACGGTTCGAGGGTCAGGCGATAGTGGCCGTCGGGTTGTTTCAGGCACATCAGCAGATTGACCGGGCACTTGAGCAGACCGGCCAGCAACCACGGACCTTGCGGAAACGGCGCCGGATGGCCGAGAAAATCGACGGTCACGCTGCGCCCGCCGTGCAGCGGCACGCGGTCGCCGGCAATCGCCAGCCATTCGCCACGCTCCAGCCGTTCGTGCAGTTGCAGCATGATCACCGGGTCGAGTTCGCTGACCTGAATCAGGCGCAGATTGGTCGCCCCGGCTTCGCCCAGCAAACGGTTGAACTGCTCGGCATGCTTGGTGTGCACCAGCACGTTCATGGTGACTTTTTCGCCGATCTCCGCCAGCGCCCGGCACACTTCGAGATTGCCCAGATGCGCGCCGACCAGCAGTTGCCCGCGACTGCCGCGCAATTGCTTACGCAACAGCGCCGGGTCGATGATTTCAATCTGTTCGATGCGCAGCTTGCCGTTCCACACGTCGAGCTTGTCCAGCAGCGAATCGGCGAACGCCATGAACTGGCCGAACACCCGCCAATGGCTCGGACGCAAATCGTCGCGATGACTCCAGTCCGCCAGTCGTTGCTGGTACTGCCAGGCACTCCGCCGGGCGATGCGCCCGAACAGGAAAAAATACAGGACGATGCCGTACAGCAACGGGCTGAGCAGGCGGCGGCCGAGGACTTTGGCGGCGAACGCGGTGAATTTCATCAGCAGGAAACTGCCGCGTTCCTCGCGGTCGGCCCAGTGTTTGTTGTCGACGTCTTCGCTCATGGTTTTAACCGCCGCCAGAGGATCACCGGCAAACGCAGCAACATGCCGAAGAACAGCCGCGTGTGCATGCTGGAAATCAGCGCGTTGTCGTGCCACAGACGAAAGTGCGACACGCCGTCCAGCGGGTAATGCACGCGGGTGTGCAACCAGCGCATTGGCTGATTGCGCCAGGACAGGCGCACGAGAATGTCCGAGTCGAAGTCCATGCGCTTGCCGACTTTCGCCGAGTCGATCACCGCCAGCGTCGGCGCCAGCGGGTAGACACGAAAACCACACATCGAATCGCGGATCTGCAACGACAGGGTGTTGATCCACACCATCACATGGGTCAGATAGCGCGCGTACAGGCGACCCTTGGGCACGCTTTCGTCGAACTGTGGGTAGCCGCAGATCATCGCTTGCGGGTACGCGCGGGATGCTTCGACGAAGCGGGCGACATCCTGCAGATCGTGCTGACCGTCGGCGTCGACCTGCAAGGCATGGCTGAAACCCAGTCGCGCGGCTTCGCGCAGACCGGTCATCACCGCGCCGCCCTTGCCTTGATTGACCGTAAGACGTACCAGAAAGACCTTGTCGCGTCCGGCGAGGGTGTCGAGTACCCGGGCGCAGGAAGGCTCGCTGGCGTCGTCCACCAGAATGCATGGCAGGCCTTGGGCGAGCAGGGCATCGACCACGGTGGTGATTGCGGTTTCGTGGTTGTAGACCGGGATCACGGCACAAGGGTTATGCATGGAACACATCCCCTTTGTGGCGAGGGAGCTTGCTCCCGCTCGAGTGCGAAGCGCTCGCCTTCGATGGGCTGCCAAAAACGGGTGGGGCTGCTTCGCAACCCAGCGGGAGCAAGCTCCCTCGCCACAGGTTATGCATTGCCAACTCCTAGCAAAATCCGCCCGCTGGAACAGGTCGCCGTGTCGTTGCGATAAGCGAAATACAGTTTGCCGCGCGCTGGATCGAAGCGCAGGTGCAACTGGATTTCATCGCCGGGGCGCACCAGTTGCTGGAATTTCAACACTTCCATGCCGGCAAACGCGCCATCGAGCTTCAGCAATTGCCGGCCCAGGTTCAGCGCCCATTCCACCTGCACGACGCCGGGTAATACCGGCGCCTTGGGGAAGTGGCCGCTGAAATAGGCCAAGTCCGGCGGCACGCTCAGTTGCAGGCTCCACTCGCCCTCGGTTTCGCTTTGCTCAAGCACTTCGGGAGCTTTCGGCCGGGCAGCGAGCAACAACGCTTCGACGGTGGCCTGGGGCAGTTTCCCCTGGCTGTTCAGGGGCAGTTGGCGCAGCAGGCGCCAGCGCCGGGGCAGGGCGAGGGCTTCGCAATGCTGGCTCAGGTGCTTGCGCAGGGTTTCGGTCAGGCCTCGGCGGCCGTGTTCGCGCAATGCAAACAGCCCCGATTCGCTGAGCACCAGCAGAGCGCCGAGCGAGGCGCGGTTTTCCTGCACCACGCCCAGCCGCGCTTCCGCCACCCAGTCATGGGCAACCAGGGCTTGTTCGAGCATGGGCAGCGAGATGCGTTTTTCTTCCAGTTTGACGATGCGGTCCAGCCGGCCCAGCAGTTCGAAACGCCCGTCGGCCTGGACGCGGGCGGCGTCGGCCGTATGCTCGACATGCCCGGCAGGCAAATAAGCTGAGGCGACCAGCAGTGCGCCGTCGCTGTCCTGGCTCAGTTCGACGCCGGCAAACGGCTGCCATAAAGGCTCGCCCTGACGCCAGGCAATACCGCCGGTTTCCGAGCTGCCGAGGATTTCCGTCGGCCATTGCTGCAGGCGCTGATGCAGGCTCTGCGCGGCCTCTGGCGGCAGCGCTCCGCCGGAGGAAAACACCCGGCGCACGGCGCTCAAGGCCGGCCAGTCGAGGTTGTCGCCCATGCGCTTGAGCAGCGCCGGACTGGCGACCCAGGCAAAGGCCGGATATTCGCGGCTGGCACGCTGCAAATCCTCGGGAAACGCCAGTTGCCGGCGCACCAACGAGCGCCCGGCGCACAACGGCCACAGCACTCGAAACAGCAAGCCGTAGATGTGCTGCGTGGCGACACTGCCGATGATGCAGGCCTGGCCGAGGTCTGCGCCCCATAGCTGCTCTAGCGCCTGGACTTCATTGGCCAGCTGGCGCAGGGTTTTGTCGATGCGCTTGGGTTCGCCGCTGGAGCCGGAGGTGCACAGGCTCAGGCGGCACTGATCGAGGTCCAGTTCGGCGCCCGCCAACCCGGCTTGGTGAAAGTCGCTCAAGTGCGCATCGCCAGGCTGATCGGTCAGCCAGCTATCGACTTCACCGGACCAGCGCTGGCGTGTCTGCGCTTGCAGGTCGGCGGGCAGCAACACGCTGGCGCCCGCGCGCCACGCGCCGAGCAGGGCGACGGCCAGATCGGCGGCATCTTCCAGATGCACGGCCAGGCGCTTCACGCCTTGCGCTTGCAGGCCGGCGGCAACGCTCAATGCCTGCTCGCACAGTTGCGCATGATCGATGGCCGGTGCGTGGCTGATTGCCCGCGCCGGCACAGCCTTGAGCAACAGCTGCTCAAGTTTTATCCAGTTCATGTACGGCCTCTTACCCGTTGTCGTATCAGCCATTCAATGGCAAACATCAGGCCGATCAATCCGTAGGAAATCAGGCCGGTGTACAACATCCACCAGTCCAGCGGCGCCCACAGCGTCAGAAGGGCAGCGCACAAACCGTTGCAAAAGAAAAACACACTCCAGGCCACCGTGACCTTGCGCGTATAGCGAATGGCAATGTCCGGTAGCTCAGGCTCACGCAACCGTGCCAGGCGCTCGACCATCGGCGGGCCGTATTTCAGGCTCAGGCTGAACAGCACCAGCATGAACCCGCTGATCAGCACCGGGTACCAGCGCAACAACAGCGGACTGTCGAACAGCGCCAGCAGCAGGCAGAACACGATTGCCACGCCGGCCATCCACAGGCTGCCGGGTTTGCGCTCGCCGGTCAGCGCCCGCGCCAGCCACAGGCTGCCCAGCAGCAGACCGAACTGCCAAGGCGCGAAGTGCTCCATACCGAAATACACCGCAAAGGGGTACAGCAGACCGGCCAGCAGCAGGCCCAGGCCGATCAGTCGGCTCATGTGGCCGGTTGAACCAGACGGAACACCGCCTCGACCACGTCACCGACGGTGCGCACCGACTTGAACTCCTCGGCGGCGATTTTCTTGCCGGTCTGACGTTTGATGTGATCGATCAGATCGACCGCGTCGATGCTGTCGATTTCCAGATCCTGATACAGGTTGGCGTCCATGCTGACCCGGCCCGGATCCAGTTCGAACAGTTCGACCAGGGCATCGCGCAGGGTGTTGAAGATATCGTCACGAGTTTGCATGGTCCGGTCTCAAGCTGCTTTGGCCGTGACGAAAGCCGCAAGGCTCGCCACGTTGGTGAAATGGTTGCGAGTGTCTTTGGCATCGGCGTCGATCTTGATGCCGTATTTTTTCTGGATCGCCAGGCCCAGTTCCAGCGCGTCGACCGAATCCAGACCCAGGCCTTCGCCAAACAGCGTCTGCTCGTTACCGATGTCGTCGGGGCCAACGTCTTCGAGGCCGAGGGCGTCGATGATCAGCAGTTTGATGTCACGCATCAGGTCACGGTTGTTGAAATCGCTCATCTTCGGCGAGCTCCTTAATGAAATAGTCATGCAAATAGTCGTTGAGCTTGCGCGAGGCCTGCGGTGCCGGCCCCTGCGCGGCGAAGGTCTGTGGGTCTATATCGGCCCCGACGCGAAAACTGAAGTGCACGCGGCGGCGGGGAATGCGATACCAGGGTTCGGCTTTGGTCAGGGTGGTCGGGTTGACCTTGATGATCACCGGAGTGACGATTTTCGCACCGCGCAGGGCAATCGAAGCGGCGCCCCGATGAAAGGCCGGTGCCTGCCCGGGCTGGGTGCGGGTGCCCTCCGGGAAGATGATCAGGGTCTGACCGTTGTGCAGTGACTCGGCGGCGGCATCGAGCATGTCCATGCTGCCGTCATTGCTGATGTATTCGGTGCGCCGCAGGGGGCCGCGGGTGAAAGGGTTCTCCCACAGGCTTTTCTTCACCACGCAATTGGCTTGGCGTACCAGGCCGATCAGAAACACTACATCGATCAACGAAGGGTGATTGGCGATAATCATCTGCCCGGGGCGGCCGAGGCGTTCGGCGCCCTGGATGTCATAGGTCAGCACGCCGGTGCGGGCCATGAACCGCACGAAAAACCAGAACAGCCGACTGACCGTCTGCCGCGCGCGCCGCCGATGCACCAGGGCATCGCCGGGCAGGCAGGCAAGCAGGGGAAACACCAGCAGGCGCAGGCACAGGCCGCCAAGCCCGAACAGGGCGAAGCTCGCCGCGGTGGCGAGCAGGCGCCAGTAATAAGCGTCGCGGTTCTTCTCGGTCACGGGTTGCGTTGCCAGGTCCATACACGATTTTTCCAGGCATGTTGGCAATGGGGTTGCTGGCCGAGCAGGGTGCGCAGCAGGTTGAGCGCATGTGGCCAGTGCGCCTTTGACTGGATTTTCGTGCTGCTGTTCAGCGTCAGCCGCCAGTCGGTACCGGCAGTGATCAGCAGCGCGAGTGCGTAGGGGAACGGCACATCGTCAATCCACTGCGAGTACGCTTCAGGCGGTTGTTCTTCGGTCACGATCAGCAACACTGCCGGGGCACCTTCAGCGAGCAACGCCGCGGCTTCGAGCATGCCGTGTTCGAGGCCGTCGCCGGCGGCGGCAAGGGCGGTCATCTCGCTGGTTTCGCCACGCATGATCGACCACAGGCCGATGATCGCGTTGTGCACCGAGAGGCTGAACTGGGTCGGGGACAGCGGCTGATCGGTTGCCAGATCACTGAGGATGTCGAACGTACGCGGCGTTTCGCCGTGCCGCGAAACGAACACCAATGGCAGGTTGTCGCGTCCCTCGGCCAGTGGCCAGCCAACGCTGAAAGCCATCCGCGCCAGACGGCTGAGGCGACGGCGTTGCATGGCCGGCAGAAACGACACATCGGGCGCGGCATCGCTGCTCTGCAGCACCACCGGTTGCCGGCTCCAGGCCTGCCAGGCGTCCACGCTGTCGAGCCCCGGGGCCCATGCGCGCCATTGGGCGATGTTGAAGTTGATCACGGACATTCATCCCGCCCCTGCGGGCTTTCGTTGACGCGTTGGATCGCCAGCGCCGCAGCAGGCTTGGCTTGGCGCTTAGCGCCGGGTGGCGCGCATTATCCCGGTGCGACGGGTGTCTAGCAAATGCTGGTTACATTTTGCCCAACAAAATGTACTGAGCGGTTCGCTGGATAACTGTCACTTGGCCATTATCCAGAATCTCCGCGGCCTGTCTGTCAGGTGTCTCTGTATTCTCACGCGGTTTTTTCCACGCCCGGATGTCGACATTTACACCTCAAGACGTAGTCCCTGTCCGTGGAGGTAGCGAAGCGAGGTCGCCCGCATCTACACTCGGTCATTCTTTGATACACGGAGGTTCGGTCATGCGGCGCGTGGTGTTCAATCAGAAAGGTGGCGTAGGCAAATCCAGCATCGCCTGCAACCTGGCCGCGGTCAGCGCCAGCGAGGGTTATCGCACGTTGTTGGTGGATCTGGACGCCCAGGCCAACTCCACTCAATACCTGACCGGGCTCACCGGTGACGACATTCCGATGGGCATCGCCGACTTCTTCAAGCAGACCCTGTCGTCGGGGCCGTTCTCGAAAAAGAATCAGGCGGATATCTACGAAACCCCGTTCGACAATCTCCACATCATCACCGCCACCGCCGAGCTGGCCGACCTGCAGCCCAAGCTTGAGGCCAAGCACAAGATCAACAAGCTGCGCAAGTTGCTGGATGAGCTGTCCGAAGACTACGACCGGATCTACCTCGACACCCCGCCGGCGCTGAATTTTTACGCGGTATCGGCACTGATCGCGGCGGACCGGGTGTTGATTCCCTTCGATTGCGACAGTTTCTCGCGTCAGGCGCTGTACGGCCTGATCGCTGAAATCGAAGAGTTGAAGGACGACCACAACGAAGGTCTGGAGGTTGAAGGCATTGTGGTGAATCAGTTTCAGGCCCGCGCCAGCCTGCCGCAGCAGATGCTGGATGAACTGATTGCCGAAGGGCTGCCAGTGTTGCCGGTGTATCTGAGCAGTTCCGTGCGTATGCGCGAGTCGCACCAGGCGAGCATGCCGCTGATCCACCTCGATCCACGGCACAAGCTGACGCAGCAATTCGTCGAATTGCATAACTTGCTGGAAGACCACTGATTCCCCGAATACACACTGCCCCCTGTAGGAGTGAGCCTGCTCGCGATAGCGTCCTTTCATCCAACGCAAATGTTGAATGTGACGGCCTCATCGCGAGCAGGCTCACTCCTACATTGGATTTGTGTGTGGTCAGATACCTTGGCTACGCAGCCAAGCCATCAGTTGCGGCAACGGAAAAGCACCACTCTGCCGCGCCACTTCCTTGCCGTTTTTAAACAGAATCAGGCTCGGGATCGAGCGAATCCCCAATTGCGCCGATAACTGTTGATTCGCCTCGCTGTCCAGTTTGGCCAGCCGACACTTGCCCGCCAACTGCGCCGCCGCCTGTTCGAACACCGGCGCAAACGACTTGCACGGCCCGCACCAGTCCGCCCATGCGTCCACCAGCAACGGCAGATCGCCCTTGATCTGGCTGGCGTAGTCGCCTTGCGTGAGTTCAAAGGGTTTGCTCAACAGCACCGCGGATTTGCAGCGCCCGCACTTGGGGTGGTCAGCGAGGCGCTCGGCGGGGATGCGGTTGAGGCCGTTGCAGGTGGGGCAGGGGATGAGGAGAGGGGTTGTCATGAGCGAAATCCAGAAGAGAGCTGATAACACGTAGTTTGAGACGTTTGCTCATATTTTCAATCGTGCACGGTGCGAGGTTAGACCTAGGCTGAGATTTACCGGACGCACCGCTGGTCTGTCTGCCTCTATCGCACATTGCGATAATCGCACCCTTCGATTAACTTTCCATAGCAGAATGCGATAAGGATGTTGCATGCATGTGTTCAGCGAAAAACCCATCAGAGAGGCCAAGGAAAAATGGCCACAAACGGCAAGCGCACTGGCGCAGTGGTTTCGACTGGCAAAGAGAAGCTGTCCCAAGGACTTCTCGGCGATGAAATCGATATTTCCTGCGATCGACAAGGTGGGCCAGTTTCATGTCTTTGACCTGGGCGGCAACAAGCTGCGACTGATCGCTTTTGTCAGTTATCGATCGCAGAGGTTGTACATAAAATATGTTCTGGATCATCGCGAATATGATCGGGGCAAATGGAAGGAAGCGAAGGTATGAGCATTTTGATCAAGACAGTGGCTGAGCACTGGGAATATGTCGCTCCGCTGGTTCGCAAGCCGAAGAGCGAAGAGGATTACGACGTCTTGGTGCGGGCGGTCGATGAGATTCTCGAAATAACCGGGGAAGATGAATCGCATCCATTGATGAGCCTTTTGGACATCATCGGTGACTGGATCGAGGAATGGGATCGCACCCATCATCCGATGGCTGAAGCGAGCGGCGAAGAAGTGCTTGGCTATATGATGCGCGAACACGGCCTCACTCAGAGCGACCTTCCTGGCGTGGGTACTCAATCAGTCGTTTCGGAGATTTTGAGCGGTAAGCGAAAGCTCAACCTGCGCCAGATCCGCTGGCTGGCTGAACGTTTCAATGTACCGATCGAAGTGTTTATCTGAGTCGACTCACGACGAACAACTGATCTCCAAATGCTTGCCCCACTCCGGTGGCCGCTTGGCATAACCTTCCATCCCTGGCTGCTCTTCGAACGGGTTGCTCAACACCGTGTGCAGTCGGCGAACCTCTGAGTAATCGCCTTGTTCGGCGGCGTCGATGGCTTTTTGTGCGAGGTAATTGCGCAGGATGTACAGCGGATTGACCGCATGCATCCGCGCGCGACGCTGTTCCTGATCGGCGCTGCCCTCGCGTGCCACCCGCGCGACATAACGCTCGCCCCAGATATCGAAACCCTTGATATCGACGAAGTCATCGCGCAGGCGGGCGACAGCCTGTTCGGCTGAATCTTCACCGAGCCGGCGGAAGAACAGCGTGTAATCGACGCCGCTGTTCTGCATCAGTTGCAGCAAGTTCTCCAGCAACTGCTGATCATCGTCCTCAGCGGTGGTGAAGCCGAAGCGGCGGCGCATCAGGTCGAGGTAGTGCGCCTGGAACAGCGGCAGGTACAAACCGAGGGTTTCACGCAGAGCATCGACACTGATGAACGGCGTCAGCGCCTGAGCCAGGGCACTGAGGTTCCATTGACCGACCGGCACCTGATTGCTGAACGAGTAGCGGCCCTGATCGTCGGAGTGGTTGCAGATGAAGTGCGCGTCGAAATCATCAAGGAAGGCGAACGGGCCGAAGTCGAAGGTAATGCCGAGGATCGACATGTTGTCGGTGTTCATCACGCCGTGGCAAAAACCGTAGGCCTGCCATTTGGCGATCAGTTCGGCATTGCGCTCGACAATCTCGCGGAACATCGCCAGGTACGGTTCCGGTTGCTCGAGGCATTGAGGAAAATGCATCGCCAGTACGTGTTCGCCGAGCTGCTTTTGCTGCTCGGAGCGCTTGGTGTAATAGAAGTATTCAAAGTGGCCGAAGCGGATATGGCTGGGTGCCAGACGCAGCACCATCGCCGCGCGCTCCTGCTTTTCACGCCAGACCGGGGTGTCGGAGCCAATCACGCAGGCGGCGCGGGAAGAGGGAATGTTCAGCGCATGCAACGCTTCGGAGGCAAGGAATTCACGAATCGACGAGCGCAGCACCGCGCGGCCATCGCCCATGCGTGAGAACGGCGTTTGCCCGGCGCCCTTGAGATGCAAGTCCCAGTGTTCGCCGGCGTTGTTGTACACCTCGCCCAGCAACAAACCGCGACCGTCGCCCAACTGCGGGGTATAGCCGCCGAACTGATGCCCGGAATACACCATCGCCCGTGGCTCGGCATCGGCCCACAGCTTGTGGCCGCCAAACACTTGCGCGAATTCTTCGGTTTCGGCGCTGGCCGGGTCGAGGTCTAGCAAGGCAAGGGCTGCCGGGCTGGCAACGACCAGACGCGGATTGTCGATCGGCTCGGGCAACACGTGAGCGGAGAACGCGTCGCCCAGACGGGCGAAGCGGTTGTCGAAAGTCAGTTCGTCGAGGGCTTTCACGGGCCGGCTCCAGCAGAATGTCCGAGCATTCTGCTGGGACCTTGTCGGTTAGTCGAGTTTGCTCGGTGGCGGTTCCGACAACGGTTTCTGCGCGTCGACGATCGGCACGATGGTTTTGTTCTCCGGCTCGACGGGCACCATCTTGTATTCCTGGCCGTGAAGATTCTTCAGATAAACCTCCATCTGCCGGAACGAGATGTTGATGTGCTGCTTCTTGAACTCGCGGTTGATGAAGCGGTTAACCTCGTCGAGCACCGGGTTACGGTCGCCCAGATCGCGCACGTGCATGCGCAGTTCGTGATCGAGGGTGCTTTCGCCGAAATTCAGGAAGTACACGTGCGGCTCCGGTTCCTTCAGCACGCGCGGGTTCTCGCGGGCGGCCTTGAGCAGCAGTTCCTTGACCAGATCCAGATCCGAGCCGTAATCGACGCCGAGTTTCAGCGTCACGCGGGTGATGGTGTCGGTCAGCGACCAGTTGATCAGTTGCCCGGTGATGAACGTCTTGTTCGGGACAATGATGTCCTTGCGATCGAAATCGGTGATGGTCGTGGCGCGGATGCGGATCTTGCTCACCGTGCCCGACAGGTTGCCGATGGTGATGGTGTCGCCGATCCGTACCGGACGCTCGAACAGGATCATGATCCCGGAGATGAAGTTGGCGAAGATCTCCTGCATACCGAAACCGAGACCCACCGACAGTGCCGCGACCAGCCATTGCAACTTGTCCCAGCTGACGCCGAGGGTCGACAGTGTGGTGACAAAGCCGACGCCGGCAATCACGTACGACAGCAGCGTCGTTGTGGCGTAAGCACTGCCTTGGGCCAGATTGAGCTTGGACAGCACAAACACTTCGAGCAGACCCGGCAAGTTGCGGGCGAGGGCGAAGGTGATACCGATGATGATCAGCGCGCCGAGCATGTCGCCGATGCTGATCGGCACCATGCTCATGTTGGCGCCGGTGCCGCTGGTGTATTCGTAAAGGGTGATGTTGTCCAGGTAGGAGAACACCGAGATCAGGTCCGACCAGACCCAGTACAGCGCCGCGATGAAACCGCCGAGCAGGGCCAGACGGATCAGGCGCAGGGATTGTTCGTTGACCTTTTCGATGTCCAGCGTCGGTTCTTCGATCACCGCTTCGCCGTCGCCGGCTTCTTTGGCCGCTTGGCGTTTGGCCAGGGCGCGCTGGTAAGCCAGACGCCGCGCCGCCACGCTCAGGCCGCGAACGAAGGTGGCTTCGATCACCAGCCAGAACATCAGCAGGTACAGGGTGTTGATCAAACGATCGCTGAGTTTCAGCGCGGTGTAGTAGTAGCCGAAGCACACCGCGACGAACAGGGCGATCGGCAGCAGGGTGAACATCACACCCACGGCCTTGCGGAACAACGAGGCATTCTGGTGCGTCGGGCTGCTGATCAGCAGGCGGCTGAGCAGCCACGCCATCAGCGCGTAGCACGTCAGCACCACCGGCATGCCGAGGACGTCATCGGCGAGTGCCGCCGGTTGCAGTTCGGCGACGGCGACCACGGCCACCAGCGCCATGACCACCAGGCCCAGTCGGCGCACCCAGCCCTGAAGAAATTCGACCTGCGGTTTCTCCCAGCGGAAATGCAATTCCGCCACGCCGCCCGGCGCGAGAATCCGGTAAGCGGTGTAGAACACCAGCCAGGCCTGGCCCATCTGCAATAGCGCCGCGCCCATATTGGCGTTCTGCCCGCGTGCGTCGATCTGCAACGCCAGACCGCACAGCGCCAGGCCCAGTGCCACCGGCATCGCCAGCAGAATATTGATCAGGATCGCCTGAGGCGTATGCCACTGGCTGTCGCGCTTGAAGTGGCCGATGTCCTGGTGAACCTTGTTCAACCGTCCATACAGACTTTTACGCCGCCAGAGTAGGGCGCCAATCAGCAATGCCAACGGCAGGAACAGCAGTGGGCGCTGGGTCAGGCCGTCGGTCAGTTCGCTCAGGCTCGACGCCCATGGCAGGGTGTTGACCTGTCGTTGCAGGCGTTCCGGCACGCCGCGCATCCACTCAACGTCCAGTGGCTTGTTGCTGGGGATCCAGAACATTTGCTCATCGAGGGTCGCACGCAGGCTTTGCGCGGTGCTCAGCAGTTGTTTCTGATTGAGCTGCAGGGTGATCGACTCATTGAGCATCGCGCTCAGTTCGCGGTTCAGTCGTTCCAGCAAGTCAGTGCGGGTGTTAGCCAGCTCCAGCAGGCTCTTGCGCAGTTGCGGGGTGACCTGCTCCGGCGGCTGCGTGGCGAGCAAGTTGTCGACATAGGTCGCCGGGTTGCTCAGCAGTTCGCGTTGTTGGCTGACATCGAACTGATAGAGGCGAATATCGGCAATCTGATCGGCGAGGTCGCGGTCGACCTTCAAGTGCGGCAGGGCCTGTTTCTGTTTGTAGAGAATTTTCGACAGCAGCAGGCTGCCCTTGAGCACGGCGATCTGCTCGTCCAGCGCCGAATCGCTCTGAGTCAGGGTGTCGAGTTGCTGTTTGGTCTGCAGGTTCTGCTGGGTGACTTCGTTGAGACGATCGGTGCTCTTGAGCAAGTAGTCCGACAGTTTCAGGTTGGTGGCGCTCTCACTCGCCAGTAGGCTGCTGCCGCCGGCCTTCTGCGCTTCGATCGATTGTTGGGTGACGGTTTCCTGTGACTGCGCCAGACGCTTCTGGTTGATCAGCGTTTGCAGTTCCTGAATCTCGCGATCGAGGCGGTCGGATTTCTCCGAGAGCAAGTCGTGCTGGGCATTGCCCAGATCCTGCAACTGGGTATTGCCGGCCAGTTCCTGACGGCGCAGCGGAATCAGCGCATTGAGGGCGGCCAGCTCGGCATTCAACTGGTCGCGCTGTTCGGCGGTGACCGTTTTACCGGTGTCCTTGCCGGACTTGAGGATGTTGTTGATCTGCTGAATGCGCGTCTGGCTGGCGGAAATCTCCGCTTGCGCGCGCTCGGGCCGGGTCTGCGCCGTGATGATCAGGCTGTTGGCCTCGGCCAGGGCTTTTTGCAGGTCACTCTGCTGGGTCGAACGATCCGTGAGGATCTGCTCCAACTGCTGGATGGACTCCTTGGGAAAGCGCTGCGCCACCGGCACCACTGGCGTCGCTTTGAGGCGTGTCAGCTCGCGGGTGTTTTCGATGGTCTGCTTGGGCGCGGTCGCCAGTTGCTGTTTGAGGTCGATCAGCTTCTGCTCGTACTCGCGCTCGCTGTTCAGCTGATTGAGCGTGTTCTGCAGGACGGTTTGCATTGCCTTTTTATCGGCATCCGGCAGTTTGCTGTCGGCCAGCTTGTCGAGGCTGGCCTGCACGGCGTCGCTGGACGGTGGTTCGGCGGCGTACAGCGGGCCGACAGTAAGACTCAGGCCCAGCAGGGCCGCGGCGAAAAAGGAGCGCAGGGTAGGCATAGAGACCGGTCAAGCAAGTGAGAGTGGAGGCAGTTTAGAGGAAGAGTCCGGGGCCCGGGCGACTTCCTTCGGGGAATCTGACGCCCACTTTGCCGATCTTGTTCCCGTCCATGACCGCAACCGTCCAGTGGGTGTTGTTCCACTCCACCTGGTCGCCGACGATGGGGGCACCACCGACTTTCTGCGCAATGAAGGCTCCCAGGGTCATGTCCGGATCGATGCCTTCAGCCGGCAAGCCGTAGAGAGCGGCAACCGCTTTAAGCTGGGCGTCTCCTTCGAGCACAAAGTCACCGAAGAAGCGCAGATCGAGGCCCCGTTGCGGCGCTTGGCTGAACAGTTTGCCGAGGGCTGGCAGGTTGTGTTCGTGGCCAATAACACACAGCAAATCATCAACTTCCAGCACCGTACTACCCGACGGATGGAGCAGTTGCTGGCCACGAAACAGCGCGGCGATACGCGTGCCTTCGGGCATTTTCAGCTCGCGCAGGGGCGAACCGATGCACCATTTCTCCGCGCCGAGCTTGTAAACGAACAGTTCCCACTCACTGGTCACGTGTACTTCCAGCGCCGCCCGGGAAATCGGCGCGGGCTCCGGCGGTACGGTCACCTTGAGCAGCTTGGCGACCCACGGCAGGCTCGTGCCCTGCACCAACAGCGACACCAGCACAATGAAGAAGGCGAGGTTGAAGTACAGCTGCGCCTGCGGCAGACCGGCCATCAGCGGGAACACCGCGAGAATGATCGGCACCGCGCCGCGCAGGCCGACCCAGGAAATAAACGCTTTCTCGCGACCGTGGAACGCCTTGAACGGCAGTAGACCGACCATCACTGACAGCGGCCGCGCAAACAGGATCATCCACAGCGCCAGACCGAGGGCAGGCACGGCGATCGGCAGCAAATCATGCGGCGTGACCAGCAGGCCCAGCACCAGGAACATGCCGATCTGCGCCAGCCACGCCATGCCGTCGAGCATGTGCAAGATGCCGTGGCGGCTACGCACCGGGCGGTTGCCGATAACCAGGCCGCACAGATAAACAGCGAGGAAGCCACTGCCGTGCAAGGCGTTGGTCAGCGCGAACACCACCAGGCCGCCAGCGATGATCAAGATCGGATACAGCCCGGCCGCCAGGTTGATGCGGTTGACCAATTGCAGCATCACCCAGCCGCCGCCCAGACCGATCACGCCACCAATGCCGAATTCGCGGATCAGGTGCGTGAGCAGGCTCCAGTGCAGGCCGGTCTGGCCGCTGGCAAGCATGTCGATCAAAGTGACGGTGAGAAACACCGCCATCGGATCGTTACTGCCGGATTCGATTTCCAGACTGGCGCTGACCCGCTCGTTGAGGCCTTTACCGCCAAGCAGTGAAAACACCGCAGCAGCGTCGGTCGAGCCAACGATAGCGCCGATCAGCAGGCCCTGAATCAGATTGAGGTCGAACAGCCACGCGGCGGCCATGCCGGTCAGCCCGGTGGTGATCAACACCCCGACCGTGGCCAGCGACAGCGCCGGCCATAACGCCACGCGAAAGCTGGAAACGCGTGTGCGCAAGCCGCCGTCGAGGAGGATGACCGCCAGTGCGAGGTTGCCGACCAGATAGGCCGTCGGGTAATTATCGAAAATGATCCCGCCGCCATCGACCCCGGCGGCCATGCCGACCGCGAGAATAATGACCAGAATCGGAATGCCGAGACGCGAGGAAAGGGAACTGACGAGAATGCTTGCGCCTACCAGCAACGCGCCGATCAAGAACAGGCTGTTGATGGTCGTCGCATTCAAAGGCAGTACTCCAGAAGCGGAAAGACGGGGCACAAACTGACCATGCAGTCTGCGTGCCAGCGATTCTAACCTGTTGAAATGTGATGCTGTCAAAAAGCTTTTCGGCAACATCCCCTGAAAGTGCGGCGAGTGATGATTGTGGCGAGGGAGCTTGCTCCCGCTGGGACGCGCAGCGCCCCAAATGCAGACGCTGCGGTGTCTCAGGAAAAACAAATCGGAGGGCTCAGCGACTGCCGCGCAGCCGAGCGGGAGCAAGCTCCCTCGCCACAATAGCGCCCAGACGCAAATCCGATGTGTCTAGAGGCTGAACCGCCCAACCATGTTGTTCAGGTCCAGCGCCAGGCGCGACAGCTCATTGCTCGCCGCACTGGTCTGATTCGCCCCGGTCGCCGATTGCACCGACAGGTCACGGATGTTGACCAGGTTGCGGTCGACTTCCCGCGCCACCTGCGCCTGCTCTTCGGCCGCGCTGGCGATCACCAGGTTGCGCTCATTGATCTCGACGATGGCGCTGTTGATGGTGTCCAGCGACATCCCGGCGCCACGGGCGATGTTCAGCGTCGACTCGGCGCGCTCGGTGCTGTTGCGCATCGAATCCACGGCGTGTTCGGTGCCGCTCTGAATGCTGCCGATCATCCGCTCGATTTCGCTGGTCGATTGCTGGGTGCGATGGGCCAGGGCACGCACTTCATCCGCCACCACCGCGAAACCACGACCGGCCTCGCCAGCACGTGCGGCTTCAATCGCCGCGTTCAGCGCCAGCAGGTTGGTCTGGTCGGCCAGGCCGCGGATCACATCAAGGACTTTGCCGATGTCACGGGACTCGTTGGCCAGATCGCCGATCAGCGAAGCGGTGCTCTGCACGTCAGCGCTCATGCGTTCGATGGCGCTGACGGTTTCCTGGACCAGATCGCGACCGTCGCCGGCCGAGGTGGTGGCGTTCTTCGAAGCTTCCGAGGTGCTGACCGCATTGCGTGCGACTTCTTCCACGGCGCTGGTCATTTCGTTGACGGCAGTGGCGGCCTGTTCGATTTCGTTGTTCTGCTGTGTCAGGCCACGGGCGCTTTCATCGGTGACGCTGTTCAATTCTTCGGCGGCGGACGCCAGTTGCGTGGCCGAGCCGGAAATGCGCTGCAAGGTGTCACGCAGCTTCGATTGCATCTTCGCCATGGCCGCCAGCAGGCGTCCGGCTTCATCTTCACCATCGACATGGATCGGCTGGGTCAGATTGCCCTCGGCGATGGTCTCGGCAGCTTCCAGTGCTTTCGAAATCGGCTTGGTGATGCTCACCGTCAGCAGCCAGGCGAACAGCATGGTCAGACCGCCGGCGATCACCAGCAGCGTGACGACCAGATCGAACGACATCGAATACTGATCCTTGGCGCCTTGGTCGGTCTCGGCGATTTGCTGGGTGTTGATCTCCAGCAAACGTGCCAGAGCGGTGTTCACCGCTTCAGAGTTGGTCAGCAAATCGCTGTTGAGCAACTGCCGCAGCTCGTCGACCTGATTGTTGCGCGATAAGGTTTTCATGCGCTCTTCGAGCTGACGGTACTGCGCCAGCAACTGCACGTACTGATCGTACGCCGAACGTTCCTCGGGGCTGGAGATCAGCGGCTCGTAAGCCCGTTGCGCATCGGTAATCTGGCGGTTGCGCATGTCGAACAGTTCGATGGTTTTCTGCTGCACGTCCGCTTCACGGTTGATCAGCAGGCGATATGACAACACGCGCAGACGCAGGGTCAGTTGGGTGAATTCGTCGAGGGCCTTGATCGATGGCACGCTGGCGGTGGCGATATTTTCGCCGGCCGCGCGGATTTTGCTCATCTGGTTCAAGGCGAACACGCCGAGAATCAACATCAGGCCGCCGATCAGGGCGAAACCGGTGAACGCCCGTGGGGCGATATTCATATTGCGAAGGGACATGGGCGGATACCGAAAAGGGCCGCATCCATGCGGGTTGAGCTGCTGTATGGCTGACTTATCGGTCATACGACTAAAGTCTTGAGGTGGTGTGCGTATTTGTCGCATCTGCCCCCGAGCGACGAAGTGCAGGAACCAGATCGGCAGATCACAGTCTTTTAAACTCGCAGGAACGGTCCGCCGCCAGGAAAATCAAGGCTTTGCAGCGGTTTAACCCTGGCATCTGTGGTGACTTTTCTTTATCGTACGCGCCCTTTGAAAAACGCTTGGAAGATCAAAATGTTGGAAGCATCCCTCAGCCAATTGGAACAGCTCGTCAGCGACCTGGTGCAACAGAACCAGACCCTCGCGCAGACCAACCAGACCCTGTCCACGGAACTGGCCCAGGCCAAGGATGAAAACGAAAGCCTGCAACTGAACCTGATGGAGCAGGAAGAAAAGCACGGCGCCACTGCCGCACGCATTCAAGCCCTGGTCGACCGCGTCAACGCCGGTCCTGTCAGCGCATGAACCACGGCACAGCAGGGGTAAAAGTCATCTCCATTCTCGGGGAGGACTATTCGATCAAGGCACCGGCCGGGGAAGAACAGACCCTGCTGGACGCGGCCATGATGCTCAAGGCCACGCTGGAAGACACCAAGCGCAAATACCCGACCCTGATCGGTGACCGCTTGCTGGTGCTCGCGGCAATGAACCTGTGCTCGCAGCAGATCGAAATGAAGAAACAGCACCAGGAAGAACTCGACCGTTACCAAGAGCAAGTCAGCGCCACGGTCGACACCATCGCCAAGACCATTAATCAGGGTTGATCCGGTCGCTGGTGCGCAGATGAGTGGGTTCACGCTGAGCTGATGTGTCCTCAGCCCCGGCCCTTTCGCGGGCAAGCCCGCTCCCACAGGTATCGTGGTGATTCACTGAGTGCGTGAGCGCCACGAAACCCTGTGGGAGCGGGCTTGCCCGCGAAGACGGAATCAGCCGCTACGCATAATCCGGATCAGAACCACGCATCCTGCATCCCCAGGCACGTATCGTCCCGCGCCTCCAGCAAGTCCAGCTCATGCTGGCAACCCGGCACTTCCCAGGTCAGAAAGTACCGCGCTGCCTGCAGCTTGCCCTTATAGAAATCGGCGTCCGCCGCAGTGCCTTTTGCCAAACCTTCTTCGGCGCGAATCGCTTGCTCCAGCCAGCGCCAGCCGATCACCGTGTGCCCGAACACCTTCAGATACAGCGCCGAATTCGCCAGGCTGCTGTTGATCTTGCCTTGCGCCAGATCGGTCAACAAACCGAGGGTCACGGTTTGCAGGCGCGCCACCAGTTTTTCCAGCGGTTCGCGCAGTGCGGTCAACGAATCGTACGCCGTGGAGCGCTCGCCCGTGGCAGCGATCAGGCGGATCAACTGTTTCAACCCCGCGCCACCGTTCTGCGCCAGCTTGCGTCCAAGCAAATCCAGCGATTGGATGCCATGAGTGCCCTCGTGAATCGGGTTCAGGCGGTTGTCGCGGTAATACTGCTCCACCGGATATTCACGGGTGTATCCGTGACCGCCGAGAATCTGGATCGCCAGTTCGTTGGCCTTCAGGCAAAACTCCGACGGCCAGGATTTGACGATTGGCGTCAGCAGGTCCAGCAGCTCATGGGCCTGTTTGCGTTCGGCTTCGGTTTCCAGGGTGGTGGTGTCATCGAACAACCGCGCCGCATACAGGCCGAGGTCGAATGCCCCTTCGACGTAGGATTTTTGCGTCAACAGCATGCGTCTGACATCGGCGTGCTGAATGATCGCCACCGGCGCCGTCGTCGGGTCCTTGCTGTCCGGCACCCGACCCTGTGGCCGTTCGCGGGCGTATTCGAGAGAGTACAGATAGCCGGCATAACCAAGCATCACCGCGCCCATGCCAACGCCGATCCGCGCTTCGTTCATCATCTGGAACATGTAGCTCAAGCCGTGGTGCGGCTTGCCTACCAGATAACCGATGCACTCGCCGTTATCGCCGAAGTTCAGCGCCGTGGACGTGGTGCCGCGCCAGCCCATCTTGTGGAACAGCCCGGCCAGCAGTACATCGTTGCGCTGGCCGAGACTGCCGTCGTCGTTGACCAGAAACTTAGGCACGATGAACAGAGAAATGCCTTTTACCCCCGGCGGCGCGTCCGGCAGCTTGGCGAGGACCATGTGCACGATGTTTTCCGACAGCGGATGGTCGCCGCCGGATATGAAGATCTTGTTGCCCTTGAGGCGATACGTGCCGTCAGGTGCAGGCTCAGCGCGGGTCCGAATATCCGATAGCGACGAACCAGCATGCGGCTCGGTCAGGGCCATGGTGCCGAAGAAGCGGCCATCGATCATCGGTTGCAGGAAGCGCTGTTTCTGCTCGTTGGTGCCGAAGCTCTCGATCAGATTCGCCGCGCCCATGGTCAGAAACGGATACGAGGTCGACGCAGCGTTGGCCGACTGGAAATGCGCGAAGCAGGCTTGCGACAGCAAGGTCGGCAATTGCATGCCGCCGGCCTCGAAGCTTCGCGCGGCGTTGAGGAAGCCGGCCTCGAGAAAGGCATCCACCGCCGGTTTCACTTCAGGGATCAGAATTGCCTTGCCGTCTTCATAGCGTGGCTCGTTCTCGTCGCCTTTGCGGTTGTGCGGTGCGAAGTATTTTTCAGCAATGCTGCGCGCGGTGCCGATGGCGGCGTCGAAGGTCTCGCGATTGTGCTCGGCAAAGCGCTCGCGCCGGGTCAGGCCCTCGGCATCGAGGACTTCGTACAGCTCGAAAGCCAGATTGCGGGAACTGAGCAGCGTCTCGGACATGGTGGCTTACCTTAAAGAAAGTATGCCGCAGTCTAGGTAGGCCCATAAAAATGGGGAAGGAAGATAGATAAGGGTGATGGGGCGGCACAAGCCACAAGCTTCAAGCTGCGAGTAAGAGCAGTTTGCTTTTACTTGCAGCTTGTCGCTCGAAGCTTGTAGCTGCTTTTATCCGATCGTCATCAGGCTGGCATTACCGCCCGCCGCAGCCGTGTTAACGCTCAGCGCACGCTCGATCACCAGACGCTCCAGTGCAATGTTGGTCTCGCCCTGGGACAAGCCCTGGACCCCAACGATTGCGCCGCCACGCTGGGCGATCTGCTGGCAAACGGCACGCAACTGGTCGGAATGGCCATGATGCAGAACGGCATCGAAGACCACCTCGTCCTTGTTCCAGTCAGCAACCCGCTTGATCCGTGCCTGAACTTCCTTCGGCAGACGTGCCAGCAAGGTTTTGGTCAGTTCGGATTCCGGCCAGACTGCCGAGCCACCGACGGCCAAAACCGCTGCGAGTTGTGTCAGCAGATCGCCTTCGACTTCTGCCAGACACAGCACGTGCTCGCGCGGCAGGATCGCGTAGCTGTTTTTCTCACCGGTCGGGCCGGCCAGCACGCGGGTGATGCCGCTCTGCGATTGCGCCGCGTACTGTACGCACAGGCTGCTCAACTCGGCGAACTGGTTGTTGTCGGCCCAGGCTTTCAAGGCGTTCAGCAGTTGGCGCATGGCTTCGCGCAGACGAACGTCCGGCGCTACGGCAGCATCGCCGCGAGCGAAGGATTGTTCGATTGCGTCGGTCGGACGCGTTGACAGCAAGCGGTACAGATACAGCGGGCCGCCGGCTTTCGGGCCGGTCCCCGACAGGCCTTCGCCGCCGAACGGCTGCACGCCGACCACGGCTCCGACGATGTTGCGGTTGACGTAGACGTTACCGGCGTTGACGTTGTCGATGACCTTGGCGATGGTCTCGTCGATGCGCGTGTGCACGCCCAGAGTCAGGCCATAACCGGACGCGTTGATCTGAGCGATCAATTGGTCGATCTCTTTACGCTTGTAACGCACCACGTGCAGGACCGGCCCGAAGATCTCGCGTTGCAGCTCGTCGAAGCTTTCCAGCTCGATCAGCGTCGGCATGACGAAGGTGCCGCGCTTGACCTCTTCGCTGTCGGCAATCGCCACCTGATACACGTTGCGACCTTTGTCGCGCATGCCCTGAATGTGTTTGTCGATGCCAGCCTTGGCTTCGGCGTCGATCACCGGGCCGATGTCCACCGACAGGCGCTCGGGGTTGCCGAGACGGCTTTCAGCCATGGCACCCTTGAGCATTTCGATGACGCGATCGGCGGAATCTTCCTGCAGGCACAGCACACGCAGCGCCGAGCAGCGCTGGCCGGCACTGTCGAAGGCCGAGGACACCACGTCGATCACCACCTGTTCGGTGAGTGCCGAGGAGTCGACGATCATCGCGTTCTGGCCGCCGGTTTCGGCGATCAGCGGAATCGGCCGGCCCTGGCTGTCGAGACGGCCAGCGATGTTGCGTTGCAGCAGACGCGCGACTTCGGTGGAACCGGTGAACATCACGCCTTTGACGCGTTCATCACCGACCAGACCGGCGCCGACGGTTTCACCGCGACCCGGCAGCAGTTGCAGCACGCCTTCAGGAATCCCGGCTTCGAGCAGCAAGCGCACGGCTTGAGCGGCCACCAGCGGAGTCTGTTCGGCCGGTTTGGCCAGGACCGGGTTACCGGCGGCCAGTGCGGCGGCGACCTGACCACTGAAGATTGCCAGCGGGAAGTTCCACGGGCTGATGCAGACCACCGGACCCAGTGGGCGGTGGGCGTCGTTGCTGAAATCGTTGCGGGCCTGCACGGCGTAATAACGCAGGAAGTCGACCGCTTCGCGCACTTCGGCGATGGCGTTGGCGAAAGTCTTGCCGGCTTCGCGAGCCAACAGGCCCATCAGCGGCTGGATCTCGCCTTCCATCAAGTCCGCGGCACGTTCCAGAATGGCGGCACGTTCGGCTGGCGGAGTGGCCTGCCAGATCGGTGCGGCATTCAGTGCGCATTGAATGGCGTTGTCGACGTCTTCGACGGTGGCTTCCTGAACGTGACCGACCACATCGCGGTGATCCGCCGGGTTCAGCACGGCCGCAGGCGCTTCGTTGCTGGACGCGCAACCAAGCATCGGTGCGGCTTTCCAGTCGTTGTGCGCGGTTGCCAGTAAGGCGCAGGACAGCGAGGCCAAGCGATGTTCGTTGGCCATGTCGATGCCGCTGGAGTTGGCGCGCTCGGCACCGTACAGGTCACGCGGCAGCGGGATGCGCGGGTGCGGCAGGCCGAACCCACCTTCCACGGTCGCCATCTGCTCGATCTGCGCCACCGGATCGGCGACCAGTTCCTGAATCGAAATCGACTGGTCGGCGATGCGATTGACGAACGAGGTGTTGGCGCCGTTTTCCAGCAGGCGACGAACCAGATAGGCCAGCAGGGTTTCGTGGGTGCCGACCGGTGCGTACACGCGGCACGGACGGTTCAGCTTGCCTTCGGAAACTTTGCCTACAACCTGCTCGTAGAGCGGTTCGCCCATACCGTGCAGGCACTGGAATTCGTACTGGCCGGGGTAATAGTTCTGACCGGCAATGTGGTAAATGGCCGACAGGGTGTGGGCGTTGTGCGTAGCGAACTGCGGATAAATGACTTCCGGCACCGACAGCAGTTTGCGAGCGCAGGCGATATAGGAAACGTCGGTGTACACCTTGCG
Source organism: Pseudomonas sp. SWRI99 (assembly GCF_014270125.1). Classification (NCBI taxonomy): domain Bacteria; kingdom Pseudomonadati; phylum Pseudomonadota; class Gammaproteobacteria; order Pseudomonadales; family Pseudomonadaceae; genus Pseudomonas; species Pseudomonas sp. SWRI99. The sequence continues at coordinate 65,455 of NZ_JABWQR010000001.1, read as the reverse complement.
GGTGTAGACCGGATAGCCTTCCAGGCCTTCGACCTGGGCGCGCTTGATTTCGCTGTCCCAGTAGGCCCCCTTGACCAGACGGATCATCAGGCGATGGCGGCTACGACGGGCCAGATCGATCACGTAGTCGATCACGTACGGGCAACGCTTCTGGTAGGCCTGAATGACGAAGCCGATGCCGTTCCAGCCGGTCAGCTGTGGCTCGAAGCACAGGCGCTCAAGCAGATCCAGCGACAGTTCGAGGCGGTCGGCTTCTTCGGCGTCGATGTTCAGGCCGATGTCGTATTGCTTGGCCAGCAAGGTCAGCGACAACAGGCGCGGGTACAACTCGTCCATCACCCGCTCGTACTGCGCGCGGCTGTAGCGTGGGTGCAGGGCCGAGAGTTTGATGGAGATGCCCGGGCCTTCATAAATCCCACGGCCGTGAGAGGCTTTGCCGATCGAGTGGATCGCTTGTTCGTACGAGGCCAGGTATTTTTGCGCGTCGACTTCGGTGAGTGCGGCTTCACCGAGCATGTCGTAGGAATAACGGAAGCCCTTGGCTTCGAACTTGCTCGCGTTGGCCAGGGCTTCGGCGATGGTTTCGCCGGTGACGAACTGCTCGCCCATCAGCCGCATGGCCATGTCGACGCCCTTGCGGATCATCGGCTCGCCGCTCTTGCCGATGATGCGGCTCAGCGACGACGTCAGGCCGGCTTCGTTGTGCGTGGAGACAAGCTTGCCGGTCAGCAGCAGGCCCCAGGTCGCCGCGTTGACGAACAGCGACGGGCTGTTGCCCAGGTGCGGATGCCAGTTGCCGGTGCTGATCTTGTCGCGAATCAGCGCATCGCGGGTGCCCTTGTCGGGAATCCGCAGCAGCGCTTCGGCCAGGCACATCAATGCCACGCCTTCCTGGGACGACAGGGAAAACTCCTGCAGCAGGCCCTGAACAATGCCCGCACGGCCGCCGGCACTTTTCTGGTTACGCAGTTTTTCGGCGATGGTCGCGGCCAGTTTGTTGGTGGCTTCGGCCATCGCTGCCGGCAGGCGTGCCTGCTCGATCAGCATCGGCACCACTTCCGGTTCAGGACGACGGTAAGCGGCGGTGATCGATGCACGCAGAACCGATTGCGGCAGAATGCTCTCGGCGAATTCGAGGAAGCATTGGTGAGCGTGATCAGTGTGCACTTCGCCGGCGTCGTCGACGTCCTTGGCGGTCAAACCGTTCAGCTCGGTCAGGGTTGCACCACCCTCGAGTTTTTCCAGGTAATTGAAAATTGCCTGCTTGATCAGCCAGTGCGGCGTGCGATCAATCGAGGTTGCGGCGGCCTTCAGGCGCTCGCGGGTCGGGTCATCGAGTTTGACCCCAAGGGTGGTGGTAGCCATATTTTTATCCTCATGGTTGCCACAGTTGCGTGGCATCAGCTGGCGGCAAGATTAGCCCTGCGTCGATTGAGGTGCAACCGGGTGCAACCCTTTTTTTGCCGGAATAACAGGCAACTCGTCAGGAATTGATTTCTCGTACCCGCGTACTGCTCCGGTTTGGTGCTTTTGCTTCTAGCAAAGGGCCATGACTGCCATAAAAGGGAGCAAAAACGGGGTGTTTGTCGATAAAACCGACTAGGTGCAACTTATTCTCACGAAACTGGTTGCACCTTATTTGATTTGTTGCATAGCATTCGCGCCCTAGGTGCAACCGGGAATAACCCGAGCACCGGCTGATGGCTTTCCTGGGGAAACATCAGTCTTGAATGCGCGGGATCCCGGATCGTCTGCCAAACGTCGTCGTTTGCGAGCGGTTCACCACCGCCGCTACATAAAAACAAAGCCAGGGCGTAACTCAATGAGCGTAAGCAATCCAACCCTGATCACGTTCGTGATCTACATCGCAGCAATGGTGCTGATCGGCTTGATGGCCTATCGTTCCACCAACAACCTTTCTGACTATATTCTGGGCGGTCGCAGCCTGGGCAGCGTGGTTACTGCGCTGTCGGCCGGTGCCTCCGACATGAGCGGCTGGTTGTTGATGGGCCTGCCGGGTGCCATCTACATGTCCGGTCTCTCCGAAAGCTGGATCGCTATCGGTCTGATCGTCGGTGCCTACCTGAACTGGCTGTTCGTTGCCGGCCGTCTGCGTGTGCAGACCGAGCATAACGGCGATGCCCTGACCCTGCCGGACTACTTCTCCAGCCGTTTCGAAGATAAAAGCGGCTTGCTGCGGATTATCTCGGCGGTGGTGATTCTGGTGTTCTTCACCATCTATTGCGCATCCGGCATCGTCGCCGGTGCCCGTCTGTTCGAAAGCACCTTCGGCATGTCTTACGAGACCGCGCTGTGGGCCGGTGCTGCGGCGACGATTGCCTACACCTTTATCGGTGGTTTCCTGGCGGTGAGCTGGACTGACACTGTACAAGCCACGCTGATGATTTTCGCGCTGATTCTGACGCCGATCATCGTCCTGCTGGCCACTGGCGGCGTCGACACCACGTTCCTGGCCATCGAAGCTCAGGATCCAAGCAACTTCGATATGCTCAAAGGCACCACGTTCATCGGCATCATTTCGCTGATGGGCTGGGGCCTGGGCTACTTCGGTCAGCCGCACATCCTCGCGCGTTTCATGGCAGCGGATTCGGTGAAATCGATTGCCAATGCCCGTCGCATCTCCATGACCTGGATGATTCTGTGCCTGGGCGGCACCGTGGCCGTGGGCTTCTTCGGTATCGCGTACTTCTCGGCGCACCCGGAAGTCGCCGGTCCCGTTACCGAAAACCCTGAGCGTGTGTTCATCGAACTGGCCAAGATTCTCTTCAACCCATGGGTTGCCGGTGTGCTGCTGTCGGCCATCCTGGCGGCCGTGATGAGTACCCTGAGCTGCCAGTTGCTGGTGTGCTCGAGTGCCCTGACCGAAGACTTCTACAAGACCTTCCTGCGTAAATCCGCTTCGCAACTGGAGCTGGTCTGGGTCGGTCGCGCCATGGTGCTGCTGGTGGCACTGATCGCTATCGCACTGGCCGCCAACCCGGACAACCGCGTACTGGGCCTGGTGTCCTACGCCTGGGCCGGTTTCGGTGCCGCATTCGGTCCGGTTGTCCTGATCTCGGTGGTCTGGAAAGAGATGACCCGCGACGGCGCACTGGCCGGTATCCTGGTCGGCGCGATCACCGTGGTGGTCTGGAAGCATTTCGAACTGTTGGGTCTGTACGAAATCATCCCGGGCTTCATCTTCGCCAGCCTGGCTATCTACATCGTCAGCAAGATGGGCGAGCCGAGCCGAGGCATGGTGGAGCGCTTCGAAGCGGCGGAAAAAGATTTCAAGCTGAACAAATGATGCACTGAGCTTCGGCTCACAGGAAAACGGCCCGTCTCCTACCGGAGGCGGGCCGTTTTTTATTGCCTGTGATTTTCCCGGAAAAATGTGGAGATCCAATGTGGGAGCGAGCCTGCTCGCGAATGCGATCGTTCATTCAACGAATGTGTCGACTGACATGCCGCTATCGCGAGCAGGCTCGCTCCCACAGGGGTGGTGGAGAGTTCGAGGTGTTTGTCTGTAGTCGAAGGCTGCGCGTTCCGAAGCGCTTTCAGCGGGAGATGTAGGGCGAATCTGAATTTCCCGTCACCCATCCAAGACCCCTTGCCCCTGATGCAGAATCGCCCGCCCTCATTCTGCAGAGAGACATCGGATGTTCGCGCCTGCCAATCAACCGCGTTTCACGTTGACCCTAGAAGGCGCTCAGCATGACCTCAGAGTCCTTGAGTTCACGGGCAAGGAAGCCATCAGCCAACCTTTTCGCTTCGAGCTGGAACTGGTCAGCGAGCGGCCGGATCTGGACCTCGAAAGCCTGCTGCACGGTCAGGCGTTTCTCAGTCTTGATGCTCGGGGCAGTGGTATCCACGGTCAGATTTATCAGGTCGGGCAGGGTGATTCCGGGAAGCGTCTGACACGCTACCACCTGAGCCTCGTCCCGCGTCTGACCTATTTGGGGCATCGCATCAACCAGCGAATTTTCCAGCATCAGAGCGTGCCGCAAATTGTCACGCAAATCCTCAAGGACCATTCGATTCTGCGCGATGCCTTCGAATTTCGCCTTGGCAGCGAATACCCGCAGCGCGAGTACTGCGTGCAATACGCAGAAAGCGATCTGGCTTTCATTCAGCGCCTGTGTGCCGAAGTCGGCATTCATTACCACTTTCAACACAGTCCTGAAAGTCATCTACTGGTGTTTGGCGACGACCAGACCGTATTCCCGAAACTGCCCGAGTCGACCCTGTATCTGCCGGGCAGCGGCATGTCGGTTGGTGCCCCGGCAATCCAGCGTTTCAACGTGCGGGTGGAAACGCGCACCAGTGTCGTCACCCGGCGCGACTACAACTTCGAAAAGCCGCGCCTGTCTTTGGAAAGTCGCAGCGATGGCGAGCAGCGTCCGGTGCTGGAGGACTACCACTTTCCCGGCCAATTCAACGATCGCGAAACCGGCAAGCACCGGGCGCGGCGTGCACTGGAACGGCACGTCGCCGATTATCGGCAGGCCGAAGGCAGCAGCGATGAGTCCTCATTGGTCTGCGGGCATTTCCTGCAACTCACCGAACATCCGCGCAGCGATTGGAATGACCTGTGGTTACTCACGTCCATTGAGCATCGAGGCCGCCAGCCGCAGGTGCTGGAGGAATCGGTGACCAGCGATGGCGAGTCCTTTCAGGGTTACCGCAATACCTTTGTGGCCACGCCGTGGGACGTGTTCTTCCGACCGGCATTGGCACCCGAAAAACCGCGTATATCGGGCTACCAGCCCGCCGTGGTCACCGGCCCGAAAGGCCTGGAAATCCATTGTGATGAGTACGGTCGGGTCAAAGTGCAATTGGCCTGGGACCGCGACGGAGAACTGAACGAACACTCCAGTTGCTGGCTGCGCGTCGCCAGCGGCTGGGCGCACGATCACTACGGCAGTGTGCTGATTCCGCGGGTGGGCATGGAGGTACTGGTCGGCTTTATCGATGGCGATGCCGACAAGCCACTGGTGATGGGTTGCCTGCCCAACGCCGCGACGCCGGTGCCACTGGACCTGCCGGCAGACAAGACCCGCAGCGTCTTGCGCAGCCAGAGCAGCCCCGGCGGAGGCGGCTACAACGAGCTGCGCATCGAAGACAAAAAAGGTGCCGAGGAAATCTACCTGCGCGCCCAGCGCAACTGGACTCAGCATGTGCTGAACGATCAGCAGGTGCAGGTCGATAACCAGCGCAGCATCGTTGTCACGGGGCTCGCCCGGCATGAACTCAAGGCCGATGAGCAACGCATCACCCACGGCCAGCGCCAGACCGAAGTCAGGCAGGATGACCATTTGTCTGTGCTCGGCGACCAGCAGGTTCGGGTGAACAGCCAGGCCACCAGTGCCTCGGCGCAGATCCATATCAGCGCTGGTCAGCAAGTGGTGATCGACGGTGGCGCGAGCGCGACGATTCAGGCCGGTGGGCAGTGGATCAATATCGGCCCCGGCGGAATTTTCAGCAGCGTGCCGATTCAGGTGGGTGGTGCGCCAATGGCGGCAATGGGCGCGGCGCCAGTGGTGCCTGGCCTTCCGGACAAACTGGCGGCGGCGCCTGCGGCGGTTCTCACCGCTGCGCAAATCATGAGTTTCAAGGGCGATGCGCCATTTTGTGAAGAGTGCGAGCGCTGCAAGGACGGTGTTTGTGCAGCCTGAGCGACTACTACCCTCGGCATGGCTGGCGCGTGAGCCGTTGAAGGCATCCGAGCAGCTGTTCGTGATTTTCAGCAACGCCAGCGAGGCCGGCGCATTTCAAGCCTGGCGAGGCGCGGCGAGCCCGGTCTGGGCTGATACGATTTACGCCGAGTGGGAGGCAGTGATGCCCTATGTGGGAATGGTCACCGCTGACAGTGAATTTCTCGATTGGGTTGAGACGACCGAGTCCCGTGACTGGGGTTGGCTGGCGGTGTCTTCGGCGGGGCTTGAAGCGGTAGTCGAACACTTTCGCAGCCTGACGCAGGTGCTGATGCCAAACGGGAAGGCGGTGTTTTTTCGCTTTTGGGACGGCCGGTTTTTGCTGCCCATCCTGCACTCCGACGCGGTCGATCCGGCGCAATTGTTGCCGGTAATCGCGCGCGGACTGATCAATGCTCAGGCCGTTGAAGTCGGGGGCAGGGCGCTGGTCTCGACGCGGACATTTCCCTGGTGGCGGGTCCCCGAAACGGTTCTGGCTGCGACGGCGGACAACGCACAGATCGGCAATGTGCTGCAGTGGTTGGGCGAGGAGCATCCGGCGCTGTTTGAGGCGTTACCCAAGCCGGTGCTGCGCTGCAAGATCAGACGGTTCCTTCAGATTGCAGCGTCGGAAGAATCTTCATCGTCAGCGCTGTTGGACTTTTTGCTGGCAGAGTCATCCTGAGATTTCCGGGCGAAGGCCACGGACGATTCCTTCAAACCGCGGCGGTTTTCATAAACGGGTGAGCGATGGGTTGCAGGGATATCTTTTCGTTGCCACCGCGACAGGGTTTGCAGGGGGCGGTCCAGGGGGGCTTTTGTCCGCTCAGCCGCCAACCCCTGACTTGCCGCCCGGTAAAAGGTAAACTTTGCGGCCCTCGCAGGAGCAGCCATGAATTATCGTCACGCCTTCCATGCCGGCAATCACGCCGATGTGTTCAAACACCTGACCTTGACCCGCCTCATCGCCCTGATGTCGCGCAAGGAGCAGCCGTTTGCTTATCTCGACAGCCACGCGGGCATTGGCCTGTATGACTTGCAGGGCGATCAGGCCAATCGCACGGGCGAATACCTGGAAGGCATCGCGCGGTTATGGGATCAGCCGGACCTGCCGGCGCTGACCGCCGACTACATGAAGGTGCTGCATGACATGAACCCGGATGGCCAGTTGCGCTATTACCCGGGTTCCCCGGAGCTGGCGCGGCGTCTGACCCGGCCGCAGGATCGGGTGATGCTCAACGAGAAGCACCCGGAAGACGGCGTGCTGCTCAAAGACAACATGGCCGGCGACCGTCGGGTGAAAGTTCATCTGGGCGAAGGCTGGCATGTGGCGCGGGCGATGTTGCCGGTGCAGGAAAAGCGCGCGGTGATGCTGATTGATCCACCGTTTGAACAGCTCGACGAGATGCAGCGTTGTGCGGCGTCGATGAAAGAAGCCATCGGTCGCATGCGTCAAACCGTGGCGGCGATCTGGTATCCGGTCAAGGATCAACGTGCGTTGCGGCGTTTCTATCAGGACCTGGCTGGCACTGGCGCACCGAAATTGCTGCGTGTGGAATTGCTGGTGCATCCGCTGGACACGCCCAACAGCCTGAACGGTTCGGGACTGGCGATTGCCAATCCGCCGTGGGGGCTGGAGGAAGAATTGCGTGAGCTGCTGCCGTGGCTGTCGAAGAAGCTGGGGCAGACTCAGGGCGGCTGGCAGATGGATTGGCTAATCGCAGAGTGAAGCTGCAAGCTACAAGCTACAAGCTACAAGCTACAAGCTACAAGCTACAAGCTACAAGCTACAAGCTACAAGCTACAAGCTGAAGCGAACACAGCGCTTGAAGCTTGAAGCTTGCAGCTTGCAGCTAGCAGCTAGCTGCTTCTTAATTCGGCATGCACACACCGGTACCGCCAATCCCGCAGTACCCTTCAGGATTCTTCGCCAGATACTGTTGGTGATAGGCCTCGGCAAAGTACACGGTCGGTGCCTGATCGATCTCGGTGCTGATTTCACCCAGGCCGGCCTTCAACAGCTCAGCCTGATACACGTCTTTGCTCTTCAGCGCGGCGTCCAGTTGCTCCGGGCTGGTCGCGTAGATTACCGAGCGGTACTGCGTGCCGATGTCGTTGCCCTGGCGCATGCCCTGGGTCGGGTTGTGCAGTTCCCAGAACATTGCCAGCAGCTCTTCGTAACTGACCTTGGCCTTGTCATACACCACCAGTACCACTTCGGCGTGGCCGGTCAGGCCCGAGCAGACTTCTTCGTAGGTCGGGTTCGGTGTGAAGCCGCCGGCGTAACCGACGACCGTGCTGACCACGCCTTCGCGCTGCCAGAAACGCCGTTCCGCACCCCAGAAGCAGCCAAGACCGAAGATTGCAAAGTCGACGTCCTGAAAAAACGGGCCGAGCAGTGGGGTGTCTTCGAAGACGAAATGTTTTTCCGGCAGAGTCATCGCGGTTTCGCGACCAGGCAGGGCTTGTTCTTTGGTTGGCAGCACGTTTTTGTTCACCAGGATTTCCGAGCGCAGAACCATGAGCGTTCCTCTCAGTCAGGTTGGGGGTAAAAAGTCAGACCGCCAGTGTGCCGAATGATGCCGCACTAATCACTACTCAAAAAATATGGATATAACCCTTGTGGGAGCAAGCCCGCTCCCACAGAGGCGTTCATCCAAATAGGCGTTTGAGGTGTTTCAGAGGCAGAGCGGCCCGCGCGGATAGCGCTTGAGCGCCTGGATCAGTTCGGCGCCGGGAATCGGTCGGTCGAAGAGGTAGCCCTGGCCGACGTCGCAACGATGCCGGCGCAGAAAGGCCAGTTGCTCGGCGGTCTCGATGCCTTCGGCCACGACCTTGAGTTTGAGGTTGTGGGCCATGGCGATCACGGCGGAGGTGATTTCCATGTCGTCCTGGTTGTCGGGGATTTCGTGGATGAAGCTGCGATCGATCTTGATGATGTCGATGGGGAATTTTTTCAGATAGCTCAGCGACGAGTAACCGGTACCGAAGTCGTCCATGGCCAGGGTCAGGCCCAGACGCTTGAGCTGGTCGAGCTGCAAGTGCGTGTCTTCGGTGGCTTCCAGCAGCAGGCCTTCGGTCAGCTCCAGTTCCAGCAGTTTTGCCGGCAGCGCTTCTTCCTTGAGGATGTTGGCGATGGAGGCGACCAGGTCAGGGTCGGAGAACTGTTTTGGCGACAGGTTGATCGCCACTTGCAGGTTGCCCAGGCCGGCGGCGGTCAGGGCTTTGCTCATGCGGCAGGCCTGACGCGCGATCCACTTGCCGATCGGAATGATCAGACCGGTCTCTTCAGCAACGCTGATGAACTGGTCCGGGCGGATCATGCCACGCTCCGGGTGATTCCAGCGCAGCAGCGCCTCCATGCCCAGCAGGCGCCCACTGCGCAGGCAAAGCTTGGGCTGATAGAACACGTCCAGTTCGTTCTGCGTCAGGGCGCGGCGCAGGTTGTTCTCGACGAACAGTTTGTAACTGGCCTCGGCGTTCAATGCTTCGGTGAATACCTGCACCTGATGCTTGCCGTTGGCCTTGGCCTTGTGCAGTGCCAGACCGGCGTTGCGCATCAGGGTTTGCGGATCGCGCCCGTGCAGGGGTGCGCAGGCCAGGCCCACGGAGCCGGTGACACTGATCAACTGATTGTCGACGAACATCGGCTTGTCGAGGGTCATCAGCAACTGGCTGGCGATCTGTTGGCCGGCCTCAAGGCCGGTATTGTCAAGCAGCACGGCGAACTCGTTACTGGCGAAGCGGGCAAGGCTGCCGCTCGGACTGAGGCTGTTGCGCAGACGTCGGGCCAGGCTGATCAACAGCTTGTCGCCGGTCTGGTGGCCAAGGCTGTCGTTGATCCGCTTGAAGTTGTCGATGTCCACCAGCAACAGGCTGATCGGCGTGTCGCTGTCACGGGCGAAACGCTCGTCCAGGTTGCGGATAAACGCAGGGCGGTTACCGAGGTTGGTCAGGTTGTCGGTGTAGGCCAGGCGCTCGATTCGCTGTTGCGCCAGTTTGGTCTGGGTGATGTCTTCGTAGATGCCGATGTAATGCGTCAGTTCGCGGTTGTCACCGTAGACCTTGGAGATCGACAGTTGGCCCCAGTACGGTTCGAGATTCTTGCGTCGGCTTTTGAATTCGCCCTGCCAACTGTTGCTCTGGGCCAGCGCCGAGGGCGCGTCGAACAGCAGTTCGCTGAGGTTTTCCAGGGCTGGCAGCTCGGACAGGCGCTGGCCGTGAACTTCTTCGGTGGTGTATTGGGTAATCGCGGTGAAGCTCGGGTTGACGTATTCGACCACGCCGTCGCAATTGACCAGCAAAAAGGCGTTGGCACTTTGCTCGACTGCGCGCTGGAACAAGTGCAGGGCACTGGTGGCAGTGCGGCGGTTGTGGTTGTTGATCACTTGCGCGAACTGGTCGGCCAGTTCACCGGCAAAGGCAATTTCGTCGGACTGCCAGGCGCGGGTCACACCGGTCTGCTCCAGGCACAGCACGCCGACAACCTGACCGTCGACACGGATGCTCGCATCGAGCATGGCATTGACGTCACGCGAGCGCATTGCCTCAGCCATCTCGCGGGTGCGCGGGTCATGCAAGGCGTTGTGGGCATCGATGGCGCGGCTACTGTGCAGCGCTTCCATGTAGTCAGGGAAGCCGCTGATGTCGATGGCGTCTGGCAGGATGTATTCCTGGGTCGCCCGATGGTAGGCCGAGATCGGCAGCAAGTGCTGGCCTTCGAGATTCCACAGGCTGGCGGAGTCGATCTCATAGATATCGCAGGCGCAGCGGGTGATCAGTTCGGCGGCTTCTTGCAGCGAATTGTGAGTGCTGTAGCGCTGCCGGGCGAGTAGTAGAATCAAGTCTTGCTGGGCGCGCACGCGTTCCAGATGTTGCAGTTGTTCCTGTTGGGCGCGCTGGTTCAGCTCCAGCGCGATCTGCAGGCGCGAATTCTGGGTTTCCAGGTCGACCGATGGCAAGGTCGGCGCGTCGTCGTATACGTCATCGACCGCCAGCAAATAGCCGCGCAGCAAGTGCCGGTTGTGTTGTCGGTACGCTTCGCCGAGTTCCAGGATGCTCAAGGCCCCGGCCACGGTGTGCAGCGTGTAGCGCACCAGATAGTGCGGGCTGGTAGTCAATTGCTGCTGGATGGCGTCGTGCAGTTGATAGCGCGCTTCGGGCTCCATGAGGCTGGCGTAGGGCGAACCGACCAGTGCGCACAATTCCACGGCCGGCTGACCGAACTGGCGTTCGCAGTTGGGATCGAGGAACAGCATCGCCCAGCTTGCTTCATTCAAGCGCTCGAAACGCAGCATGCCGAGCCGCGAGGGCACAGGCAACTGCGTCACTACCTCGGCCGCCATACGGCTGGCGGCATCGGGTTGGCTTTTCATCAAGGAAACTCGCTTGGAAATATGCTGAACGCGCCGGGCTCTCGCCCTCTTTACTGTTGCCTGCGGCAAGGTTGCATCATTGCGGCACTGACTGACAAGAGAGATGAAGGCCAAGTGCTATAAGAATATGTCGGCTGCAACAAACATTTCTCCAGCGGGTGTCAGAAAAGATCAAATGATCGCAGCCTTCGGCAGCCCCGACAGGGAACGCATACCTATGTAGAAGCTGCCGAAGGCTGCGATTTTTTGGGTTTCAGCGCAGTTTCAGCGTGATCGATTGCAGCGGTTTGCCATCGCGATCATGGTAATTCACCACAATCCGGTCAGCGTCGACGACCATGTGCGCAAAGTTGTCCTGGCTGACCACGGCACTGGTCAACTCGTGCCGATAATCACCGGCAGCCGTGCGCGCCAGTGGCTGATCGAGGATAAAAGTGGAGGCCTTGGCATAGGGCAGCAGCTTGCTGTTGCACAGCGGTGAAGAGACGACGGTGTGAACTTCGAAATCCGGGTCGTTGCTGTGAGTCAGGCGACTGGTGAGCGAGCCGTGAACATCGCCGGAGACGAACACGACGTTTTTGATCCGCTGGGTACGGATGGTTTCCAGCAAGCGCAGACGTTGCTCGGGAAAGCTCTTCCAGGCGTCGTCGCCGTGGAGTTCGCGATCCGGATAGAACATCACGCTGGTTACCACAAACTTGACGCGCGCAGGGCTGTTTATCAGCCATTTGAGCAGCGCCAGTTCCTGCGCTTCATCCAGAATGCGTCGGTCATCGGCCGACAAGTTACGCCGCGTGCGGCTGTCGGTGACAAACCATTCGATATCACCGTCGCTGAACTGATACCAGTAATGATCAAGTTTGGCATGGTTTATCTGGCCAGTAGAAGTTAGTTCATGGGCCGGGCTGTGGCTGGCCTGATACAACTCGTAGGCGGCCATGGCATTGCGATACAAGTCGCTGTCGGACTTGCTTGCGTTGGCCGGCCAGTTGTCTTCGATTTCATGATCGTCGAGGATCATGTAAGTCGATGTGCCGGACATCAGGCGTTGGATGTTGGGTTGTGAAAAGGCTGCCCGGTATTTTGCAAGTATGTCTTTGTATTCCCGGTCCGGGGCAATCACGTTCAAGTCGTCGACATAAATTTGATCGCCGGTCATCAATGTTGCGCTGATCGGCGGTTGTGCGCCTTCAATCAATTGGTTGATCGAAGCGAATATACGGTCGCCCAGTTGCGGCAGCGAGGCGATGCCGGCGGTCATGCGCAAATAGCGGCACGATCCGACTATGTAAGCTCTGGATTGCACGGGCTTAGTGGAACGTGTGCGCAGGCGGTAGGTTTCCCGTGGCCATTGCAGGGGCAACTCTGCGACGCTGTCCTTGGTATGTACCGGACTCATCGGGCTGAACCAGCCTGTCTGGTATTCGTATTCGGTATCGCTACTCAAGTTGTTGAGCGCGAAAACATCGGACATATCACGCTGTTCACTGAGCTGCACGAAAATAGGCTTTGCCCACTGTGTTGTTCCGTATGTGCGATAACGCAGGGCGGCAAATACTAGTGCGTTGTGTTGTGAATTACCGCGAATAAATATTCGCGCGTGGTTAGTTGTAACGTGGCCGATGATCGGGCCAATGGTTGGTTTTAACATGTCGAGTCCGTTCGAATGAAGGCTGAATAAAGTTATATTTTGCGCGGCGCTGTTAGTTGGCGTTGCTGTTTTAAGGTTAGTTGTGTGGCGAATAAAAATATTGGCGTGAAGTTGACGCAGCTTGTGGCCGATGTCAGCGCAACTTGTGGGAAATATGCGCGGTGGTTTTCTTCAGGCAAAAAAAAGCCCCGCCAAACTGACGGGGTTGAGGTACGAGCGTGTGGCGCTCGAAAGGGTGCAGCAAACGGCCCTCCATGGCTGGAGGGCCGTTTGAGTTACAGCAGGATCGTGCGGATGTCGCCCAACAGGCTGCCCAGACGCTGGGTGAAGCGTGCAGCTGCAGCACCATTGATCACGCGGTGATCGTAGGACAGCGACAGTGGCAGCATCAGCTTCGGCTGGAAGGCTTTGCCATCCCAGACAGGCTGGATGGTGGCCTTGGAAACACCGAGGATCGCCACTTCCGGCGCGTTGACGATCGGCGTGAAGCCGGTGCCGCCAATGTGACCGAGGCTGGAAATGGTGAAACAGGCGCCTTGCATCTCGTCCGAGGACAGCTTCTTGGTGCGAGCTTTTTCAGCCAGCGAAGCTGCTTCGGCCGCCAGTTGCAGCAGACTCTTCTGGTCGACGTTCTTGATGACCGGTACGAGCAGGCCATCCGGGGTGTCGACGGCGAAGCCGATGTTCACGTATTTCTTGCGGATGATCGCCTTGCCGCTTGGTGCCAGCGAACTGTTGAAGTCCGGCAGTTCCTTGAGCAAATGCGCGCAGGTCTTGAGCAGCAGCGGCAGGATGGTCAGTTTGACGCCAGCCTTCTCCGCCACGGCTTTTTGCGCGACACGGAAGGCTTCCAGCTCGGTGATGTCTGCCGAGTCGAATTGCGTCACGTGTGGCACGTTCAGCCAGCTGCGGTGCAGGTTGGCGGCGCCGACCTGCATCAGGCGGGTCATCGGCACTTCTTCGATTTCGCCGAAACGGCTGAAGTCGACGACCGGGATCGGCGGGATGCCCGCGCCACCGGTAGCGCCAGCAGCGGCCGGTGCTTCCTTGGCCTTCTGCATCATTGTCTTGACGTAAACCTGCACGTCTTCTTTCAGGATGCGACCGTGCGGACCGCTGGCGCCGACGGCGCTCAGCTCGACGCCGAACTCACGGGCCAGTTGACGCACGGCGGGGCCGGCGTGAACTTTCGCGCCTGGCTTGGCCGGTGCAGCGGCTGGAGCGGCGGGGGCAGCCGGTGCAGCCGGAGCAGCAGCGGCAGGGGCCGGAGCGCTTGGCGCAGCCGCTGGAGTCGGGGCAGCAGCAGGTGCCGCGCCTTTGACTTTCAGCTTCAGAATCAGATCGCCGGTGCCCACTTCGTCATCCAGCTTGATCGAAACGCTTTCGACCACGCCGGCGGCAGGCGATGGAATTTCCATGCTCGCCTTGTCGGATTCCAGGGTGATCAGCGACTGGTCGGCTTCGACGGTATCGCCGGCCTTGACCAGCACTTCGATGATCTTCGCCTTGCCTGCCGAACCGATGTCCGGGACATGAATGTCCTGAACAGTGTCAGCGGCCGGCGCGGCCGGAGCCGCCGCCGGGGCTGGCGCAGCGGCAGCAGCAGGCGCGGCAGCCTGAGCCGGAGCGGCAGCAGCAGGGGCCGCAGCACCTGCCACTACCAGATCCAGAATCAGGTCGCCGGTGCCGACTTCGTCGTTGAGCTTGACGCTGATGGCCTTGACCACGCCAGCGGCAGGCGAGGGGATTTCCATGCTCGCCTTGTCGGATTCCAGAGTGATCAGCGATTGATCAGCCTCGACGGTATCGCCGACCTTGACCTGGATCTCGATGATTTGCGCTTTGCCCGACGAACCGATGTCCGGCACGTGCACTTGCTGTACCGAAGCGGCAGCAGGAGCAGCGGCGGGTGCGGCGGTTGCAGGTGCGGCAGCCGGTTTTTCTTCAGTTTTGGCGGCTGGCGCAGCAGCGGGGGCCGGGGCGGCTTCAGCAGCGCCCTCGACTTCCAGCTCCAGCAGTTCGTCGCCTTCTTTCAGGCGGTCGCCCAGCTTCACTTTCAGGCTCTTGATGACGCCGGCCTTCGGGGCTGGCACTTCCATGCTGGCCTTGTCCGATTCCAGGGTCAGGATGCTCTGATCGGCTTCGATACGGTCGCCGACCTTCACAAACAATTCAATTACTTCACCTTCACCGCTGCCGATGTCAGGTACGCGAATGAGTTCGCTCACAAAATGTCTCCTCAGCAGTCCAGTGGGTTGCGTTTTTCCGGGTCGATGCCGAACTTGACGATGGCCTCGGCCACGACTTTAGGTTCGATATCACCACGGTCAGCCAGTGCTTCCAGGGCTGCCAACACCACGAAATGACGGTCGACTTCGAAGAAATGACGCAGTTTCTTGCGGCTGTCGCTGCGGCCGAAACCGTCGGTGCCCAAGACTTTGAATTCCTTGGACGGAACCCACTGACGGATCTGCTCGGCGAACAGTTTCATGTAGTCGGTAGAGGCGATGACCGGGCCTTTACGGCCGTTCAGGCACTCTTCGACGTAGCTCAGCTTAGGCTTCTGGCCAGGCTTGAGACGGTTGCTGCGCTCTACGGCCAGGCCGTCGCGACGCAGTTCGTTGAAGCTGGTAACGCTCCAGACGTCAGCGCCGACGTTGAACTCTTCACGCAGGATCTTCGCCGCTTCACGCACTTCGCGCAGGATGGTGCCGGAGCCCATCAACTGAACGTGGTGCGCCGCATCGCGAGTGTCTTCTTCGAGCAGATACATGCCTTTCTTGATGCCTTCTTCGGCACCGGCCGGCATGGCTGGCTGCTGGTACGACTCGTTCATCACGGTGATGTAGTAGAAGATGTCCTGTTGCTCTTCGGTCATCTTCTTCATGCCGTCCTGAATGATCACCGCCAGCTCGTAGCCGTAGGTCGGATCGTAGGTGCGGCAGTTCGGGATGGTCGCGGCCAGCAGGTGGCTGTGACCGTCTTCGTGCTGCAGGCCTTCACCGTTCAGGGTGGTTCTGCCTGCGGTGCCGCCGATCAGGAAGCCACGGGTACGGCTGTCGCCAGCGGCCCAGGCCAGATCGCCGATCCGCTGGAAGCCGAACATCGAGTAGAAGATGTAGAACGGCAGCATCGGCTGGTTGTGGCTGGAGTACGAAGTACCGGCAGCGATGAACGAACTCATGGCGCCTGCTTCGTTGATGCCTTCTTCAAGGATCTGACCTTTCTGGTCTTCCTTGTAGAACATCACCTGGTCTTTATCGACTGGCTCGTAGAGCTGGCCGACGGAGGAGTAGATGCCCAGCTGGCGGAACATGCCTTCCATACCGAAGGTACGGGCTTCGTCCGGGATGATCGGAACGATGCGCGGGCCGATTTCCTTGTCCTTGACCAGTTGCGCGAGGATCCGCACGAAGGCCATGGTGGTGGAAATTTCGCGGTCGCCCGAGCCATCGAGGATGGCTTTGAGGGTGTCCAGATCCGGCGTCGGTACGCTGAAGCTCTGCGCGCGGCGCTGTGGCACGAAACCACCCAGTGCAGCACGACGCTCGGCGAGGTAGCGGCCTTCGGCGCTGTTCGGCTCCGGCTTGAAGAACGGCAGGTTCTCCAGTTCTTCATCCTTGACCGGAATGTCGAAGCGGTCGCGGAACAGCTTCAGGCTCTCGACGTCAACCTTCTTGGTGTTGTGCGCAGTGTTTTTCGCTTCGCCGGCACCGGTGCCATAACCCTTGATGGTCTTGGCGAGGATGACGGTCGGTTGTTCTTTGTGGTTGACCGCTTCGTGGTACGCCGCGTAGACCTTGTACGGGTCGTGGCCGCCACGGTTGAGTTTCCAGATCTCATCGTCGGACAAGTCTGCAACCATCGCCTTGAGTTCAGGCGTGTTGAAGAAGTGCTCACGCACGAACGCGCCGTCTTTGGCTTTGTAGTTCTGGTACTCGCCGTCGATGACTTCGTCCATGCGGCGTTGCAGGATACCGTCGACGTCTTTGGCCAGCAGTGGGTCCCAGAAACGGCCCCAGATGACTTTGGTCACGTTCCACTGTGCACCGCGGAACACGCCTTCGAGTTCCTGGATGATCTTGCCGTTGCCGCGAACCGGGCCGTCGAGGCGCTGCAGGTTGCAGTTGATGACGAAAATCAGGTTGTCCAGCTTCTCGCGGCCGGCCAGGGAGATCGCGCCCAGGGATTCCGGCTCGTCGCACTCGCCATCGCCCAGGAAGCACCAGACTTTCTGTTTGCCCGGCTGGATGAAACCGCGGTGTTCCAGGTACTTCATGAAGCGCGCCTGGTAGATCGCCTGGATCGGACCCAGACCCATCGATACGGTCGGGAACTGCCAGAAATCAGGCATCAGCCAAGGGTGCGGGTAGGACGACAGGCCCTGACCGTCGACTTCCTGGCGGAAGTTGTTCATCTGGTCTTCAGTGATGCGGCCTTCCATGAATGCACGGGCGTAAACGCCTGGCGAGGTGTGGCCCTGGAAGTAGATCAGGTCGCCGCCGTGTTCGTCGGTCGGGGCCTGGAAGAAGTAGTTGAAGCCGATGTCATACAGGGTCGCACTGGAAGCGAAGCTGGAGATGTGACCGCCCAGGTCCGAATCTCGCAGGTTTGTGCGCATTACCATGGCCATCGCGTTCCAGCGTACCAGCGAGCGAATGCGGCGTTCCATGAACAGGTCGCCAGGCATGCGTGCTTCGTGGGTCACGGGGATCGTGTTGCGGTAAGGCGTGGTGATGGCGTAAGGGAGCTGCGAACCGCTGCGGGTCGCCAGTTCACCCATACGGGTCATCAGATAGTGAGCACGGTCTTCGCCTTCTTTGTCGAGAACCGATTCCAGGGCGTCCAGCCATTCCTGGGTTTCGACGGGATCGAGGTCTTGCATGGCTTGCTCCAGGGCGGAAAGGCTTCCAGAATCGGTTGCCTGAGTTTGCGACTGGCCTTGTGGGCAGACGATTTAAAATTCTTGGATTGCCGACAGGTTGTTCCGGCGGCGTGTAGTTTTACTACAAATCTTCCGGCATTTCAGCCTTTCGAATGTATAGACGAGTAGTAAAACTACAGATGAAAGGCTTGTGGCCTCCGAATGCGTTGTGAGAATAATCGTTAAGGTGGGTCGATTTCCATCCGAATAGGGTGAAAGTTTGATGCTGAATGCTAAAGAAGAAGAAATTTCAGCTATTTCTAACTTTTGTTCGACAGTCCTTCGCGTAGCGGGTTTTCATCATTCACTACAAGCGGCCATTTACACGCCGATCAAGGATAGACCATGACCCTGCCCGTGCTTGCCGAACTGCCCGCCATCCTCTTGCCGTTGGTCAGCCGATCCGAGCAGTCGTTCCGTACGGCTGTCGCCTCACTGGAGGACGATCATGGCCTGTCGAGCTGGACGCCGGAGCGCTGGGCGCAGTTCGCCCGCGTCACCGCCGCCAGCGAGTTTGTCATTGAACAGAGCGTTCGTGACCCTTTGATGTTGCTCTCGCTGGTGCAGTCCGGCGAACTCGACCGGGCCTTCGCGCCGGGTGAGCTGTGTGCTCAGATTGCCGCCGCGGTGAACGCCGCGCAAAGCGAGGATGAACTCGGCCGTGCCTTGCGTCGTCAGCGCGCCCGGCATCAGGTGCGGATCATCTGGCGCGACCTGACGCGTCAGGCCGATCTGGTGCAGACCTGCCGCGATCTCTCGGACATGGCCGACGCCTGCATTGATCAAGCCTATCAGTGGCTGTACAGCCGCCATTGCGAACAATTCGGTACGCCGACCGGCCGCCGCAGCGGTCTGCCCCAGCCCATGGTGATCCTCGGCATGGGCAAGCTGGGCGCGGTCGAGTTGAATCTGTCCTCGGACATCGACCTGGTCTTCGCCTACCCCGAGGGCGGCGAAACCGTCGGCGTGAAACGTTCGCTGGATAATCAGGAGTTCTTCATCCGCCTCGGTCAACGCCTGATCAAAGCGCTGGACCCGATGACCGTCGACGGCTTCGTCTTCCGTGTCGACATGCGCCTGCGTCCGTACGGCTCGTCCGGTGCGCTGGTGCTCAGCTTCAATGCGCTGGAGCAGTATTACCAGGATCAGGGTCGCGACTGGGAGCGCTATGCGATGATCAAGGCGCGTGTGGTCGCCGGCGATCAGGTGGCCGGTGCACAGTTGCTGGAAATGCTGCGGCCGTTCGTTTATCGGCGCTATCTGGACTTCTCGGCGATCGAAGCGCTGCGCACCATGAAGCAATTGATCCAGCAGGAAGTGCGGCGCAAAGGCATGGCCGACAATATCAAGCTGGGCTCCGGTGGCATTCGTGAAGTCGAGTTCATCGCCCAGGCGTTCCAGTTGATTCACGGTGGTCGCGATCTGAGCCTGCAACAGCGCCCTCTATTAAAGGTGCTGAGTACGCTGGAAGGGCAGGGCTATTTGCCGCCGGCGGTGGTCAGTGAATTGCGCGAGGGGTATGAGTTCCTGCGTTACACCGAACACGCCATCCAGGCCATCGCCGACCGTCAGACCCAGATGCTGCCGGAGGGCGCGCAGGATCAGGCGCGGATTGCTTTCATGCTTGGCTTCGCCGACTGGGAGGCTTTTCATGAAAAGCTCATGTATTGGCGCGGTCGTGTCGCCTGGCATTTCGCCCAGGTGATTGCTGATCCCGATGAGGACGAAGGCGCCGCAAGCGAAGTGGTGGTGGGCGGCGAATGGCTGCCGCTGTGGGAGGAGGCGCAGGACGAAGAGGCCGCGTGCCGTCAGTTGCGGGAGGGTGGTTTTGCCGATGCGAGCAAAGCCCTGAAGGCACTGGCCGGTTTGCGCGGCAGTCCGCAATTGCGAGCGATGCAGCGTCTGGGGCGCGAGCGGCTCGACGCTTTCATCCCGCGCCTGATCGCGCAAGCGGTGGAGCATGCCAATCCGGATCTGGTGCTTGAGCGCGTGTTGCCGTTAGTGGAAGCGGTGGCGCGGCGTTCGGCCTATCTCGTGTTGCTGACAGAAAATCCCGGTGCGCTGCGCCGCTTGCTGACGCTGTGCGCGGCGAGTCCGTGGATCGCCGAGCAGATCACCCGCTTCCCGTTGCTGCTTGACGAATTGCTCAACGAAGGCCGCCTGTTCAAGCCGCCGTTGGCGCCGGAGCTTGCGGCAGAACTGCGCGAGCGATTGACACGGATCCCTGAAGACGACCTTGAACAGCAGATGGAAGCCCTGCGCCATTTCAAACTGGCACACCGCTTACGCGTCGCCGCCTCGGAAATTGCCGGCAGCCTGCCGCTGATGAAGGTCAGCGATTACCTGACCTGGCTGGCCGAGGCCATCCTTGAGCAAGTGCTGGCGCTGGCCTGGCGCCAGACCGTGGCCAAGTACGGCACGCCGTTGCGCACTGACGGTACGCTGTGCGATCCCGGCTTCATCATCGTCGGTTATGGCAAGGTCGGCGGGCTGGAGCTGGGGCACGGTTCGGATCTGGATCTGGTGTTCATTCACGATGGCGATCCGCAGGCAGAAACCGACGGGCCGAAGTCGATCGATGGTGCGCAGTTCTTCACCCGACTGGGCCAGCGGATCATTCATTTGCTGACGGCACAGACCAACTCCGGCCAGCTCTACGAAGTGGACATGCGCTTGCGGCCCTCCGGTGCGGCGGGGTTGCTGGTGAGTTCCCTCGGCGCGTTTGCCCGCTACCAGGAAAATGAAGCGTGGACGTGGGAGCATCAGGCCCTCGTGCGCGCACGGGTGCTGGTTGGCAGCGCCGATGTCGGCCAGGCCTTCGAGAAAGTCCGAGCGCAGGTATTGGGCAAAGCGCGTGATCTGGCGACGTTGCAACAGGAAGTCAGCGAAATGCGCGCGAAGATGCGCGATAACCTTGGCACCCGGAGCACCGCGGCCGGGACCGCGGCAAATGCCTTCGAGGCCACCGCGCCCTTCGACCTCAAGCAGGACGCCGGAGGTATCGTCGATATTGAATTTATGGTGCAATACGCGGCTCTGGCGTGGTCGCAAAGTCATCCGCCATTGCTACGCTGGACCGATAACATCCGCATTCTCGAAGAGCTGGAACACCAAGGGCTGATGCCCGCCGAAGATGCCAGCTTGTTGCGCGAGGCCTACAAAGCCTACCGCTCAGCCGCCCACCGGCAGGCATTGCAGAAGGATGCCGGGGTGATCCCGGGCGACCAGTTTGCCGAAGAGCGCCGCCAGGTCATGCGAATCTGGCGGGAGATGGGGCTAGGCTGAAACGGTTTATGCAGCAGCCAACACCCTGTGGGGGCGGGCTTGCCCGCGAAGGCGGAGTGTCAGGCGACACTGACGCTGGATGTGCTAGCTCTTTCGCGAGCAAGCCCGCTCCCACAGTGGATCTGCGCTGAATGGCAGATGTGCGAATGAATGCAAAACCCTGTAGGAGTGAGCTGCTCGCGAAGACGGAGTGTCAGGCGACATCGATGTTGGATGTGCCAGCCCTTTCGCGAGCAAGCCCGCTCCCACAGTGGAACTGCGCTGGATGGCAGATATGTGAGTGAATGCAAAACCCTGTAGGAGTGAGCCTGCTCGCGAAGACGGAGTGTCAGACGACACTGATGCTGGATGTGATGGCCTCTTCGCGAGCAAGCCCGCTCCCACAGTGGATCTGCGCTGAATGGCAGATATGTGAGTGAATGCAAAACCCTGTAGGAGTGAGCCTGCTCGCGAAGACGGAGTGCCAGGCGAATCGATGTTGGATGTGCCAGCCCTTTCGCGAGCAAGCCCGATCCCGCAGTGGATCTGCGCTGAGTCGCAGATGTGGAAGTGAATGCAAAACCCTGTGGGAGCGGGCTTGCCCGCGAAGGCGGAGTGTCGGACGGCAGAAATATTGAATGGATAGGCCCTTTCGCGAGCCGCCCGCTCCCATAGTCGATCTACAATGTTTGTAGAATTCTCGAGGCGGGGAGGCGTAAATGCCTCCCCGGTTCGTTTTTGGAAAGCACATGAATATTCTGATCGTTGGGCCCAGTTGGGTCGGTGACATGGTAATGGCGCAGACACTGTTTCAGTGTCTCAAACAGCGCCACCCGCAATGCGCAATCGACGTGCTGGCGCCAGAATGGAGCCGGCCGATCCTTGAGCGCATGCCTGAAGTGCGCAAGGCCTTGAGCTTCCCGCTCGGCCACGGTGCGCTCGAATTGGCGACCCGTCGGCGTATCGGCAAATCTCTGGCCGGCCAGTACGATCAGGCGATCCTGCTGCCTAACTCGCTGAAGTCGGCGCTGGTGCCGTTTTTCGCCGGCATCCCGAAACGTACTGGCTGGCGCGGCGAGTTCCGCTATGGCCTGCTCAACGACGTGCGCACCCTCGACAAAGAACGTTATCCGCTGATGATCGAGCGCTTCATGGCTCTGGCCTTCGAGCCGAACGTCGAGCTGCCCAAACCCTATCCCCGCCCGAGCCTGCAGATCGACCCGGTGACTCGCGAAGCCGCGCTGGGCAAGTTCGGTCTGACCCTCGACCGGCCGGTGTTGGCCCTGTGCCCCGGCGCCGAGTTCGGCGAGTCCAAGCGATGGCCGTCCGAGCATTACGCCAAAGTCGCCGAAGCGCGCATCCGCGAAGGCTGGCAGGTGTGGCTGTTTGGCTCGAAAAATGATCACGCGGTGGGCGAAGACATCCGCGCACGGCTGATTCCCGGTCTGCGTGAAGAGTCGGTCAACCTCAGCGGCGACACCTCGCTGGCCGAAGCCATCGACCTGCTGTCCTGCGCTGATTCAGTGGTCTCCAACGACTCCGGCCTGATGCACGTCGCCGCCGCATTGAACCGTCCGCTGGTCGCCGTCTACGGCTCGACCTCGCCGGGCTTCACGCCGCCGCTGGCCGAACATGTCGAGGTCGTTCGGCTGGGTATCGAATGCAGTCCCTGCTTCGACCGGACCTGCCGTTTCGGCCATTACAACTGCCTGCGCCAGCTGATGCCGGACGCGGTCAATGATGCCTTGCAGAAGTTGCAAGGCTCCGTGGTCGAGGTTCATTAACTTGCGGGTACTGTTGATCAAGACTTCATCGCTGGGCGACGTGATTCACGCGCTGCCAGCGCTGACCGACGCCGCCCGGGCGATCCCCGGAATCAAGTTCGACTGGGTTGTGGAAGAAGGCTTCGGCGAAATCCCGACGTGGCACCCGGCCGTCGATAAAGTCATTCCGGTGGCGATCCGTCGCTGGCGCAAGAACCTTTGGAAGACGCTTACCAGCGGCGAGTGGAAACGCTTCAAGCAAAGCGTGCGCACCAATCGATACGATCTGGTGATCGATGCCCAGGGCCTGCTGAAAAGCGCCTGGCTGACTCGCTACGTCAAGGCCCCGGTTGCCGGCCTCGATAAAGGTTCGGCCCGCGAGCCGATGGCCGCACGTTTCTACGACCGCAAGCTGGCCGTGGCCCGTGGGCAGCACGCCGTCGAGCGCGTGCGCCAGTTGTTCGCCATTGCGCTGGGCTATGACTTGCCCAAAGGTCTCGGCGATTACGGCCTCAACGTCGAGCGCCTGGTCGAGCTGCCGCGCAAGAGCGCCTTCGTCGTGTTCCTCCATGGCACCACCTGGGACAGCAAGCACTGGCCGGAAGCCTACTGGCGCGAACTGACCGAACGCGTCGGCTATCTGGGCGTGGGCGTCAAGCTGCCGTGGGGCAACCCGCAGGAAAAAGCCCGTGCCGAACGCATAGCCGCGGGTTTCAAGCACGCCGAAGTGCTGCCAAAACTGAATCTGGCCGGCGTCGGCAAAATTCTCGCCGGCGCGCAAGCCTGCGTAGCGGTGGACACCGGTCTCGGCCATCTGGCTGCGGCGCTGGACGTGCCGACCATCTCGCTGTTCGGACCGACCAACCCGGGTCTCACCGGTGCTTACGGCAAGTTGCAGATTCACTTGGGCAGCGACTTCCCGTGTGCACCGTGCCTGCAAAAGAAATGCACCTATCAACCGACTGCGCAGGATGCCCGTCAGTTTGACCTCAAGCGTGAGCAGCCGTTGTGCTTCACGCGTTTGAATCCCGAGCGTGTCGCCAGCCGACTGAGCACGTTGTTAATGGCTGAGGAGCTGCGCTGATGCAATTGGCTTTCGTCCTGTACAAATATTTTCCGTTCGGTGGCTTGCAGCGCGACTTCATGCGCATCGCCCTCGAATGCCAGAAACGCGGCCACCAGATTCGTGTGTACACGCTGATCTGGGAGGGCGATGTACCGCCCGGTTTCGAAGTGCTGGTGGCGCCGGTCAAGGCGTTCTTCAATCACCGTCGCAATGAAAAACTCAGTGCCTGGATGGCGGCGGATCTGGCCAAACGCCCGGTGGACCGCCTGATCGGCTTCAACAAGATGCCAGGCCTGGACGTCTACTACGCCGCCGACGGCTGTTTCGAAGACAAGGCGCAGAACCTGCGCAACTCGCTGTACCGCCGCTGGGGCCGTTATCGCCACTTCGCCGAGTATGAGCGCGCGGTGTTCGCCAAAGACGCGAAAACTGAAGTGTTGATGATTTCCGAAGTGCAGCAGCCGCTGTTCATCAAGCACTACGGCACGCCGCTTGAGCGCTTCCATCTGCTGCCGCCGGGCATTGCTCAGGATCGTCGTCGTCCGGCGGATGCCGATGAGATTCGCGCCGGTTTTCGCGCTGAATTCAATCTGAAGGATGACGAACTGCTGCTGGTGCAGATCGGCTCCGGGTTCAAGACCAAGGGTGTCGATCGCAGCCTGAAAGCGCTGGCGGCACTGCCAGCCGAATTGCGAAAACGCACTCGGCTGTTTGTAATCGGCCAGGATGACCCCAAATTATTCCAGATGCAGAGTGCAACGTTGGGTTTGGGCGACAATGTGACCTTCCTCAAGGGGCGCAGCGATATCCCGCGTTTTCTGTTGGGCGCCGATCTGCTGATACATCCGGCCTACAACGAAAACACCGGTACGGTGCTGCTTGAAGCGCTGGTCGCCGGCTTGCCGGTATTGGTCAGCGCGGTCTGCGGTTACGCCCATTACATTGCCGAGGCGGATGCCGGGCGAGTGCTGGACGAGCCGTTCGAGCAGGCGCAACTGACCCGATATCTGGGCGAGATGTTGAGCGACGACGCTGCCCGCGCAGCGTGGAGCCGCAACGGCCTGGCCTTCGCCGAAACGGCCGACCTCTACAGCATGCCGCAGCACGCGGCCGATGTGATTCTGGCGGAGCACGCTTAATGAAGTTGATGCTGGCTGAACCGTTCAAGAGCCTTTGGGCCGGACGCGACCCGTTCGCCGAAGTCGAAGGCTTGCAGGGCGAGGTATACCGCGAGCTGGAAGCGCGCCGGACACTGCGCACGGAAGTCGATGGCAACGGATTTTTCGTCAAGATCCACCGTGGCATCGGCTGGGGCGAGATCTTCAAGAACCTGCTTACCGCCAAGCTGCCGGTGCTCGGCGCCGGCCAGGAGTGGAAGGCCATTCAACGCCTGCAGGAAGCCGGCGTACCGACCATGACCGCTGTCGCCTACGGCGAGAAGGGCAGCAACCCGGCGGATCAGCACTCGTTCATCGTTACCGAAGAGCTGGCGCCGACCATCAGCCTCGAAGATTTCAGTATCGACTGGGTCAAGCAGCCGCCCGAGCCGACGCTCAAGCGCGCACTGATCGCCGAGGTCGCGCGCATGACCGGCATGATGCATCGCGCCGGCGTCAATCACCGCGACTGCTACATCTGCCACTTCCTGCTGCACACCGACAAACCGGTTGCCGCGGATGACTTCAAGCTCTCGGTGATCGACTTGCACCGCGCCCAGACCCGTTCGGCCATTACCCGGCGCTGGCGCGACAAGGACCTGGCGGCGCTGTATTTTTCCGCGCTGGACATCGGTTTGACCCGCCGCGACAAACTGCGCTTTCTCAAGGGCTACTTCCAGCAACCGCTACGACAGATCCTGGCTGAAGAAGCGCCGCTGCTGCGCTGGCTGGAAGGCAAGGCCAGCAAGTTGTATGCGCGCAAGCAGCGTTACGGGGATGCGCTCTGATGGCGGGTTGGACGCTTGAGCCGCAGTACCGTGAACTCGCCGAAGACTTCGGCAGCCTCGACGCTGTGTTTGCCTTGCAGGGCGAGCGCCTGACCCGTGATCCGCTGTCGGAAGTCATCCGGGTGCAGCGCAACGGCGTCAATTATTACGTCAAGCGCTACGTCGGCGCCGGTAAAGGCCTGCGTCGTTACGTGGGCAAGCCGCGGGTGAAGATGGAGTGGCAGAACCTCAAGCGCTTTGCCAAATGGGGCATTCCCACCGCTGAAGTGGTGGCGTGGGGCCTTGAACGACGCGGTGCGGCATACGACCGTGGGGCGATGATAACGCGCGAACTGCCGCGTACCGAGGACCTCTCGGCGCTGGCCGAGCGCAAGGACCCCAAGCTCAAGGATCGTGCCTGGGTGGACGGCATCAGCCAGCAACTGGCCGGTTATACCCGGACAATGCATGACCAGCGCTTTACCCATAACGACTTGAAGTGGCGCAATCTGTTGATCGACGATCAGGCGCAACTGTTTCTGATCGATTGCCCGAACGGCGATTTTTGGCGGGGCTTCTGGCTCAAGTACCGGATCACCAAGGATCTGGCGTGTCTCGACAAGGTCGCCAAATATCACCTGACCAACACTCAGCGTTTGCGTTTTTACCTGCAATACCGCCAATGTGACCGGCTCAATGCAGCCGACAAGAAACGCATTCGGCACGTGGTGAGATTTTTCGAGGGACGAGAATGACTGATTTTCTGGCCGCTGAAGATCGCGCGTTGCTTGAGCGCCACGGCCTCGACACCTTCGATGCACTGTGGGCCCGGCAGTTGGAGGCGGTCGATGAGCCGAATACCGATGGCGGCGGCTGGAGCAGCGTGTTTCGTCTTGAACTCGAAGGCCGTGCCTTCTATCTCAAGCGCCAGTGCAATTACCTGACTCGCACCTTGCACGCGCCCTTCGGCGAGCCGACCTTTGCCCGGGAGTTTCGCAATATCAGCCGCTATCGCGAGCTGGGCATACCCGCGTTGCAGGCGGTGTTTTTTGGCCAGCGCAAGATCAAGGGCGAAGTCCGTGCGGTTCTCCTGACCCGGGCGCTGGACGGTTGGGACGACCTCGACTCGCTGCTGCAACGCTGGCCGAGTCTGACCGTGGCGCAGCACTCGGCCGTGCTCAAAGCCTGCGGGCAACTGGCGCGACTGCTCCATGGCCGGCGTCAGGTGCACGGTTGCTTCTATCCCAAGCACATCTTCATGCAGGCCACAGGCGATCACTATCGGGCGCAGTTGATCGACCTGGAAAAAAACCGCCCGCTGCTGTTCGGCCAGCGTGACCGGGTCAGGGACCTGGAGCCGCTGGTGCGGCGTGCGCCGCAGTGGAGCCATGCGCAACTGCGCGAATTGTTGGCCGCTTATCTCGACCAGCCGGCGGACAGTTCGCTGGTTGATAGCTGGCTTGTGCGCATGACGGCACGCCGCAGTCACAAGGAGACGCGTTGATGCAGTTGTCCGACCTGAAAAACGCCGGACGCACACCGTCGTTGCCGCTGACGGTGTCGCTGGCCGATGCGGCCGGCAGCGCCGATCTGCAACTGTTGACACTGCTGCGAGTCCTGCCGGGGCAGCGCTACGTGGGGGCTGGGGTGTGGCGCGGCCGGCCGGTGTTGGCCAAGTTGCTGGTCGGCAGCAAAGCGGCGCGGCATTTTCAGCGCGAGCTCGAAGGCGTCAAGCTGCTCGCAGCGCAAGGCATGACCACGCCGTTGCTGCTGGCCGATGGCTTGCGGGACGGAGAGGGTGGCTGGCTGCTTTTTGAGTTCCTTGAAGACGCCGAAAGCCTCGGTGATGCCTGGGCGATGGTCGAGGCGCTGCCGGCGCTGGCTGACGAGCAAGCCGCCGTGTTGGCCGAAGCGCTGGATGCCATCGGCCGACTGCACGGCAAAGGTCTCTGGCAGGAAGATTTACACCTGGACAATCTGCTGCGTCATGGTGGTCAGTTGTACTTGATCGACGGTGCCGGGATTCGCGCCGAGACCGCGGGCCAGCCATTGTCCCGGCAAAAAGTCTTGGAAAACCTCGGTGTGTTCTTTGCCCAGTTGCCCAAGTCGCTTGAACCGTTTACCGAAGAATTGCTGGTGTATTACCTGTTGAGCAACAGCGAGCATGCATTGCCACTGGAAGCCCTGCAGAAGCAGATCGACAAGGTGCGCAGTTGGCGCCTGAAGGATTATCTGATCAAGGTTGGCCGGGAATGCACCTTGTTCGCGGTTCAGCGCGGTGCATTTGGCCTGCGTGCCATTCGCCGCGAGGAAGAAGTCGCAATGCTGTCCGTGCTCGATCAGGCGGACGTCTTGCTTGATCAAGGGCATCTGTACAAGACCGGTGGTGCTGCCAGTGTCGGCAGGGTTCAGGCGGACGGCCGCACGCTGCTTGTCAAACGCTACAATATCAAGGGTTTCGCTCATTGGCTCAAACGCTTCTGGCGCCCGAGTCGGGCCTGGCATTCGTGGCGTGAAGGCAATCGTCTGGCGTTCCTCGGCATCGCCACGCCGACACCGCTGGCGGTGCTGGAAAAGCGCTTTTTGTGGTTGCGCGGCAGTGCCTATCTGGTGACAGAGTTTTTGCCAGGGCCGGACATCATCGAACGTTTTGCTCCGTACGTGGACGATGGCCAGGCGCCAGAAGCCGAGTTGCTGGCGCTGGATCAGCTCTTTGCGCGATTGATTGCCGAGCGCATCAGTCACGGTGATTTCAAGGGGCACAACCTGTTCTGGCAGAACGATCGCTGGGCACTGATTGATCTGGATTCGATGTGTCAGCACGGTTCTATCGGCAGTTTCGCCCCGGCCTACGCTCGCGACCGTGCGCGATTCATGCGTAACTGGCCTGAAACCAGCGCGCTGTACCAGGTGATCGATCAGCGCTTGCCAAAAACAGCCTCCAGCCCTGACTGAATCAGGCTCGCTCTCTCGCGGCATTCTCTTTTGCGCGAGCGAGCCTGCTCGCGAAAAAATGCCAAACGCACTGAACCTTGCTGCTGGCAGTAAGTAGCGGACAAGTACCGGAGACTTTTCCTACTGCCTCTGCAGAAGCCATGAACTGTCCCCTGCCAAATCCCGGTGCTAACTTGCCCGTCAATCTTGGAGGGTGAGTCTTGAGCATAAAAGGGACAGTGGCATCGGGTGCCTTGGCATGGGTCTTATCGGGCTGCGGCAGCGCCGCGACGGTCCTGCAGGACGATGCCGAGGCCGCTCGCGACCTGCGCAAACAGAAAACCTACTGCCAGTCGATTCCGCGGGTGTACAGCGGCCTGGCCTTTGATTTCTGCGTATTGAATGCGCCTCCCGACCCAACGGGGTTCCTGGCGCCCTTCGTATTGCTCGATCTGCCGCTCTCCGCCGTCTTCGACACGGTGGCGCTGCCCTATACGATTTATCGCCAGACGACTGACGGTAACCTCAGTATTTACTGGCGCAAGGGTGGCTATTAAAGCTTCGGACGTGTTTTTAACAAGCCGTTCACGCCAGTGCCATTCGCACAGGGTAATTCCCTTCATGTTTACGCTATAATCCCGCCCTTTAGCTGTCACTCGCCTTGCGCGAGGGCACATCAATTTTCAAGGCGCATCGCGCCTGTATGCAGACTAAAGAGGCTAGACCCCTGTGGCATTGACGATTCTTGGCCTGTCCGGCGCCCTTAGCCATGATCCTTCCGCAGCCCTTTACATCGACGGCAAGCTGGTTGCGGCGGCCGAGGAAGAGCGCTTCGTACGCGATAAACATGCAAAGAACCGCATGCCTTACGAATCGGCAAAGTTCTGCCTTGAGCAGGCCGGCATCAGACCATCTGACGTTGACGTGGTGGCAATTCCGTTCGCCCCGATCAGTCTGTTCGGCAAGGCCCGCTGGCACTACGCCAAGCGCTACTGGTATGCCCCGGATCGCGCCCTTGATGCGATCCTGATGGGCAATCGCCGTTACAAGCGCTATCGCAACAAGATCGTCTGGTGTCTCGAGCAACTGGGTTTCGATCCGAAAAAGATCAAGATCGAGCCGGTCGAGCATCACCTGGCTCATGCTTCCAGCGCCTATCACTGCTCCGGTTTCAAAGAAAAAACCGCGATCCTCGGCATTGACGGCAAGGGTGAGTACGCCACAACCTTTTTCGGTTATGGCGAAAACGGCAAGATTCACAAGATCAAGGAGTTCTTTGATCCGGACTCTCTTGGCGGCCTGTACGGTGCGATCACCGAGTTTCTCGGTTTCGAGATGCTCGACGGCGAATTCAAGGTCATGGGCATGGCGCCGTATGGCGACGCCAGCAAATATGATTTCTCGCGGCTGGCCTCGTTCGAGAATGGCGAGCTGGTGATCAACACCGACTATGCCAACGTCATCGGCCTGCGTCGCTACAAAGAGAAGGGCAAGGGTTTTTACTTCTCGCCGAAGCTGATCGAGTGGCTGGGTCCCAAGCGCGAAGGCGACATCGCTGACGAACCGTACATTCACTACGCCGCCAGCATGCAGGCGCTGTTCGAAAAGCTGGCGTTGCAGATGATCGACTATTACCTGGGCGACGTGCTCAAGGAAACCGGCAAGCTGGCCTTCGCCGGTGGCTGCGCGTTGAACGTCAAGCTGAATCAGAAAATCATTGCCCGCGACGACATCAAGGAATTGTTCGTACAGCCTGCTTCCGGCGATGCCGGCACCGCAGTCGGTGCAGCGGCGTATGTGTCCCATGCCCGCGGTGTGCCGGTCGAGAAGATGGAGCACGTCTACCTCGGCCCGTCGTACTCCAACGAGGACGTGATTGCCGCCTGCGCCCGCCATGAAAACAAGCCGGCCTGGCGCAAGCTCGACAACATGCCGGAGCAGATCGCCAAAATCATGGTCGAGGGCAACCCGGTGGCCTGGTTCCAGGGGCGTATGGAATTCGGTCCGCGCGCACTGGGCGGTCGTTCGATTATCGGCTGCCCAAGCGTGGCCGGTGTGGCTGATCGGATCAACCACCAGATCAAGTTCCGCGAGCGCTGGAGGCCTTTCTGCCCGTCGATGCTTGACACCGTTGCGCCACAAATGATCAAGATCGATCACCCGGCGCCGTTCATGACGTTCACCTTCGAAGTGGCTGAAGAGTGGAAGACCCGCGTGCCGGAAGTTGTCCATGAAGATGGTACTTCCCGTGCACAGGTGCTCAAGCGTGAATACAACCCGCGCTACTACGACATGATGAAAGCGCTGGAAGACCTGACAGGCAATGGCGTGTCGTTGAACACTTCGCTCAACCGCCGTGGCGAGCCGATGATCTGTTCGCCGACCGACGCGCTGAACATGTTTTTCGGCTCTGACCTGCAATATCTGATCATGGAAGATATTCTTGTCGTCAAAGAGGGTGTGCAGGGAAACAGTCTTGACTGAGACACTGATCAGCGTCGTCATTCCTGCTTACAACTACGCCAAGTCGCTGCCACGTGCGGTGGAATCGGTGTTGGCGCAGTTGCATGAGGCTGCAGCGGATCTATTGGTGATAGATGATGGCTCGACAGATGCGACGCCTCAGGTGGTGGACGCGCTTCAGGCCGAACACGCCGGGCGTTTTCGTGCCTTGCGCAAGGGCAATGGCGGACTGTCTTCGGTGCGCAATCTGGGGATCGAGGAAACCACCGGGCGTTTCCTGATTTTTCTCGATGCGGACGACGAGATGGCGCCCGGAGCGCTGGCGGCACTGTCGGCGCATATCGCGAGTAATCCACAGAGCCGGATGATTATCGGCGCTCACTGGTCGGTCTTCGCCGGCGGCAAGCGCAGCCTGCAGGCAGCCAAGCCGTTGCCGCTCACAATGCGCCAGCGGGTGAAGGGCTATCTGCTGGACAAGACGGTGTCGATCTCCAACGGCGCCTGCGCCATGCATCGCGAGGTATTTGCTCCAGGGGGCTACCCCGAACACCTGCGCAACGTGGAGGACCTGCCGGTGTTTGCCCAAGTCCTGGCGCGCTTTCCGTGCAGTGTGGTGGAGCAGCCTCTGGCGCTGATTTACAAGCACGCTGACAGCATGCGTCATGACTTGCGGCAGAGCCTTGCGGCCGGAACAGAGCAAGTCGTCAATGAAGTTTTTTCAAGCCAGCGGATGCCGCAGGAGCTTCAGGACTTGCGCCAGGCTTTCCTGGCCCAGCGTTGCCTGTCCTTGTTTCGTGACTGCTACTCCCATGGCGAATACGCACTGGCCAAGACGTTTTATATGCAAGCGCTACGTGCCGACTGGCGCATCCTTGGGCGTTGGTCGTACTTGCGTAAAGCCTTGCGCCTGCTGTTCCGATAGTCGGTTTATTGTTTTTTTGCGTACCTGTGGCGCGTGATGTTGAGGGGGCTGGGTGAAAGGTACGGACAGTAAATGGGCGGTCAAGGCCGCTCAAGTAATCAATGAGCGACCGGTCAGTGTGGCGTTCTGGGCGAGTATCCTACTGTCGCTGATTGCTGTGTCGGGTATCGCAACGGTCGGGCGAGACGCCGCGTTATACATCGATATCGCGCAACAGGTAGTCGAGCATGGACCTGATGTCGCCTGGCTGCACTTCGACTGGCCCTGGTTTTCCATCCTCCTGGCACTGACCCATCGCTTCGTGCACTTGCCGCTGGAGCTGAGTGCTTATATCTGGTGTGGGCTGTTTTTCGCCGGTACCTCTGCGTTGATGGTCGATTGTGTCCGTCGGCGCTCTCCCGAAATCGCCGGCTGGGCGTGTCTGGTCGTGCTGGCGATGCCTGCGGTCAATGCCTTTCGAAACGACATCATCCGCGAGTGTGGTTTCTGGTTCTTCTGCACGCTGACCCTTTGGCTGGCGCTGCGCTGGCAGGACCGTGGCGGCTGGTTGCGGGCAATCCTGATTCATCTGGCGATTGTCTTCGCAGCGTTGTTTCGCCTGGAAGCCTTGCTGTTGCTGCCGGCGCTAGGGCTGTGGCAGTTGCCCAATCTGTGGTCTTCCGAGCGGCGCATGCAGTTTGTGCAGTTCGCCCTGCTGCCAGTGTTGGGGCTGGTGGCCGCGTCTGCCTGGGGCGTATTCATGTCGGCGCGCTTCATGGTTTATCTGGACATGATTGCGCCCCATAGCGTGTATGCCTCGTTCCAGATGCTTTCGGAGCAGTTTGCCAATTCGCTGATCAACAAATATTCGCAAGACGAAGCCGGGCGCATCGTGTTTTTCGGCATGCTGGCCGCGCTGGTGATAGGTTTCGTCAAGTTGATGGGTCCGTTTGCCGTGCCTTTCGTGCTGCGTCGCAATTGGGCAGTGTTGGGTGCCTACTGGCGTGACTATCGTCCTTTCGCCTGGGCTGCGCTGCTGTATCTGGTCGTGCTGATCCTTTTCTTCATCAAACAGCAGTTCATGAATACCCGTTACCTGAGTTTCCTGAACCTGTTATGTGTGCCGGCACTGGCCTTGGCGCTGGCGGCTTTTGCCCGGCAGTTTCCCCGCTGGACCAAGGTGCTGGTCGTCGCGGCGCTGCTGGTGATGCTGTCCAACGTGATTTCTACTGGCGGCGGGAAGACCCATTACGTTGCGGCGGGGCGCTGGATGTCCACGCACGTCGAGCGGGATGCCGCCGCCTGGTTCGAAGACGGCCGCATCAGCTACTACGCCGGGCGGGGTTATGTCGTGCCTGAGCTGACCCGTGAGCAGGCGATGTCCCCGCAGTACGCCGGTAATTACCGCTACTTCCTGATTGAAGGCAAAGGCGATGAGCCGTGGCTGCAGGCGTGGCTGGTGGCGCACAAGATGCGCATCATCGAGCGCTTCGCCAACCGTAAGGGCGCCACGATTCTGGTTATCGGCCCGTAAGGCTCAGTAGAGCAGCGGGCGCAGGCGCTCGATCAGCGGCGCCTGGCGGTTATGCGGCAGTGCCTGACGGTAGCCCTCGAGAAAGGTCTGGCCGGCGTCGTTGCCGAGTAACCACTGGCGGTCTTCCTTGTAGCGAAGCAGGTGGGCAAAGTTGCGCAGGCGCTTGCTGTCGCTCAGGGCGCGTGCCTGGCAGCGCAGGTCGGCGATATCGATCAGGCCGAGGTGGTTTTCCGGGGTCTGTACCACATTGCCGAAGTGCAACGAGCGAAAGTACACGCCTTTTTCATGCAGTTGCGCGATGAACGCTCCCAGCCGGGCGCGCAACGTATCGGTTTCTTGCGCCGTGCCCTGCAACTGTCGCACGGTTTCGCCCGCCAACGGCGTGTAATAAACGCCGTCGCGCTGAATGCTCGGAATACGGTAAACCGCAATCACGCTCGGACACAGAATGCCGCGCTGCTCCAGCGCCCTGGTGTTATTGGCGAAGCGTTGAGCGTAGGGGAAGAACAGCGCTGAACTGAACAGGCGTTTGCGGCGAAACAGTTTGAGCATGCGACCGTCGGCCAGCCTCAGCACCTTGTCGCCGGAGCCGTCGGCTTCCAGTACGTGTGCACCCTTGCGCAGTGCCTCGTAAGTGCTGTGATCAATCGATTGCATGCCTGACTCCCCATCGTGAGCCGGCTATCTTAACCGACTTGGCCAAGGCTGGCGCCCAGTCATGTTTATTGGCACAAAAGGGCCTGTGATATCATCGCCGCCTCACTGATTTGCGCGGATTCCCATGAGCAGTCCTGAACCGAAAGCCCAGTCTACGCTGGCGATCTATTTCCGCCTTTTGGCTTACGTGCGGCCCTACGCCGGCCTGTTCATCCTGAGTATCGTCGGGTTCCTGATTTTCGCATCGACCCAACCGATGTTGGCCTACATCCTCAAATATTTCGTCGACGGCCTGGCCAATCCGGAGGCCGCCCTGTTCCCGGGCAACCCTTATCTGGGCAAGTTGCAATTGCTCGAAAGCGTGCCGCTGTTGATCGTACTGATTGCCGTCTGGCAAGGGGTCGGGTCTTACCTGGGCAACTACTTCCTGGCCCGGGTTTCTCTGGGGCTGGTGCATGACCTGCGAGTGGTGCTGTTCAACAAGTTGCTGGACCTGCCCAACAGCTATTTCGACAAGAACAACTCCGGTCACCTGATTTCCCGCATTACCTTCAACGTGACCATGGTCACTGGCGCTGCCACGGATGCGATCAAAGTGGTCATTCGTGAAGGCATGACGGTGATTTTCCTGTTCTGCACGCTGTTGTGGATGAACTGGAAGCTCACCCTGGTCATGGTCGCCATCCTGCCGGTGATCGGCCTGATGGTGAACAGCACCAGCAAAAAATTCCGCAAGCAGAGCAAGAAGATTCAGGTGTCGATGGGTAATGTCACCCACGTCGCTTCCGAGACGATTCATGGTTACCGTGTCGTGCGCAGTTTCGGCGGCGAAACCTATGAAAAGGTGCGCTTCCGTGACGCCAGCCAGAGCAACACCGACAAGCAACTGACCATGACCAAGACCGGCGCGGTCTACACGCCGATGCTGCAACTGGTCACGTACAGCGCGATGGCGGTGGTGATGTTTCTGGTCCTGTACCTGCGCGGCGATGCCTCGCCCGGCGACCTCGTGGCCTACATCACCATGGCGGGTCTGCTGCCCAAGCCGATTCGCCAGCTCTCCGAAGTCAGCTCGACGATCCAGAAAGGCGTGGCCGGTGCCGAAAGCATTTTCGAGCAACTTGACGAGCCGGCGGAAATCGACCGCGGGACGGTCGAGCGTGACCGTCTGCAAGGGCGCCTGGAAGTGCGCAACCTCAGCTTCAGCTATCCCAACAGCGAGAAGAAAGTTCTCGACGACATCAGTTTCGTTGTCGAGCCGGGGCAGATGGTTGCGCTGGTGGGGCGCTCCGGCAGTGGCAAGTCCACCCTGGCGGGGCTGATTCCGCGCTTCTATCAGCACGAACAGGGGCAGATTCTGCTTGATGACGTGCAGGTGCAGGACTTGACCATGCGCAGCCTGCGTCGGCAGATCGCGCTCGTCACCCAGCAGGTCACCCTGTTCAACGATACGGTCACCAATAACATTGCCTACGGGGATCTGGCGGGTGCGCCGTTCGATGAGGTCAAGCGCGCGGCCACCGAGGCCTACGCCGATGAGTTCATCGTCAAGATGCCGCAAGGCTATGAAACCCTGGTCGGCGAAAACGGCGTGCTGTTGTCCGGCGGTCAGCGTCAGCGTATAGCCATCGCCCGGGCATTGCTCAAGGATGCGCCGCTGCTGATTCTCGACGAGGCCACATCGGCCCTCGATACCGAATCCGAACGGCATATCCAGGCGGCGCTCGATCACGTGGTGCAGAACCGCACCACACTGGTGATCGCTCACCGCTTGAGCACTATCGAGAAGGCGGATCTGATCCTGGTCATGGACGAGGGTCGGATCGTCGAGCGTGGTAGCCATGCTCAACTGCTGGAACTCAACGGTTACTACTCGCGCTTGCACGCCAAAGAGTTCGAAGAAGGTGATGAGCCGCAACCGACCCATGCGACCGACCTATGCTGACGGCGTTTCGCGTCTGGCGTGAACGCGGCTGGAGCGAGATCGACCAGGCGGCCTATGCGCAGGCCTGGCAGCGCTTTGGCGGCAGTGTTGCGACGCACCCCGAGGTTGTCGAACGATTGTCGACGTTTGTCGGCATCAAGCTGCGCTACCTGGGCTGGATCGTCGACGGGAAAGTGGTCGCCGCCGTTGCCTGCTGGGGCAGGCACGCGGCCTTGTCCAAAGAGGTGCTCAAGCGCGAGGGCAAGCGCGGGCTGCTCGACATGGGCAATGCCGAGCTGATTCTGCCGATCGCCCCGGACGTTGTGGTCCCGGTGCGTCAGCGCATGGCCTACGTGTCGCAACTCAATGCCGAGCGGATCAGCACCCTGCGCAGCCAACCCGAAGGCCTGGCGCTGGCGCGGCTGCCTGAGGATTATTCGAAGAAGTTTCGCTACAACCAGCGTCGCGAACAGCGCCTGCTGGAAGAAGCGGGCGGCTCGCTGGTGCCAATGTCTGATTTCACGCCGCAAGAGCAGGCCGCCGCTTACGGCGATCTGTTCCAGCGCCGCTGGGGCTTTGAAGTACCTGGCAAGGCCGGGCTGGTCGAGGTGTTCACCCTGCTGCGCGAGTTCATGACCGGTTCGGTGGTCATGCTGGAGTCGGCGCCTGTCGCGATCCAGATTCTGTACCGGGTCGAGGCGCCGGAATGGGTTTCGCTCGAGTACGTCAATGGCGGCGTTGACCCGCAAAGCCGCGAGTTCAGCCCGGGCAGCGTGCTGAGTTTCGTCAACACCCAGCAGGCGTGGGCGGATGCGCAGGCGCTGGGCAAAACACTGCGCTATTCGTTCGGTCGTGCCGACCGTGAATACAAGGATCGCTGGTGCCACACGGTGCCCGTCTACAAGGTCTGAAGCCATGACTGCTCGCAAACAACAGCTGCTCAAGGCGCATCGACGCAGCAAGCGATTGTTCCTTGTCGCGTTCCTGATCGCGCTGCTCGCAACCGGGTTCTGGCTGGGCTGGTGGCTGGTGCCGGTGCTGCTGGTGTTCGCGTGGGTGGCTCATGAGGCGTGGTTTGCCGATCACCTGTTCTATCGGGCGACTGACGACTATCACTATCACTTTCCCGTCGGCACCGCGCGTCAGGCTGTGAGCTTCGACGCTGGCGTCGTGCGTCTGAGTGAGCCGCTGGCCGAAGGCGAAACACTGCTGCTGGAACTCGCAGTCAAAGCCACCTGGCTGGGGCGTTGGCGGGACCCTTACATCGAGGTGGGCGACGATCGCCAGGAGTTCGAGCGTGGGGTCAGGGGGCGTCGCTTTGTCAATCTGTCGGGGCAGGCCGCGGCGCTGGCACAGAACGCCCTGGCCTTGCGTGGCCGCCACTGCACACTCGGTGCGGCGGGCACGTTGTGGGTGCTGGCTAATCCTGACTATGCCCGACAGCGGGTCATGGTCATTGCACCCCATGCCGACGACGCGGAGCTGGCCGCGTTCGGCCTTTACAGTCGCAGCGAAGAAGTGAGCATCGTCACCCTGACTCAGGGCGAGATAGAAGCCGACGACTTTCAGCGGCTGGGACTGGACAAGGCTCAGGCGGCACGGTTGAAGGGCAGGCTGCGCAGTTGGGACAGTCTGACCATTCCTCTATGGGGCGGGGTGCCCGCCGCTCGGTGCGTGCAGTTGGGGTACTACTGTCTGCAATTGCCGGCCATGGCCGACGCGCCCGATACAGCATTCGGCTCGCGTGAGTCTGGCGAGAACGATGTGCGCAGTGTCCGACGGCACAACCCGCTGCGCCTGCCGGGCGATGTTGACGGTGCGCCGACCTGGACCCATCTGGTGGCCGATCTCCAGGCACTGCTGGAGCACTTTCGCCCCGAAGTGGTTGTCACGCCTCATCCCGAGCTTGACCCGCACAGCGATCACGTGGCCTCCACCCGCGCCGTGCTGGAAGCCATCGCCGCCAGTTCCTGGAAACCGGCGACCCTGCTGATGTACGCCAATCATCTGCATGACAACGACCGCTGGCCCATGGGCCCGGCCGGCAGTGGTATTGCGTTGCCGCCGGCGATCGAGCCGTTGCCGGCCGATCGTTTGTGGAGTCCGGTGCTGTCGCCGGATGTGCAACTGGACAAGGCCATGGCGCTGGCCATGGAGCATGACTTGCAGGGCGCGGAGGGTTTCAAGCGACAGCTGCGCCGCTTGATCCAGCAGGTGCTTGCAGGGCGGCGCTGGCCTGTCACCGGCAGTAACGAGTTTTTCCGCAAGGCCGTGCGGCGTCATGAGCTGTTCTGGGTGCGCGACCTTTCAGATTGAAGCGGACGGCGCTTTACCCTGTGTTAATATCGCGCCCCTGTTCATTTTGTATGTGGGTTGCTCCATGAAGTTGTCCATGCCGCGTTTCGATCAAGCCCCTGTCTTGGTAGTCGGCGATGTCATGCTCGACCGTTACTGGCATGGCGGAACCTCACGGATTTCCCCTGAGGCACCGGTGCCGGTGGTTAAAGTCGAGCAAATCGAAGACCGTCCGGGCGGTGCCGCGAACGTTGCCTTGAACATTGCCGCGCTGGGTGCGCCGGCCTCGCTGGTCGGGGTGACCGGTGATGACGAAGCCGCCGACAGCCTGAGCAACAGCCTCAAGGGCGCGGGCGTACGCGCCTTGTTCCAGCGCATTGCGCACCAGCCAACCATCGTCAAGCTGCGGGTCATGAGCCGGCACCAGCAACTGCTGCGTATCGACTTCGAGGAACCGTTCGCCACCGACGCGCTGGCCCTCGGCTCGCAGGTCGATGACTTGCTCGAAGGCATCAAGGTGCTGGTGCTTTCCGACTACGGCAAGGGA
Organism: Pseudomonas sp. SWRI99; assembly: GCF_014270125.1. NCBI lineage: Bacteria > Pseudomonadati > Pseudomonadota > Gammaproteobacteria > Pseudomonadales > Pseudomonadaceae > Pseudomonas > Pseudomonas sp. SWRI99. Next base: position 26,540 of record NZ_JABWQR010000001.1, on the reverse strand, counting down.
GCCTTGAAAAACCATCAGGCGCTGATTCAGGCGGCCCGGGCGAAAAACATCCCGGTGCTGGCCGATCCGAAGGGCAAGGATTTTTCGATCTACCGTGGCGCCAGCCTGATCACCCCGAACCTCAGCGAATTCGAAGCCATCGTCGGCGGTTGTGCCGACGAGCACGAGCTGGTCAGCAAGGGCGCGACGCTGATGCACGATCTTGACCTCGGCGCGCTGCTGGTCACCCGTGGCGAACACGGCATGACCCTGCTGCGTCCGGACCAACCGGCGCTGCACTTGCCGGCCCGAGCCCGTGAAGTGTTTGACGTGACCGGCGCCGGCGATACCGTGATTTCGACGCTGGCCGCCGCGATTGCCGCCGGGGAAGAACTGCCGCACGCGGTGGCGCTGGCCAATCTGGCTGCCGGCATCGTTGTCGGCAAACTCGGTACCGCGGCCATCAGTGCCCCGGAACTGCGCCGCGCCATTCAGCGTGAAGAAGGCTCCGAGCGCGGTGTCCTCGGCCTGGAACAACTGCTGTTGGCCGTGGCCGATGCCCGTGCGCATAACGAAAAGATCGTCTTTACCAACGGCTGTTTCGACATCCTGCACGCCGGTCATGTGACCTATCTGGAGCAGGCCCGGGCCCAGGGCGATCGTCTGATCGTGGCGGTCAATGATGATGCTTCGGTCAGCCGCCTCAAAGGCCCTGGTCGTCCGATCAACAGCGTCGATCGGCGCATGGCCGTTCTTGCCGGGCTGGGAGCCGTGGATTGGGTGATCAGCTTCCCTGAAGGCACGCCGGAAAACCTGCTGCGCGAAGTCAAGCCGGACGTGCTGGTCAAGGGCGGCGATTACGGCATCGACCAAGTGGTCGGCGCTGACATCGTTACTGCTTATGGCGGCACCGTAAAAGTGTTGGGTCTGGTGGAAAACAGCTCGACGACCGCGATTGTCGAAAAAATCCGCAGTCGCTGATCAGATGAATTCTTACCGTAGTGAACTGTGTGCAAACGGATTTTGCCTTGGGGATCGCGCCGTTTGCGTTGATGTGGCAGGTTTGAATCCGCTGCGCTTGCCTCCCAATCTTATGTGGTCAATCAGTTTATGAAGGTCATGCTCCTGGTGATGGACGAGCAGCGGGTCATTCTCGACCGGCTCTACGATATCGTGCAGCAGAACTGTGATGAGTGTTTCATCTATCGGTTGAGCAAGCAGCAGCAGATGAACCTGGGGCCGTTTCTGGCCTCGGTTGATTATCAGACCTTCGACCGTGTGGTGATTTTCTCGCGGGTCAAGCGTCTGGCTCCGCAATTGCGGGTACTCCAATGCATCCCTGGGCTGGTGTTTCTTGAACACGACGCCTATCAGAACTACATGCCCGCCAGTAAATACCGTGGCGTTTATTCGCGCCTTTACCGCCGCCTGCCGAGTTGCCGGGCGCTGGTATCGGGTGCCGTGGTCGCGCGCAAAATGTTCGCGGAAGGCATCGACACAGTGTTCGTCTCCAAGGGCTACGACGAACAGATGCTGCATAACACCGGCGTCGAGCGCGACATTCCCATCGGTTTTCTCGGCAGCCTGAAAAGCACCGAATACGCCGAGCGCAAGGCGATGCTCGAATCGCTGGCCAAGCGCACGGGCATGCTGGTGACCCGCACCCAATCGGGGGCGGAATATCTGGAAACGCTCAATCGCATCAAGATTTTTGTCAGCGCCGATATTGGTATGAACGAGTTCATGATCAAGAACTTCGAAGCCATGGCGTGCGGCTGTGTATTGCTGGCCTGGAGTCAGGGTGAAGAAGACCGCCTGCTCGGCTTCGAAGACATGCACAACACCGTGTTCTATCGCAGCGAAGACGAGGCGGTGGCGAAGATCAAGCTGCTGCAGGACAACCCGGAGCTGGCCCAGGGTATCGCCCGCAACGGTCAGATGTTTGCCGAAAGCCGCTACTCGTTTTCCCGGGTCGGCCAAGCACTCGCCGAAGCCATCCAGCGCGAGATGCGCCCATGGCAGCCGCCTTCGGCGTTCACCCGGTTTTGGGTGAAGCTGCGTTACGGCATGAAGGTGCCGGCCTGAATGAGCGATCAGCACATGGCGCTGGATGCGCTGCCCGGCGGCGACCAATCGGTTTTGCAGGCCTTGCCCGAGGCCTTGCGCGAGTGTTTGCAGCGTGCGGCGCGCGTGGTGTTGATTGCCAACAACCCGGCGATCACGGCAGCCGATTTTCAGGCGCTGAACATCGGCGCGGACGACGTCGTCGTCAGCTTCAATACCTGCATCAAGGCGCCGCTGCTCAACGCGCAGAGCGTCAACGTCTTTGTGCACGGCTACAACGCGCCGGACGCCTACTTTTTCGGTTTGCCCTGCGGGGCCGATGTGCAGCGATTGTTCGAGCGTTCGGGCGAGCGTTGTTTCACCATGCTGGTGGGCTGCGCCGCGCCGATGTGTCCGTTGCCGCGCGTGGCGATGTACTGGGATCGCATCCCGTTGCCACCGTTGTGGAATTACCCGGTCGACCGGCCGGGCGGCAAACGCTACGTCGGCCCCTCTACCGGGTTCAACACCCTGGTGCTGTTTGACTGGTTGCGCGGTCACGTCGGTTATACCTATCAACTCATGACCCTGGGTTTCTCCAACGAGGCGGGAAAGTTATGGGGCGGTCATGCCTGGGATTACGAGCGGGACTGGTTGCAGAAATCCGACGTCATCGTCGTGCCGCTACAGCCCCGGCGCTGGTGGCAAAAACTGTTCCGCCGACAATGAGCCGCGCGGCCGGTATTGCCGGCGGCTCCGGGCCACTTTCAAAAGGTGTCGTTGCGTGTTGAAAATCGCCGTGGCTTTTTTCGGGATTCCGAGAAATTCGTCGATCTGTTTCCCTTCCATCGAGCAGAACGTGCTGGCGCAGTTGCCGGCGGGCAGCGAGGTGAAGTGCTTTTACCATCTGTATCAAATCGATGAAGTGCAGAACACCCGCTCCGGCGAGCAGGGCGAGCTGAAGGCGGACAACTACCAGCCGTTCGAATCGATGACTGGCTCGCTGACCTCGACCGACGGTGTGCTGGAACGCTGGGATTTCGAGCGGGTCAAGGCGCAGGGCGATACCTGGGCAGATGACTATGCGTCGTTGCGCAACCTGATTTATCAGCTCAACTCGCTGCATACCGTGACCACGTTGATGGAGCCTTTCGGGCCGGATTTCGTTGTGTTTGTGCGACCAGACAACTTCTTCCACAGCGCACTGCCCGGCTACGTGTTCAGCCATCCCGAGGCCCGCCGGCACAATGTCTATGTGCCGGACTGGCAATGGTGGGGCGGCCTCAACGACCGCTTCGCCGTGTGCGGGCGCGATACCTACGTGGCGTATGGCAAGCGGATCGAGCGGATCTTCGACTTTTGCCAGGCGACGGGCAGAAAACTGCACTCCGAGCGGTTGCTCAAGTACGCGCTGCTCCAGGCGGGTGCCAAGGTCTGCACGTTGCCGACCCAGGCGTCGCGGGTGCGCATCAACGGTGCATACGCCGATGAGTCGTTTTCGCCCAAGCGCGGCATGGGCAAACGCGAAAACCGCTACTTTCACTTTTTCGCGACGTTGCGCACCTGGATCGATCGCCGACGCTGATCGGCTATTTGCTCGCGCGTTTCTTGCCCAGGCCGACCAGACGCAGGGCCTTGATGCTCAACTGCTTGAGGCCCGAGCGTGGCGCCTGCGCCGGTTGCAATCCCTGCTGCACCAGCCAGTCCTTCCAGCGGATGCGCTCTTCCTGCACGACCCAGCCTTGCTGGCTGGCGAAACTTTCTGCCAGGTGCAGCCCGCGGGTGCTGGCCGGCACCAGCTTGTCACGCTTGAGGGTGTAAAGCTCGGCCAATGGCTTGCCGTCTTCGAGGGGCATCAGGTACAGGTCGGGACGCTTTCGATCGAGCCTGGCCACCAGTTGATCGCCCTCCAGTCGTTCATCGACATGAAACAGGCTCAAAGATTTGGCTTCCTTGGGGATTTCCAGGCGCAAGTCATAGATCAATTGCAGTGAAGCGGTCGGCAAGTGCACGTATGCCCGGGGCCGTTCCAGCAATTGCAGATTGGCGCAGCGTACCGGACGCGCCGAGCCGGACAGCGGCGTCAGGCGAAACGGCAGCGCCTCACGGTAATGCAGCGCGGCGGCGTACGGCGCCGGCAGCCAGGTATCGTTGAAGCGCCCGCCGAGCCAGCCTTCCGGAGTTTCCAGCAAACACTCTTCGGCAATTTCCTGAATCGCCGTGTGCAGCGGAATGTTCAACTCATGGGCCGGCACGTAACCGGAAATCAGCTTCAGCACGACATCGCCGCGGTCTTGGCGGCGCTGGCGCACCAGCACCCAATAATCGCGGTTCTGCCAATGCAGGGTCAGCCGCACGGAAACACCGAGGTTGGCCAGCTCCAGAGAAAAGCGCTCGCTGTCCGCCACGCTCACCGGTTTGCGCCTCTGCAAGGTCTGGGCGAAGTTCAGCGGCATGCCGACGCTCTGATAGCTCAGGCCTTCAGGCGTGGCTTCGACGAACAGCGGCAGCGTCTTGAAGTTGCTCGGGTTCTTTCTGATGAGCGTACGCGGCATATCGGCTCCTGCTTCAGGCCGCGGGGCGGCGTCAGTGACCACGCAGGACCTGAGCAACGGTCGCTACGTTATGGGCGAGGTGCAGCGGATTGATCGTGCCGACGATAGCACTGGCGACGCCGGGCCGGGTAAAGAGCAATTCGAAGCTGGCGCGCACCGGGTCAACACCCGGACTCAGACAAACGTGACCGCTGGCCAGGGCTTTTTTTACCAGAATGGCTTTGCCGTGGGCAGCAGCATAGTCAATGACTGCGCTCTCGTTTTGTTCGTTCAGATTGTAGGTGACCATGGCGCAGTCGCCTTGCTCCAAGGCTTTCAGACCGCCTTCGACGGTTTTCCCGGAAAAGCCGAAACCACCGATCTTGCCTTCGGCCTTGAGCGCCGCGAGTGTGGCGTAAACCTCTTCGTATTCGAGAATCGCCAGGTCGTTGCCATCGGAGTGCACCAGCACCAGGTCGATAAAATCCGTTTCCAGACGTTGCAGGCTGCGCTCGACCGACATTCGCGTGTGCGCGGCGCTGAAGTCGTGGCGCGACAGACCGTCGGCAAATTCTTCGCCGACTTTGCTGACGATCACCCAATCCTGACGCTGGCCGCGCAGCAGCGGGCCGAGGCGTTCTTCGCTGCGGCCATAGGCCGGGGCCGTGTCGATCAGGTTGATGCCCAACTCCCGCGCTTGCCTGAGCAGCATTCGCGCGGCGTCGTCGTCGGGAATCTGGAAGCCGTTAGGGTATTTCACGCCTTGGTCGCGGCCGAGCTTGACGGTGCCCAGGCCCAGCGGCGAAACCACCAGGCCGGTACTGCCCAGCGGGCGATGCAGGTCATGCAGGGTGGCGATGGTCATGGCAACAGTTGCTCCCAGGCCGGGACACCCAGCGGTGGTTTGGGCAGGGCTGGTAAAGGTTCTGCCGCTTGCGGCTGGATACCGTCGCGTTGCAGGGAGGCGAGGACCCGATCAGCGAAGTCCGGCGCGAGTGCCAGTTTGGTCGGCCAGCCCACCAGCAGGCGACCTTCTTCGGCCAGGAACGCATTGTCCGGGCGCGTCAGCCCGGTTTGCAGCGGCTCGGCGCGGTCGACTCGCAAGGTCGCCCACTGTGTGGTGCTCAGGTCGATCCACGGCAGCAATTGGGCGATTTCTTTTTGCGCGGTGGCAATCTGTTCGGCCGGCTCGCGGGCCACCCCTTCGCTTTCGGCAATGTCGCCGCCCATGTACCAGACCCACTGGCCGTCATCCGCCGGGTGCGTGGTCACGGTGATGCGCGGTTTGGTGCCGCCGCCCAGACAGTGGGCGTACAGCGGTTTCAGGCCAGGACCCTTGGCGAGGATCATGTGCAGCGGCCGGCGTTGCATGGCCGGACGGCTCAGGCCGAGGGCTTCGAGCAGTTCGGCGGTGCCGGCCCCCGCGCTGAGGACGATGCGTTGTGCGCGGATCGCGCGGCCATCGACTTTCAGGCCGACCAGCACACCTGCTTCCAGCAGCGGCTCGATAAGCTGACCGGCAAGCAGACCGTCACCGGCCAGATCGGCCAGTCGCCGGATCAGGCTTGGCACATCCACCACCAGTTCGGCGAGACGGTAGACCTTGCCCTTGAAGCGCTTGTCTTGCAGGGCCAGGGGTAGCTCGTCCCCCTTGACCTGATCAACCCGGCCGCGCACGGCCTTGCTGGCAAAGAAACTGGTGAGGTTGCCGGCCAAAGTGCCTGGCGACCACAGGTAATGCGCTTCAGACAGCAGGCGCACACCGGACAGGTCCAGCTCGCCATTACCGGCCAGCGCTTCGCGCCAGCGGCGCGGCATGTCGGCGATCGCCTCCGAGGCGCCGGTCAGCGCACCGTGCAGCGCGTACTTGGCGCCGCCGTGGATGATGCCCTGGGACTTGAGACTCTGCCCGCCGCCGAGGCTGGCGCTCTCCACCAGCACGGTCGAAAACCCTTGGCGGCGCAGGCGCGCGTTCAGCCAGAGGCCGGCGACACCAGCGCCGACAATCAGAACGTCGGTGGAAATAACGGATGGCATGCAGCGACCTCGGAGCTTGAAGAAGCCGCAAGTTTCAAGCTTCAAGCTTCAAGCTGCAACCCGGACCAGCAAATCAGCAATGCTTGCGGCTTGCCGCTTGAAACTTGCGGCTGCTTTTTAATGCCCTGCAGTCTTCGAAAACAGCTGAATGACCACCACGCCCAGCACGATCAACGCCATCCCCAGCATCGCCGGCACGTCGAGCTTTTGCCCGTAAATAAACAGCGCCGCGACGCTGACCATGACGATGCCCATCCCCGCCCACACGGCGTAGGCGACCCCCACCGGCACGGTGCGCACCACCAGCGTCAGCATCCAGAAGGCGATGCCGTAGCCGACGATGACCAGAATCAGCGGCAGTGGTGTACTGAAGCCTTTGACCGCTTTCATCGAAACGGTGGCTATCACTTCGGCGCAGATGGCAATGGCCAGATAGACATAGGCGTTCATGGTTTCATTCCTCGAATAAATCGTTGCTTGCTGAGGCGCCATATTAGGGATTCGACAGATGGGGTAAAGTCATTACCTATCTGTTCTGAAGATGGGTTGTCAAAGCGCATGCAGTGGAATCTTGAGCAGTTGCGTGTTTTTGTAGAGGTCGCCGAACAGCGTTCGTTCTCGGCCGTGGCGCGTCGGCAGCGCAAGGCGCAGTCGGCGATCAGCAGCGCTGTTGCGATGCTCGAAGCGGACTTGGGCGTGAGCCTGTTCGAACGCAGCAGCGGGCGTCAGCCGAGTCTCACCGAGGCGGGCGAGGCATTGCTGGAAGAGGCGCGGGAAGTGCTGCGCCAATGCGAACGTCTCAATGGCCGCGCCATGGCCATGTTGCGCGGCCAGGAAGCGCAATTGCGTGTCGCCCAGGACGAGGCGATGCCGTATCAGGCACTGGTGGAAAGTTTCGCCGCGCTGGCCGAGCAGTTTCCCAGTCTGGAAGTGCAACTGACCAGCGCCGCACAAGGCGAAGTCGCCCGCAAACTGGTCGAGCGTCGCGCCGATCTGGGCCTGTTGTTCTATCACGACGAAATCCCCGAAGCCCTCGAGCGGCGCGTGCTGGGCAGCGTCGAGATGGTCACGGTCTGCGGCGTCAATCATCCGCTGGCGAAGCAGGCTTACGTGACTTGCCAACAACTGGCGCAACACCGGCAACTATTGATGTCGACGCAAACCAGTCTCTATCCCGGTAACGAACCGGCCAGCCCGCAAGTGTGGCGCGCCGACAGCTTCTACGTCATGGCCGAATGGCTGGTGCGTGAACTTGGCTGGGCGTGGTTGCCGCGCCATGTGGTGCAGTATTCGGCGTATCAGGGCTTGATGGTCGAACTGGACAGCGAGTGGACTCCGCCGGCGCTGGTGGTGGAACTGGTCTGGCGTCGCGATGAGCCGCTCGGTCCGGCCGCGCGCTGGCTGGCTGAACGTTTCGCCGTGCACTTGCGGGCGATCGGCGATAAAAGTCGATAAACTCCGCCGCCATGAATAGAACTCTCTACACCGCGCTGTTTTACCTGGGGCTGCCATTGGTGGCGATTCGGCTGTGGCTGCGCGCGCGCAAGGCGCCGGCCTATGCCAAACGGATTGGCGAACGTTTCACCTACGGCATGCCGCCGCTGCAACCTGGCGGCATCTGGGTGCACGCCGTGTCGGTCGGCGAAAGCATCGCCGCAGCGCCAATGATCCGTGGCTTGCTGCAACGTTATCCACAACTGCCGATCACGGTGACCTGCATGACACCGACCGGTTCGGAGCGGATTCAGGCACTGTTCGCCAACGAGCCGCGCATTCAGCACTGCTATCTGCCGTATGACTTGCCTTGCGCGGCGGCGCGTTTTCTTGATCGGGTCAAGCCAACGCTGGCGGTGATCATGGAGACCGAGCTGTGGCCTAACCACATTCATCAATGCGCCAAACGCGGCATCCCGGTGGCGCTGGCCAACGGCCGGTTGTCCGAGCGTTCGGCGAGGGGCTATGGCCGATTCAACAAGCTGACCGCGCCGATGCTCGGCGAAATGAACTTTCTGGCGGTGCAGACCGAAGCCGAGGCGCAGCGTTTTCGTGACCTCGGCGCGCGCCCCGAAACGGTTGAAGTGACCGGCTCGATCAAATTCGACCTGACCATCGATCCGCAACTGCTCCAAAGCGCTGCGCAATTGCGTAGCCAATGGCAGGCGCAGGAACGTCCAGTGTGGATCGCCGCCAGCACCCACGAGGGCGAAGACGAAGTGGTGCTCGACGCCCATCGTCGCTTGCTGACCAACCATCCGGACGCGTTGCTGATACTGGTGCCGCGCCATCCGGAGCGGTTCGATTCGGTGTTCGACGTCTGCCAGCGCGAAGGCTTTGCCACGGTGCGGCGCTCGACGGGTGTCAATGTCGATGCGCAGACTTCGGTCCTGCTTGGCGACACCATGGGCGAATTGTTATTCCTCTACGCCCTGGCCGACAGCGCTTTTGTCGGCGGCAGCCTGGTGCCCAATGGCGGGCACAATCTGCTCGAACCCGCTGCGCTGGCAAAACCGGTACTCAGCGGCCCGCACCTGTTCAACTTCCTCGACATCGCCGCGCAGTTGCGAGACGGCGGGGCGCTGGTTGAAGTCGATGATGCCGAAGGGCTGGCGGTTGAAGTGCAGCGCTTGTTTGAATTGCCGCGGGATGCGCAACGCATGGCCGAGGCCGGGCTGGCGGTGATGCGCCGCAATCAGGGCGCGTTGCAGCGCTTACTGGATGGTTTGGGCAGGTTGATTAGCTGAAGATATATAACAAACGGTGGCGAGGGAGCTTGCTCCCGCTAGGCTGCGAAGCAGTCGTTAACCGGACGACTCGATGTGTCAGTTTGGGGGCCGCTTCGCAACCCAGCGGGAGCAAGCTCCCTCGCCACAGGCCACAGGCCACAGGCCACAGGTCACAGGTCACAGGTCACAGGTCTGGCGTTGGCTCTGAGATTCAGGGTCTGGCGCGCAGTTGCGCCTCGGCCGCTGACGCCAGGTCCGGCGGCAGGAAGTCCTTGTCCGGGTTGTAGTCGGCCTTCAGGTAGCGGGTCAGGTCCTGCAAGTCGCCGGGGTTCAACGTCCCCGCCGCTTGCTTCAAACGCAGGTTGTCGAGAATGTAGTCGTAACGGGTGTTGTTGTAGTTGCGCACCGAGGTGTACAGCTGGCGCTGCGCATCGAGCACATCCACGATATTGCGCGTCCCCACCTGGTAACCGATTTCCGTGGCTTCCACCGCGCTCTGGTTGGAAATGATCGACTGGCGGCGCGCCTGCACCTGCTCGACGTCAGTGTTCACCGCACGGTGCAGATTGCGGGTGTTTTCCACTACCTGGCGCCGCAGGGCTTCACGCTGCTGCTCGCTCTGATCGAGTTGCGCATAAGACTGACGCACTTGCGAACTGGTCAGGCCGCCGCTGTAGATCGGGATGCTCAGTTGCAGGCCCAGCGTGCTCTGTTCGACGTTGCCGCCGTAGGGCGCACCGAAGGAGTTCGGGTTGGCGAAACCGAGGGCGTCGTTATCGCCTTTCTCGTATTTGGCCACCGCGTCGAGGGTCGGCAAATGGCCGGCCTTGCGCTGCTTGAGGGTTTGCTCGGCGGAGCTGACCGCATAGTTGCTGGCCAACAGATTAAGGTTCTGCCGCGCCGCCGTGTCGACCCAGGATTTCGCATCGTTGGGGGCCGGCGGCAGGATCGGCAGGGTGTGCACGATGCCCTGAATCGAGTTGTACTGACGGTTGGTCAGGGTGATCAACGCTTCGAAGGCGTCGTCGACCTGACGCTGCGCGACGATGCGGTTGGCTCGTGCGGTGTCGTAACTGGCTTGCGATTGCAGCACGTCGGTCTTGTCCGAGAGGCCGACATCGAAGCGCTCGTTGGACTGGTCGAGCTGGCGCTTGAACGCGGCTTCTTCGGCCTTGGTCGAGGCCAGGTTGTCCTGGCTGCGCAGCACGTTGAAATAGCTTTCGGCGGTCTGCAGGATCAGGTTCTGTTCGGTCGCCGACAGTTGCAGCGCAGCCTGCTCGTTGACGTCCTTGGCGGCCTGATACTGGAACCAGCGATCGGCGCGGAACAATGGCTGCGCCAGCGTCGCTTGATAAGAATGCGCGCTGCGGTTGGCGATGGCCGACGGCTGATCGATCGAAGTGCGCACGTCGGCGACTTCGGCGCCGCCAGAGAGGTTGGGCAGCAAACCGGCGCGGGCCTGGGGTACGACTTCTTTCTGCGCGCCGTACTGGGCGCGGGCGGCTGCCAGGTCGGCGTTGTTGTCGACCGCTTCCTGATAGACGCTGACCAGATCGGTTTTGGTCGACAAGGGCGCTTCCGCTGCCCAGGCCATTGCGTTGGACGCACAAGACACGGCGATAGCCAGTGAGAGTTTGCGCAGCATGAGGCGATCCCTAGCATTAATATTATGGAAGTAATCCGGGCGCCAAAGGTAAGGCGCGGCCCGTGCAGCGTCAAGGCGCGGGCAGGGCAAAGCGAGTGTAGTTGTGCATTAGGCCGGCAACAATCGGGCAAGCCCTGTATTTACGCCATTCATCATGGCGTTCGCTGCGGTGTTGGCGTTCCGGGTCGGTTGTGTCTAGACTGGCCGGGTTCTTGTCGGGGTGCCTTGCTATGAGGCTGAGATCGAATAATTTCGGATCCCGTTGAACCTGATCAGGTTAGCGCCTGCGTAGGGAACAAGATTTCTCGTCACCCGGCGAGTCCTCTTGTGCTTCGTCCGGGATATTGTTCGACAATCGAACGCTCATGACGAATGCACAGCACCAGCCCTGGTGCGTCCGTGCCTTTCAGGTTCTGCTCCGACAATCCACTGCTGGATGCTGTCTGGAGAGCCCGTGATGACGACAAAAGAAAAAAACGCGATCAACCTGAGTGACTCGGCCAAGGTCGACGAGCAATCGGTCAAGCCGTTCACCCGTTCGCAAAAAGTCTACGTTCAGGGCTCGCGCCCGGACATCCGCGTACCAATGCGCGAAATCAGCCTGGATGTAACCCCGACCGACTTTGGCGGCGAAATCAACGCGCCGGTCACTGTCTACGACACATCTGGCCCGTACACCGATCCGAACGTGGTGATCGATGTGCGCAAAGGCCTGGGCGATGTGCGCTCGGCGTGGATCGACGACCGTGGTGACACCGAGCGTCTGTCGGGTCTGAGCTCCAACTTCGGCCAGCAGCGTCTGGCCGACGCCGAACTGACCAAACTGCGTTTCGCCCACGTCAACAACCCGCGCCGCGCCAAGGCCGGGGCCAACGTCAGCCAGATGCACTACGCGCGCAAAGGCATCATCACCGCCGAGATGGAATACGTCGCCATCCGCGAGAACATGAAGCTGCAAGAGGCCCGCGCAGCCGGCCTGTTGAAGCAGCAGCACGCCGGCCACAGCTTCGGCGCGAGCATCCCGAAAGAAATCACCCCTGAGTTCGTCCGCGAAGAAATCGCCCGCGGTCGCGCGATCATTCCTGCCAACATCAACCACGTCGAACTGGAACCGATGATCATTGGCCGTAACTTCCTGGTGAAGATCAACGGCAACATCGGCAACAGCGCGCTGGGTTCGTCCATCGAAGAAGAAGTGGCGAAACTGACCTGGGGCATTCGCTGGGGTTCGGACACGGTGATGGACTTGTCCACCGGCAAGCACATTCACGAAACCCGCGAGTGGATCATCCGCAACTCGCCGGTGCCGATCGGTACTGTGCCGATCTATCAGGCCCTGGAAAAGGTCAACGGCGTGGCCGAAGACCTGACCTGGGAGCTGTTTCGCGACACGCTGATCGAGCAGGCCGAGCAGGGCGTCGACTACTTCACCATCCACGCCGGTGTGCTGCTGCGCTATGTGCCGCTGACCGCCAAGCGCGTGACCGGCATCGTTTCCCGTGGCGGCTCGATCATGGCCAAGTGGTGCCTGGCGCACCACAAAGAGAACTTCCTCTACACCCACTTCGACGAAATCTGCGAAATCATGAAGGCCTACGACGTCAGCTTCTCGCTGGGCGACGGGCTGCGTCCGGGCTCGATTGCCGACGCCAACGACGAAGCGCAATTCGGCGAGCTGGAGACCCTTGGCGAACTGACCAAAATCGCCTGGAAGCATGACGTCCAATGCATGATCGAAGGCCCCGGCCATGTGCCGATGCAGTTGATCAAGGAGAACATGGACAAGCAGCTGGAGTGCTGCGACGAGGCGCCGTTCTACACCCTCGGCCCGCTGACCACCGACATCGCGCCGGGTTACGACCACATCACCTCCGGCATCGGTGCGGCGATGATCGGCTGGTTCGGTTGCGCGATGCTCTGCTACGTGACGCCGAAGGAACACCTGGGTCTGCCGAACAAGGATGACGTTAAAACCGGCATCATCACCTACAAGATCGCAGCGCATGCGGCGGACTTGGCCAAGGGACATCCGGGCGCACAGATCCGCGACAACGCCTTGAGCAAGGCACGCTTCGAATTCCGTTGGGAAGACCAGTTCAACCTCGGTCTCGATCCGGACACCGCCCGCTCGTACCACGACGAAACCCTGCCAAAGGATTCGGCGAAAGTCGCGCATTTCTGTTCGATGTGCGGGCCGAAGTTCTGCTCGATGAAAATCACCCAGGAAGTCCGTGAATACGCGGCCAATCAGCGGATTGACGCGGTCGACGTGGATGTCGCCAAAGGCCTGGCGGAACAGGCCGAGCGGTTCAAGCAGGAAGGTAGTCAGCTTTATAAAAAGGTCTGACCCGAGCGGCGCTCACCTGTGGCGAGGGAGCTTGCTCCCGCTGGTCTGCGCAGCAGGCCCAAACCAGTCATCGCGTTCTCGCAGTCAGAATTGTGGTGACCGGTTGGGCGGCTGCTTCGCAGCCGAGCGGGAGCAAGCTCCCTCGCCACAGGAGTGGTGCGCGATCAACACAACAACAAATGTCCCTCTGAGATACCACCCTTGAGCATTCAACCCGGCACTTATTCCCCCGACCTCGCCGTGCCCGCTGAAAAGCGTGTCTTCGGCGGTCGCGATCTGTTTTCCCTATGGTTCTCCCTCGGCATCGGTCTGATGGTGTTGCAGACCGGTGCCCTGCTTGCGCCCGGTCTGGGCCTGTCAGGTTCGCTGCTGGCGATTTTCCTCGGCACGCTGGTTGGCGTGTTGCTGCTCGCCGCTGTCGGCGTGATCGGCAGCGATACCGGCCTGTCGTCGATGGCCGCGCTGAAACTCAGCCTTGGCCGCCACGGCGCGCGCCTGCCGGCGCTGCTTAACTTGCTGCAACTGATCGGTTGGGGTTCGTTCGAAATCATCGTCATGCGTGACGCGGCCAGCCTGCTCGGCACTCGTGCGTTCAGCGAAGGTTCGCTGTGGGCGAACCCGATCCTGTGGACGCTGTTCTTTGGTGCGCTTGCAACCTTGCTGGCGGTCAGCGGCCCGCTGACTTTCGTGCGGCAGATTTTGCGCAAATGGGGCATCTGGCTGCTGCTGGCCGCATGTCTGTGGCTGACCTGGAACCTGTTCGCCAAAGCCGACCTCGCTGCACTGTGGGCGCGCGCCGGTGACGGTTCGATGCCGTTCGCCGTGGGTTTCGACATCGCCATCGCCATGCCGCTGTCGTGGCTGCCGCTGATCGCCGACTATTCGCGCTTCGGCAAGCGCGCGCGAAACGTGTTTGGTGGCACGGCGGTCGGCTTCTTCATCGGCAACTTCTGGCTGATGAGCCTTGGCGTTGCCTACACCCTGGCGTTCGCGCCGAGCGGTGAAGTCAATGCGCTGTTGCTGGCGTTGGCTGGCGCCGGTCTGGGGATTCCGTTGTTGCTGATTCTGCTCGACGAGTCGGAAAACGCTTTCGCCGATATTCACTCGGCGGCGGTGTCGAGCGGGATGCTGTTGCGCCTGAAAGTCGAGCACCTGGCCTTGGCCATCGGCATGATCTGCACGCTGATCGCGCTGCTGGCGCCGTTGGCGCAGTACCAGAACTTCCTGCTGCTGATCGGCTCTGTGTTTGCACCGCTGTTCGGCGTGGTGCTGGTCGATCACTTTATCCTGCGCAAGCGCAGTGCTCAGGTGGCGTCAGCCGCATTGCGCTGGCCGGCGTTGTTGGCGTGGCTCGGTGGCGTAAGCACTTACCACTTGCTGGCGAATCTGTACCCAGATGTGGGTGCAACCCTGCCGGCGCTGGTGCTGGCAGGGCTGTTGCAGCTAGTGCTGGGCCGAGCCTTCAGTTACGGCCGGGAAACAGCTCAGGCTTGAGAATGCCGTTCAGGCGCGGATAAGGAATCTTCAATTCGACGTGGCCCAGCGCGTAAGGCGCAATGGTGGTCACGTCGTACTTGAGGATCACGCCGCCGTAGGTCAGCGCCACGTTCGCGGTTTTCACAAATGGCCAGTTCGCCACGAACTCCGCTTCCTGATCGAGCTTGGTGCTGATCAGCCAGCTGTTGTGCGCCACCTGCGCGGCTTTCCAGAACGCTTCTTCCTGACCCGGCAGCAACATGTCCGACAGGTTCAGCACCTTGTGCTGCTGGCGCGAATAGTTGATGAAGCCGCGGCCCGGTGTGCCATGGGCGCCGCCGGTATCGAGGTAGCTCGACAACTCGATGATCACCAGTCCGTCATGCTGCTCGCGTACCTTGGCTTGCAGGTAGCTGCTGTAGCGTGGGCCGGCGCTGGCCAGAAACTGCTCGCGGTAGGCGGCCAGGGTGGGTGCCACCGGGGCGTTCTTCTCGGTGCGGGTCATTTGCAGCAGACGTTTTTCGATGATGCCGTCCAGTGCCGGTTCGTCCGGAAAGCGCAGGGTATCGATGTTCACCAACGGGCAATCTGCATTGGAGCAGCCGGGCTTGAGCTGTTCCGAAGCGTCGCGGGTGGTTTCCAGCGGCGTACGGTAGTTGGGCTGGAACAGACTGGCACAGGCGCCCAGAGTCAGGGCGATGGCAGCCACGGAGGCAATTTTGAAAAGCGACATGGGCGTCCTTTCGAAAGCAGGGGAAGGCAAAAAGTTACCGCTTCGACTCTCAACGAAGCAGTCAGTTCGCCACTAAGCTAATTAGAGTGGGTTTCGCCGTCACCGTCCATCCCGCTGACGGTAAAGGGGCTGCATCAAACGGTGCGGGCGCGTTAGGATGGCGCGAAGTCGAGGTTGCCGGACACACCCAGCAACCTCGTAATGGATGTGCAGTAAAGAGGATGCTTATGACCGATTTTGCCAACGCCATTCCGACCGCCGTCGATATCGTGCGGCGCGAAAAATGCTACGAGGGCTTTTACAAGCTCGACCGTGTGCACCTGCGCCACGAATTGTTCGCCGGTGGCATGAGCCGCGAGATCAACCGTGAAATATTCGTGCGTCACGATGCCGTGTGCGTGCTGCCTTACGATCCGCAGCGCGACCAAGTGGTGCTGATCGAGCAGTTTCGCGTCGGCGCCATGGGCAAGGCCGACAACCCGTGGCTGGTCGAACTGGTTGCTGGTCTGATCGATAAGGATGAACAACCGGAAGAAGTTGCTCACCGCGAGGCGCAGGAGGAAGCTGGGCTGGAAATCAAGGCGTTGTGGCCGATGACCAAATATTTCCCGTCGCCGGGTGGCAGCAATGAATTTGTGCATTTGTATCTGGGGCGTTGCAGCACCGACGGCGTCGGCGGTCTGCACGGCCTGGAAGAAGAGGCAGAGGACATTCGCGTAACGGTCTGGGCATTTGAAGATGCCTTGCAGGCGGTCCGCGACGGACGCATTGCCAACGCGGCGAGCATCATCGCCTTGCAGTGGCTGGCGCTGAACCGCGCCGAAGTGAGGGGGCTATGGTCGTAAACAGGCTGCGCGATCGTTATCGGGTTGACCTTGTGGGGCTGCAAGCCGCCTGCGAGGCCAACTACGCGCGCCTGATGCGACTGCTGCCTGACATGCGCAACGACCCCGAGGCCCGGCGCATCGCCGTGACTCAGGGTGAGCAAATGCTCGGCGTGCTGGCCCTCGAAGTGCTGCAAACCTGCCCGTACACCACGACCTTGCAGGTGCGTCAGGAACACAGCCTGCCGTGGTTGCCGGTGCCGCAGCTGGAAGTGCAGGTCTATCACGACGCGCGCATGGCCGAAGTGGTCAGCGCCGAACATGCACGACGCTTTCGCGGCATCTATCCTTACCCGAACGCGGCCATGCACCAGCCGGATGAAAAAGCTCAGCTCAATCTGTTCCTGGGGGAGTGGCTGAGTCATTGCCTGGCATTGGGGCACGAGTACGAAGTCGTTCGCTAGTTGTGAACTGCGTCCGGTTCGATGCTTTCCCCTTTGAGTCATCGCCCAGCATAATTGCCGCACTTGATCGATTCCGTGCTTTTGCCTTGGGAGAACGCCTTGCCGAGCGTATCCACGTTGACCACCGCCGACCCGGCGCTGCTGGTGCAGTTGTCCGACAGCCACCTGTTCGCTGAAGCGGACGGCAAACTGCTGGGCCTGAAAACGCGCGAGAGCCTGCAAAAAGTCATCGATCTGGTGTTGTCGCAACAGCCACATATTGATCTGGTGCTGGCCACCGGCGACATTTCCCAGGACGGTACGCTTGCGTCGTATCAGGCCTTCCGCCAGATAAGCGCGCAGATCGAGGCCCCGGCGCGCTGGATTCCGGGCAATCACGACGAGCCGATGGTTATGGCCGAGGCGGCGGTGCAGAGCGCGTTGCTGGAGCCGGTTGTCGATATTGGCAACTGGCGTGTGACGTTGCTGGATTCGGCCGTACCGGGTTCGGTTCCGGGGTATTTGCAGGACGACCAACTGCAATTGCTGGCCCGCTCATTGAGCGAAGCACCGGAGCGTCATCATCTGGTGTGCTTCCACCATCATCCGGTGTCGATCGGTTGCGCATGGATGGAGCCGATCGGTCTGCGCAATCCCGAAGCCTTCTTTGAAGTACTGGATCGCTTTCCACAGGTTCGCGCGGTGCTGTGGGGGCATGTGCATCAGGAGATTGATCGCGAGCGCAACGGCGTGAGATTGATGGCTTCGCCTTCGACCTGCATTCAGTTCGAGCCGGGGAGTGTGGACTTCAAGGTCGGCGAGCAGGCGCCGGGGTATCGCTGGTTGCGGCTTTTGCCGGATGGACGGCTGGAAACCGGGGTTGAGCGCGTTACCGGATTCGAGTTCACCGTCGACTACGGCTCCAACGGTTACTGAACACATTGTGGCGAGGGAGCTTGCTCCCGCTGGGCTGCGCAGCAGACCCGAACCAATCACCGCATACTCGCAGAATATAGGCAATTGTCTGGGTTACGACTGCTGCGCAGCCGAGCGGGAGCAAGCTCCCTCGCCACAGGGATTTGTTTATGACCTTCCATCTACTCCCTGTAAACTCCGCTATCTTTCGCCGACAGCCAGGGAGCTCAAATGTCCGGTTCGATCCTCTATATCCACGGTTTCAACAGTGCGCCGGCCTCGAAGAAGGCCTGTCAGCTGGTCGCGGTGATGGAGCGGCTGGGCTTGAGCGAGCAACTGCGAGTGCCGGCCCTGCATCATCATCCGCGCGAAGCCATCGCTCAGCTGGAGCAAGCGATTGCCGAGCTGGGCAGTCCGCTGCTGGTGGGAAGCTCACTCGGCGGCTACTATGCGACTCACCTGGCCGAGCGCCATGGCCTGAAAGCGCTGCTGGTCAACCCGGCGGTCAGCCCGCACCGGATGTTCGATGGTTATCTGGGCACGCAGAAAAACCTCTACACCGATGAAACCTGGGAATTGACCCACGACCACGTCACGGCCTTGGCCGAACTGGAAGTGCCGGCACCGCAGGATCCACGGCGTTATCAGGTCTGGTTGCAAACCGGCGATGAAACGCTGGATTATCGCCTCGCCCAACAGTATTACCGCGCCTGTGCCCTGCGCATCCAGGCGGGCGGCGACCACAGTTTCCAGGGCTTTGCCGGGCAATTGCCGGCGTTGCTGAGTTTTGCCGGCATGGCTGCCGATATGTATCAGGCAATCGATTTCACCACGCTGTGAAGTCTTGCCCCTCTTTCATGAATGACTGACGACGAGACCTTATGGCCACTCCCAGCGCTAGTTCTTATAACGCCGACGCCATCGAAGTCCTCTCGGGCCTCGACCCGGTGCGCAAACGCCCCGGCATGTACACCGACACCAGTCGGCCGAACCACCTCGCCCAGGAAGTCATCGACAACAGTGTCGACGAAGCCCTGGCCGGTCACGCGAAATCGGTGCAGGTCATCCTGCACGCCGACCACTCGCTGGAAGTCAGCGACGACGGCCGTGGCATGCCAGTCGACATTCACCCGGAAGAGGGCGTGTCCGGCGTCGAGCTGATCCTCACCAAGCTGCACGCGGGCGGCAAGTTTTCCAACAAGAACTACCAGTTCTCCGGCGGTCTGCACGGGGTGGGTATTTCCGTGGTCAACGCCCTGTCGACGGAAGTCCGGGTGCGGGTGAAGCGCGACGGCAACGAATACCAGATGACCTTCAATGACGGCTTCAAGGCCTCGGAGCTGGAAATCGTCGGCAGCGTCGGCAAGCGCAACACCGGTACCAGCGTGTACTTTGCGCCGGACCCCAAATACTTCGACTCACCGAAATTCTCCATCAGCCGCCTCAAGCACGTGCTCAAGGCCAAAGCTGTGTTGTGCCCGGGGCTGCTGGTCAGCTTTGAAGACAAAGGCACCGGCGAGAAGGTCGAGTGGCACTACGAAGACGGCCTGCGTTCGTATCTGGTCGATGCGGTCAGTGAATTCGAGCGCCTGCCGGACGAGCCGTTCTGCGGCGCCTTTGCCGGTAATAAAGAAGCGGTCGACTGGGCGCTGCTGTGGTTGCCGGAAGGCGGCGACGCGGTGCAGGAAAGCTACGTCAACCTGATCCCGACGGCGCAGGGCGGTACCCACGTCAACGGCTTGCGTCAGGGCCTGCTTGATGCCATGCGCGAATTCTGCGAATTCCGCAGCCTGCTGCCGCGTGGGGTGAAGCTGGCGCCGGAAGACGTCTGGGAGCGCATCGCTTTCGTTCTGTCGATGAAGATGCAGGAACCGCAATTCTCCGGGCAGACCAAAGAGCGCCTGTCATCCCGTGAAGCGGCGGCGTTCGTCTCCGGTGTGGTCAAGGATGCGTTCAGCCTGTGGCTCAACGCCAACCCGGAAACCGGCCTGGCCCTGGCCGAACTGGCGATCAACAACGCTGGCCGGCGCCTCAAGGCGAGCAAGAAAGTCGAGCGCAAACGCGTCACCCAGGGCCCGGCACTCCCCGGCAAACTGGCGGACTGCGCCGGGCAGGACCCGATGCGTTCCGAGCTGTTCCTGGTCGAGGGTGACTCCGCCGGTGGTTCGGCCAAGCAAGCGCGGGACAAGGAATTCCAGGCGATCCTGCCGTTGCGCGGCAAGATCCTCAATACGTGGGAAGTCGACGGCAGCGAAGTACTCGCCAGCCAGGAAGTGCACAACATCGCCGTGGCCATCGGCGTCGATCCGGGTGCTGCGGACATGAGCCAACTGCGCTACGGCAAGATCTGCATTCTCGCCGACGCCGACTCCGACGGTCTGCACATCGCTACGCTGCTTTGCGCCTTGTTCGTCCAGCACTTCCGCCCGCTGGTGGATGCCGGTCACGTTTACGTGGCGATGCCGCCGCTGTACCGCATCGACCTGGGCAAAGAAATCTACTACGCCCTCGACGAAGCCGAGCGTGACGGCATTCTTGACCGTCTGGTGGCCGAAAAGAAACGCGGCAAGCCGCAAGTCACCCGATTCAAGGGGCTGGGTGAAATGAACCCGCCGCAGCTGCGCGAAACCACCATGGACCCGAACACTCGGCGTCTGGTGCAGTTGACCCTGGGCGAAGACTTTGCCGAAACCTCGGAAATGATGGACATGCTGCTGGCGAAGAAACGCGCTGGCGACCGCAAATCCTGGCTCGAATCCAAAGGTAACCTCGCCGAGGTGCTGGCCTGATGCAATTTGGCTGGGCCTTGGTGGCTGCGTTGCTGCTGAGTGCGATGAGCGTGTCGGCCGAACCGCTGCAGGAGTTGCGCTTGCTCTCCGGGCACCCGGTCGACGGCATGCGCGGCGGCAACCTGTCGGGCCTGGCGCTGTGCGGCAACGAATTGTGGACAGTCTCCGATCGCGATGACGAGCAGATCTACCGGCTCGATACCCGCGATCAGGTCTGGCAGGCCGAAACGGTGCGCATTGACGTGCCGCCAGTACCGGACAGCGGTTTGCCCTGGGGCTTGAATTCACGCACCTGGGCGGCGTCGTTCGTTCGCGGTGGCGATCTGGATTTCGAAGGCATCAGCTGCGACAGCACGGGCAATCGCTACATCGTCAGTGAAGCCCATGCGGCGGTGTTGCAGGTGCCGGTCAGCGGCCCGGCAAACTGGCTGAAGATTTCACCGATGCTGGTTCGCGAGGCGCGGGCGAGCGGCATGCTTCTGCACTTCAATGCGATCTTCGAGGGCTTGGCGGTGAACCCGGCGGGCGATCAGATGTGGCTGGCTGCCGAACGGCAAAACCGTGGATTGCTGCTGATCAAGCGTCAGCAGACGGTGTGGGATTGCGACGGTCGCTGTGTGCTGCTCAGTGAGGGCGGCAAGGAGAAGCAACCGCAGCAGTTCCCCAAGGCCAGAGCGGTCAACCGGGACTTTTCTGATATTTCGTTGTTTAACGGCAAGTTGTTTACCCTTGAACGCAACGCTTTTCAGATTTGTCGGCGCGATGCACAGACTGCCAAGGTCGAGCAATGCTGGTCGTATGCCGCCGAACTGTTACAGGCCAACCGCCGTTACGCGCAGAACTACGGGCTGGAAGAAGCGCTGGTCATTGATGCCGAAGGGGCATGGATTGGCGTCGACAATAATTTCGGGCCGCGTGCCGACGGTGAGGTCCGTCCGGTGGTCTGGCGTTTCGCTGCCCCGGAGGGCGGATGGAGCGCCAGGCTTTGAATGCGCTGTAGTCGGATTGCTGAGGCGCCAGTCACTTTCTCAGCAGATCAGGAAATTACTGCAATACTTGAGCTGCGACCTGCTGTGATGCATGAGGTGCAGGCGTAAAGCTCTGAAGCAATGCTGTCGAGAAAGTAGTGTGTGCGTTGAATTCCGACATGTCGTGCAAGGCTCGGGGAAACTTGAAACGCCGACTGTTGGAGATTCAATGATGAAACTCAGCCACTTTATTGCGGTTTTTTTGCTCGTCTGGAGTTCGTTGGGACTGGCTGCGGACCCTGAGCTGCGGATGCTGTCCGAGCATCCTGTGGATGGCATGCTCGGAGGGAATCTATCCGGGCTTGCCAACTGTGGCGGGGTGTTGTGGACGGTGTCGGATCGAGACGACGATCAGATCTACAGACTCGATACACAAGCTCAGGTGTGGAAGGCCGAAGCGGTTTTGATTAATGTGCCACCCGTGCCCGAAGACCCCGGGCGGACCTTGGCCATGAAAACGCGGAGCTTCTTCAGATCGCTTGCGGGTAATGGTGCGTTGGACTTTGAAGGGATCACTTGTGACTCTGGCAGAAATCTTTACATTCTCAGTGAAACGTATTCGGCGATTCTGCGAATCAGACCCGATGGGGGGCAGGGCTGGTTGAGCATCTCCTCCCAAATGCTGACGATGGCGCGGGAAGCCGGGTTATTGGCGCATGCCAACGCGCTGTATGAAGGCGTGGTGGTGACCGGCCTTGCCGATACTGAAATCTGGCTGGCTGCCGAGCGGCAAAAAAGAGGCTTGGTAAAGATCAAGCGGATGCTCAACCCCATGTATTACACATGGTTTTGCTATTCCGTTTGTGTGGTAATGACCGAGGAGGGACTGGCACCACAGCCGCCGCAATTTCCGGGCTCCCAATGGGTAGATAAGGATTTTTCAGACATCGCTCTATTCGCTAACAAGCTGTTTCTTCTTGACCGCAATGCTTTCAAAATCTGTCGCCATGAAATGGTGACGGGAAAGCAGGAGCGCTGCTGGTCATTTGCCGCAGACGCACTGGTTCCGGGTCGGCTTTACACCTCGAAACACGGTCTGACCGAAGCATTGCTGGTCGATGCCCAAGGCGCGTGGATTGGCGTCGACAACAATTTCGCCACCCGTGCCGATGGCGAGTCCCGTCCGATCGTCTGGCGTTTTGCAGCACCTGATGGTGGTTGGAGTGCCAGTCCTTGATTCAGCAGCCGCCGGGCAAGCGCGCCGGTCGGGTGCTGATGATCCTGGCCTGGTGCGCGGCGTTGTTTCTGGCGACCCGGTTTTTCGGTCAGTGGGAGCAGCGTCAGCAGAATCCGAATATCGTTGTCACGTCGGAGCAGGGCGAAGGGTTTATCGAGGTGAAACTGGCAAGCAATGCCCAAGGGCATTTTGTCGCCAGCGGCCAGATCAACGGCGAGCCGGTGGAGTTCATGCTCGACACCGGCGCGACCGATGTGTCGATCCCGGCAGACCTGGCCAAACGTTTGAAGCTTGAAGAAGGTTTCGGTGTGACCCTGAGCACGGCCAACGGCCTGAGCCAGGGCTACCGAACGAAAATTGCCCGCCTGCAACTGGGCGACATTGTGCTGCGGGATGTCCGCGCACTGGTGGCGCCGGGGCTGCATGGCGATCAGGTGCTGCTCGGCATGAGCGCCCTGAACAGACTTGAATTTACTCAGCGCGGTGGCACCATGCTGCTGCGCCAGACAACGAACCGATGAGGCCTGCATGAGCAATCCCCTTGATCTCAGCCTGGACGGCGTAGAACGCCGCTCGCTGGCTGACTTCACCGAAAGTGCCTACCTCAACTACTCCATGTACGTGATCATGGACCGCGCGCTGCCACATATCGGCGACGGCCTGAAACCGGTACAGCGGCGTATCGTCTACGCCATGAGCGAGCTGGGGCTGGACGCCGATTCCAAGCACAAGAAGTCGGCGCGTACCGTCGGTGACGTGCTCGGCAAGTTCCACCCCCACGGCGACTCGGCGTGCTACGAGGCGATGGTACTGATGGCGCAGCCGTTCAGCTATCGCTACACGCTGGTCGATGGCCAGGGCAACTGGGGTGCGCCGGACGATCCGAAGTCCTTCGCCGCCATGCGTTACACCGAAGCGCGGCTGTCGCGTTATTCCGAAGTGTTGCTCAGCGAACTCGGTCAGGGCACGGCTGACTGGGGCCCGAACTTCGACGGCACCTTGCAGGAGCCGCTGGTATTGCCTGCGCGTTTGCCGAACATTCTGCTCAACGGCACGACCGGCATCGCCGTGGGCATGGCCACCGACGTGCCGCCGCACAACCTGCGTGAAGTCGCCACTGCCTGCGTGCGTCTGCTCGATGAGCCGAAAGCCACGGTCGAGCAGCTCTGCGAGCATATTCAAGGCCCGGATTATCCGACCGAAGCGGAAATCATCACGCCGCGCGCCGACCTGCTGAAAATGTACGAAACCGGCAAGGGCTCGGTGCGCATGCGCGCCGTGTACCACGTCGAGGACGGCGACATCATCGTCACCGCGCTGCCGCATCAGGTCTCCGGGGCCAAGGTGCTGGAGCAGATTGCCGCGCTGATGCAGGCCAAACCGTCGAAGGCGCCGCAGATCGCCGACCTGCGCGACGAATCCGACCACGAAAACCCGTGCCGCATCGTGATCATCCCGGTCAACAGCCGCGTCGACCACGAAGCGCTGATGCAGCATCTGTTCGCCAGTACCGAGCTGGAGTCGACCTACCGGGTCAACATCAACATTATTGGTCTGGACGGCAAGCCGCAGTTGAAAAACCTGCGCGCGCTGCTGGTCGAATGGCTGGAATTCCGCGTGCTGACCGTGCGGCGGCGCCTGCAATTCCGCCTCGACAAGGTCGAGCGCCGCCTGCACCTGTTGGACGGTTTGCTGATCGCCTACCTCAACCTGGATGAAGTGATTCACATCATCCGTACCGAGGAACACCCGAAAGCCAAGCTGATCGAGCGTTTCGCCCTGAGCGAGATTCAGGCCGACTACATCCTCGACACCCGTCTGCGCCAGTTGGCGCGACTGGAAGAGATGAAGCTGCGCGACGAGCAGGACGAACTGCTCAAGGAGCAAGCCAAGCTGCAAGCCCTGCTGGGCAGCGAAGCCAAGCTGAAGAAGCTGGTGCGCACCGAGCTGCTCAAAGACGCCGAAACCTATGGCGATGACCGCCGTTCGCCAATCGTCGAGCGTGCCGAAGCCAAGGCATTGACCGAGCACGATCTGCTGCCGAACGAGAAAGTTACCGTCGTGCTGTCGGAAAAAGGCTGGGTACGTTCGGCCAAGGGCCATGACATCGACGCCACCGGCCTCTCCTACAAGGCGGGCGACGGCTTCAAGACCTCGGCAGCGGGGCGCTCCAACCAGTTTGCCGTATTCATCGACTCCACCGGTCGCAGTTATTCGGTCGCCGCGCACACGTTGCCGTCGGCCCGTGGCCAGGGCGAACCGTTGACCGGTCGTCTGACGCCGCCACCGGGCGCGAGCTTCGAATGCGTGCTGATGCCGGAAGATGATTCGCTGTACGTAATCGCTTCCGATGCCGGTTACGGCTTCGTGGTCAAAGGTGAAGACCTGCAAGCCAAGAACAAGGCCGGCAAGGCCCTGTTGAGCTTGCCGAACAACGCCAAGGTCATCGCGCCGCGCCCGGTCGCCGACCGCGAACACAACTGGCTGGCCTCGGTCACGACCGAAGGTCGCCTGCTGATCTTCAAAATCAGCGATCTGCCACAATTAGGTAAGGGCAAAGGCAACAAGATCATCGGTATTTCCGGTGAGCGCGTGGCCAGCCGCGAAGAATATGTCACGGACATCGCAGTCCTGCCGGAAGGCGCCACCCTGGTGTTGCAGGCTGGCAAACGGACCCTGTCGCTGAAGGCCGACGACCTTGAACACTACAAAGGTGAGCGTGGGCGACGTGGCAACAAGCTGCCGAGGGGCTTCCAGCGGGTGGATGCGCTGCTCGTCGAAAACCTCAATTAGGCGAGAACGCCCTTCCAGAGGCGTCGATCTATGATTTAACGCGTAGATCGACGCTTTGGCGCTGGAGTCGGAACGCATATTCACGGATGATATGGCCTTTCAAGCGCCGGCGTGGCCGAGCGTTCTTCATATTTATTGAGTATTTTCACTGTGGTCAGCCTTGTGGCGGCCACCTGGACGGGATGATGACTGCTCTACGCCCCCTTATTTTGTTGCTCGCCGGCGTTCTGGGCCTGGCGGGTTGCAGCGTTCACCAGCCGGTGTCGCTGTATCAGCTGGACAGCGGAAGTCCGGTTCAGCCTGCGCAAAGCGCGGGCATGGCGGTTTTGCTGGGGCCGGTAGTCGTTGCCGATTACCTGCAACGCGAGACGCTGCTGCAACGCCAACCGGACGGCAGCCTGCAAGCGGCGACCGACGGTCGCTGGGCGGGCAGCCTTTCGTCGGATATCGATCAATTGCTGATGCGGCAGGTCGCCGGTCATCTGGATAGCCAGCGTGTGGTGCTGGCACCTGCCACGACTGGTTTCACCCCGGATGTGCAAGTGTTGCTGACCATCACGCGTCTGGATTCCGGGCAGAAACAACCGGCGATTCTCGATGCGCAGTGGCGTCTGATCGACCGCCGTGGTCAGGTGCGTGATAACCGCATCATTCATTTGCAGGAGCTGCACGCCGGCAGCACCGCTTCGCAGGTGCAGGCCCAAGGGATTTTGCTGCAGCGGCTGGCCGAGCAACTGTCGGTAGCGCTCAAGCCCTTGGCCAACCAGCCACCCGTGGCCGAGGCACCGCGCAAAGCGCCACCAAAACCCGCAGCGTCGGCGACCGACGCCGAGAAGCAGCCAAAGATTCCGATGGCTTCGCCGATTCGTACCGATATGGAAGTGTTTCGCTTCTGAGGCTGGAACGCGTCAGAACAGAGCCCGCCTTGTGCGGGCTTTGTTGTGTCTGGGGCTGTAGATCTTTGTAGTCAACGCCGGCCCCTTCGCGAGCAAGCCCGCTCCCACAATGGATCTGCGCTGGGCCGCAGGTATCTGAGTGAATGCAAAACCCTGTA